>NZ_DATMRV010000111.1:0-3622 GCF_035565795.1 Pseudorhodoplanes sp.
CCACCTTCCTCGCAAGCCCGCTCACCATGGTGCAGGACGGGTGGTATCTGCTGAGCAAGCATAATTTCTCATTCGACATCGGCGTGACGATCTGGCGCGTGCTCGGCGGTTTCACGCTCGCGGCGATCGTCGCCGTCCCGCTGGGAATCTTGATGGGCGCCTACAAGCCCATCGAAGCCTTCCTCGAGCCCTTCGTATCGTTCGCGCGCTATCTTCCGGCGTCCGCTTTCATTCCGCTGCTCATCCTGTGGGCCGGCATCGGCGAATTGCAGAAGCTGCTCGTCATCTTCATTGGCTCGGTTTTCCAGATCATCCTGATGGTCGCGGTCTCGGTCGCAAGCACCCGCCGCGATCTGGTCGAGGCGGCGCTGACCCTCGGCGCGCGCGACCGCGGCATCCTCGCGCGCGTCCTGATTCCCTCCTCCGCCCCCGACATCGCGGAAATCCTGCGGCTCGTCCTCGGCTGGGCCTGGACCTACGTCATCGTCGCCGAACTGATCGGCTCGTCATCGGGCATCGGACACATGATCATCGACAGCCAGGCTCTACTCGCGACCGGTCAGATGATTTTCGGCATCATCGTGATCGGCATCATCGGCCTGATCTCGGACTATCTGTTCAAGGCGGCGAACCGCAAGCTCTTCCCCTGGAGCCAGATATGACGGCGAGTTGTTTTCTGACCGCGGGGTTTGCGCCGTCTCTCTTTCTTTCACCTCCCCCTAAAAGGGGGAGGGATAAGACCAGCGGGCTTAACGCATGACCAAGCTCCGCATCGAAAATGTGTCTCGCGTCTTTCCCGGCCTGCATGGCGGGCCGCCGACGCGCGCGCTCGAGCCGACCAATCTGAATATCGCCGACAACGACTTCGTCACGATCCTCGGGCCGTCCGGCTGCGGCAAGTCCACGTTGCTGCGCCTCGTTGCCGGCCTCGATACGCCGACCACCGGCAAGATCCTGCTCGACGGTCATCCGGTGACGCGGCCAGGGCCTGACCGCGGCATGGTGTTCCAGTCCTACACGCTGTTTCCCTGGCTCACGATCGCGGAAAACGTGGCGTTCGGCCTGCGCGAAAAGGGCGTGCCGGTCGGTGAGCGCAACGCCATCGTTGCGCAATGGCTGGAGCGGGTCGGTCTGCAGAGTTTCGCGCGGCATTATCCCAAGCAGCTGTCCGGCGGTATGCAGCAACGCACCGCGATCGCGCGCGCGCTCGCAAACGGTCCCGAAATTCTTCTGCTCGACGAGCCGTTCGGCGCGCTCGACAACCAGACCCGTGCACTGATGCAGGAGCTTCTGCTCGGCATCTGGGAGCGCGAACGCAAAACCGTGCTGTTCGTCACGCACGATATCGAGGAATCGATCTTCCTTGCTTCGCGCGTGCTGGTGATGTCGGCGCGGCCAGGCCGCATCAAGGCGGATCTGCAGGTGACGCTGCCGCATCCGCGACACTACACGATCAAGACCAGCCCGGAATTTTCGGAATTGAAAGCGCGGCTGACGGAAGAAATCCGCGCCGAGGCCGTGCTTGCGGCGGAAGCGCATTGACGCTGGTGGTCGCCCCGCGCAGGCGCGGCTGTCTCGAAGAGCAGTGCTGCAACTGCGAGGTGCCTTACGCCGTCCACCTTTTTACAACGCGATGTCCGATCAGAAGCAGCGCGATCAGAATCGCGCCGGTTACGAACACCAGCGCCATGTATTCCTGCGCGATGGCAACGACGAATGCGGTTGCGAGCAGCAGGAGACCGACCAGCGCAAAACTCCATTCCAGATGAATGCCCGCAAGCAGGCAGCCGAGCGCCAGGAACAGGAGTGAGTTCAGGCTGGTGGTGATGGTGGTCTGTTCGCCGGTCCGTCGGAAGAAGCTGAAATCGATCGCGATCGTGACACCCACCGCAAGCCAGTGCAGCACTTGCCGGAGGACGGTGCTGTCCAGCCTGCCGGTCCGCATCCAGGCCGCGACCGTGCAGATGATTCCGAAGGCCGGCACGAGCCAGAGCCAGTATTTCTCGGCCCACGACACATTCGCGAGCGTTGCGCCGGCGCCGATCAGCGCCAGCAGGATCATGGCTATTGCCAATAACGCGGCAACGGTCACGGGAATGCCGCCAATCATGGCGGTGCGCTCTGGCGCGGTATCCGGGATGCGGGAGGGGAGGTCTTCGGTCACGGGATGGCTCTCACTGCGCGGGCCCATTAGGCGGAATCAGGTCTGCCAGCCCCGCCTTAAAGGCTCGGTAAATTGAGCCCCTGCTTTTTCGCCCAGTCGATCGCCTCGTCATAGCCGGCATCGGCGTGGCGCATCACGCCGGTTGCCGGATCGTTCCAGAGCACGCGCTCCACGCGCTTGCCCGCTTCCGGCGTGCCGTCGCACACGATCACCATGCCGGCGTGCTGCGAATATCCGATGCCGACGCCGCCGCCGTGATGGATCGACACCCAGGTCGCGCCGCTGGCGCAATTCAGAAGCGCGTTGAGCAGCGGCCAGTCCGACACGGCGTCGGAACCATCCTTCATCGCTTCGGTCTCGCGATTGGGCGAGGCGACCGAGCCGGAATCGAGATGATCGCGCCCGATCACGACCGGCGCTTTCAGTTCGCCTTTCGCAACCATCTCGTTGAATGCAAGGCCGATGCGATGCCGGTCGCCGAGACCCACCCAGCAGATGCGCGCCGGCAGACCCTGGAAGTGAATGCGTTGCCGCGCCATGTCGAGCCAGTGGTGCAGGTGCTTGTCGTGCGGCATCAGCTCCTTCACCTTGGCGTCGGTCTTGTAGATATCCTCCGGATCGCCCGAGAGCGCGGCCCAGCGGAACGGGCCGACACCGCGGCAGAACAGCGGACGGATATAGGCCGGCACAAAGCCCGGAAAATCGAACGCATCCTTCACGCCCATGTCGAAGGCGCGCTGGCGGATGTTGTTGCCGTAATCGAGCGTCGGGATGCCCTGCTTGTGGAAATCCAGCATCGCGCGCACATGCACGGCCATGCTTTCCTTCGCGGCCTGTTCGACTGCCTTCGGATCGCGCTCGCGCTTCTCGGCCCATTCGGCGAGCGTCCATCCCGCCGGCAGATAGCCGTTGATCGGGTCGTGCGCCGAGGTCTGGTCGGTGACGGCATCCGGCTTCACGCCGCGCCGCACCAGTTCCGGATACATCTCCGCGGCATTGCCGAGCACGGCGACCGAAACGGCTTTCTTCTCCTTGCCGGCACGCTCGATGATGGTCAGCGCCTCGTCGAGGTCCTTCGCCTGCATGTCGACATAGCCGGTCCGCAGCCGCATCTCGATGCGCGAAGGCTGGCATTCGATCGCCAGCATCGATGCGCCGGCCATGGTGGCGGCGAGGGGCTGTGCGCCGCCCATGCCGCCGAGACCGGCGGTCAGGATCCAGCGGCCCGACAGATCGCCGTTATAGTGCCGGCGGCCGACCTCGACGAAGGTCTCGTAGGTGCCCTGCACGATGCCCTGCGAGCCGATATAGATCCACGAGCCGGCCGTCATCTGGCCGTACATCATCAGGCCCTTGCGATCGAGCTCGTTGAAATAGTCGAGCGTCGCCCAGTGCGGCACGATGTTGGAATTGGCGATCAGGACGCGCGGCGCATCGGAGTGCGTGCGAAAGACGCCG
>NZ_DATMRV010000112.1:0-6185 GCF_035565795.1 Pseudorhodoplanes sp.
CTGCCATAGGCGAAGAACACGCCGTCGATGAAGTCATCGTAGGCATACGCCCAATAAGCGTCGTCGTACGCATAAGGGAAGAACGTGTAGTCGAAGAAGTCCGAATACAGATACGGATAGAAGATCGGGCCGAGCCAGGCGACAAAGGCTGCGCGCCGGCCGTGACGCCAGGCATGGCGGGCGAATGCTCGTTCGGAGCGTGCCTGCCGGCGGTCGCCGCGATCAGCGAAACGGGCGGCGAAACGTCCCGCACGCGCCTCGTCGCGGGTCACGCGGCGTTCGGCAGGTCTCGATGCGCGCTGCTCCCGCAATTGCTGGCGCTGCTGGATCTGTTGCGCGCGCTGCGCTTCACGCTGCTGACGGTTGGCTTCGCGCTCCCTGGTGCGGGGGCCCGCCGCGCGCCGCTCTGCACGATCAGGGCGATCTGCTTGCTGACGGTTCGGCCGGTCGGCGTCGAGCCGTTGGCGGTCGGTCTGGACGCGCTCGCGCTGCTTGGTTCGCAGATCCTGCAATTGCTGCCGCTGTTCGGCCCGCAGCTTCTGCCGTTCGGGCGCGGTCAGCCCCTTCGCCCGCAAGTCCTGCTGCTGCCTGTTGCGGAGCGACTGAACCTCCCTGCGATCTTCGCGTGCGCGCTGGACGCGCTCCTGCTGCGGCCGCCGCGCCTCTCGCGCACGGTCCTGACGCTGGATGCGCTCCTGGACCCGTTGCTGCTGGCGCTCGATCCGTCGCGGTTGCACGACCTGACGCGGACCGGGACGCGCGCGCTCGACGGCACGCGGTGCGGGGGCCGAACGGTCAATTCGAGTCGGCGCACCACGCGGCGGCTGAGCCATCCGCGGCGGTGGTCCTGCCGGACGCGCGTTGCGGGGAGGCGGTGCCATTCGTGGCGGTGCCGCCATGCGCGGCGGGGCAGCCATTCGAGGCGGCGGGGCTGACATGCGCGGAGGCGGCGCGTACATTCGCGGTGCGGGCGCAGCCGGCATCGGGCGCGCCGCAGGCGCGGCAGCCGGACGGCCACCGCCGCCGCCCCCATGTCCGGGGCGCTGCGCGAAAGCAGGTTCAATCAACCATGCGATAGAGGCGACGGCGACGCAGGCAACAGCAACCAGTCTCTTTGGCATCCCAACACATCCCCTGCGCGTCGCCCACACGCTGCAAATTCAAACCACAATCGAATTGTTCCCGGAGACAGGAAACCGCTAGAAGCATCGGGTGCGACCAAAGCGCCGGGTTTGTTGTCGAATGTTCATCGTCGCATCCGCGCCGGAAGCGAACTGGGAAAGCTAGTGATGCAAGTGCTGGTGATTGGCGCGGGTGTGGTTGGTCTCGCCGTCGCGCGCGCAGCAGCGCTCGCCGGGCATGACGTTATCGTCGCGGAAAAAGCCGACGCAATCGGCACCGGAATTTCCTCGCGCAACAGCGAGGTCATCCACGCCGGCATGTATTATCCGACCGGATCGCGCCGGGCGAAGTTGTGTCCGCGCGGCAATCGGATGCTGTACGACTTCTGCGAAACACACGGCGTCCCGCACCGGCGCTGCGGCAAATTCATCGTCGCGACGAACGAAGCCGAACACAGCCGCATCGAGGCGATCCAGGCGCAAGGCCGGATCAACGGTGTCGAGGGTCTTGAACTGATCGGTGGCAATGCCGCGCGCGATCTGGAGCCGGAGCTGTCCTGCATTGCAGCGCTCGTCTCACCGGACACCGGCATCATCGACGGACACGGCTACATGCTCGCGCTGCAGGGCGACATCGAAGCCCATGGCGGCGCAATCGCGTTCGAAACGCCAGTGGAACGCCTCACACCCACCCTGCACGGCTGGCGCGTGACCTTCGGCGGGCGCGAACCGGGACATCTCGACGTTGATGCGGTCGTGAACTGCGCAGGATTATCGGCACAGACGGTAGCGCGCACGATCGAAGGCTATCCGCTGACGCGCATTCCGGAACAGGTGCTGGCGAAGGGCAATTACTTCGCCTATGCGGGCCGGCCAGTATTCACACGGCTGATCTATCCGACGCCGGTCGATGGCGGCCTTGGCGTGCATGTCACGCTCGACCTTGCCGGCCGCATGCGGTTCGGGCCGGACGTGGAGTGGATCGATCATGAGGGCTACGATGTCGATCCTTCGCGCGCGGCATCCTTCTATGCCCGCATCCGAACCTATTGGCCGGGATTGCCGGATGGATCGCTGGTGCCCGATTATGCCGGCGTGCGCCCGAAGCTGACCGGACCGGGCGAGCCCGCGGCGGATTTCATGGTGGACGGGCCCGCCAATCACGGCATGCCGGGCATCGTCAATCTGTTCGGGATCGAGTCGCCGGGCCTCACGTCATCGCTGCCGCTGGCGGACGACGTGGTGGCGCTGCTGACAGCCTGATTATCGCCGCGCCTGAGCGCGTCGATCGGCATTGCGGCTCGGGGGCGCCGCGTCAGGTGTTGCATGCCCGTCGGTCGCCGCCTCAGCCTCAGGCGCCGGGCTCGGCCCGGGCGCAACGCGCGTCTGCGTCAATTGCTCTTTCAGCTTCGCGGGCAGCGCGAGCTTGCTGTCTACCGGCGCAAATCCTCCGTGCAGGCCGTCGCCTTGATAGGCCATCAGGCCGGCCTGCGTCGCAATGATGTCGCCAGACCGCAATGTCGGATCTTCGTTCTCTTCGAACTGCACGAGCCCGAGGGGCGTCTTGCCGTTGCAGCTGCAATCCGGGACGATCTTCTCACGATAGACGAATGCATTCGGCAAACTGCTGTAGCGCTGACCGTTGGCAGCGACGGCATTCGCGATACCACCGCCACCACCCGAGAACATCTGCGTCGGCGTTGCGGGACAGAACGCGCGACACATCTCGGTTGCGTTCATGGTGCCGCGGCCGCTGACCGGAAAGTACCGGCCGTCGCAGAGCCGCACGCAATAGCCCGACGAGATCGCGCCACCATCGGCGATGCGCGTATCGCCATCGGCGGACGGCGCGCGCGGTGTCATGGCGCGGCGAAGTCCGCCGAAAATTGCTTCGAAGAGGTTTTGGGCGGACGCGGGCGCAGGCATCTCAGCCGCAAACAATAACGCCAGTCCCGCAATGGCGGCGACGCGCCGACAACGCACGAACATGCCAGCCTGAGCCACAGCCGGCTCCTTTCATCCGTGAGTGCTGAGGCCCTCCCAACGTCGCAAACACAGATTGGTTGCGTCAGTCTGGAACGCCGGACACCCTACGCCACGGGTTACAGCCGAATGATAGGCAGCGCCGGTAAACGACTTGATAACCACGACGGAATTTTGGTCGCATGCGGGCGGCGCGCAGGCAGGGCCCGACAGCCGGTATCAGAGGAATTCCGCTGCCTTGTAGATCGAGCGAAAATCGAGGCCGGCTTCGCGGAAATTGTCGGCGGCGCCCTCCTCGCGATCGACCATGGTGAGCACCATCACGATCTCTGCGCCGGACTCACGTACCGCATCGACCGCCTTGATCGCCGAGCCGCCGGTGGTGGTGACATCCTCTACGATGACCACGCGCTTGCCCTTGAGCGATTCGCCGGGCGCGAGCCCTTCGACCGACAGCCGCGCCCCATGTTCCTTCGGCTTCTTGCGCACGAAGAAGGCCTGGATCGGCGCGCCGCGCATGAAGGAGAGCTGCGCGATCGCACCCGCAAGCGGCACCGCGCCCATCTCGAGCCCGCCAATATAATCGATGCGTTCGCCCGACAGGCAGTCAAGCGTCATCTCCGCGAGCAGCGCCGCGCCTTCCGCGTCGAGCATGGTAGGCTTCAGGTTGAAGTAGAAGTTGCTCTTGCGGCCCGATGCGAGCGTGATCTCGCCGCGCCCGAACGAACGCTTGCTTATGATGTCGCGAAGGCGGGCGCGCATGGCGCCGATGTTCTGAGAGGATGGTGCCGGTGTCGTGCTCATGAGCGCCTCCCTAACATCAATGCGTCGATCCCGCCATTTCCAGCAGGCGGGACCGCGCATTTTCCCCAATGAACTCGGCCTGTTTGCCGGTGCTTACGCGGGGCGCGCCGGAATTTCGAGCCCCCGCTGCACCGCCGGACGCGCCATCGCCGCATCGAGCCAGCGCGGAACCTCCGTCAGCGTGTCGTATTCGACGAGCTCGCGGGCTCCGTAAAAGCCGATCAGGTTGCGCACCCAGCCGATCATCGAGACATCGGCGATGGTGAAGTCGTCGTCCATGATCCATTGCCGGCCCTTGAGGCGGGCCTCCAGCACACCGAGCAGCCGCTTCGATTCGTTGACGTAGCGGTCGCGCGGGCGCTTGTCCTCATAGTCCTTGCCCGCGAACTTATGGAAGAAGCCGACCTGCCCGAACATCGGGCCGATGCCGCCCATCTGGAAGTGCACCCATTGCACGGTGTGCCAGCGCGCGACCGGATCGGCCGGGATCAGCTTACCGGTCTTCTCCGCAAGATAGTGCAGGATCGCCCCCGACTCCCACAGGCCGAGCGGCTTTCCGCCAGGGCCATTCGGGTCGATGATCGCCGGGATCTTTCCGTTCGGATTGAGCGAGAGGAATTCCGGCGTCCAGCTCTCGTTCCTGGTGATGTTCACCGCATGCGCTTCATACGGCAGCCCCGTCTCTTCCAGAGCGATCGAGACCTTCACGCCATTCGGCGTCGGGAAGGAATAGAGCTGCAAGATGTCGGGATTTTTCGCGGGCCAATTCTTCGTGATGGAGAAGGAGGAGAGTCTGGACATGCAACGCCTCTGTAATCGTCATGCCGGGGGCGCTCGCGAAAGCGAGCGAGCCTGGAATCCAGCGGAAAGATGCGAGGGTTTTAGGTGGATTCCGGGTCCGGCGCTTCGCGCCGTCCCGGAATGACAGCCATGCGCTAATGCGCCTCGTCCCAGTTGCTCGCGGCCCGCGCTTCGACCGAGAGCGGCACATGCAGCTGCACCGCCGGATGCGGCGCGTCTTCCATCACGCGCTTCACCACCGGCAACGTGCGTTCGACCTCGGCATCCGGAACCTCGAACACCAGTTCGTCGTGCACCTGCAGCAGCATCTGCGCTGACAGGCCGGCGGCGCGCAGCGCATCCTCCATCCGCGTCATCGCACGGCGGATGATGTCGGCCGCCGATCCCTGCAGCCGCGCATTGATCGCGGCGCGCTCGTTAAACGCACGCAGGGAGGGGTTCGAAGCCTTGATGTCCGGATAGTGGCACTTGCGGCCGAACAGCGTGACCACGTAGCCATGCTCGCGGCAGAAGTCCCGCGTCTGATCCATGTAGTCGCGGATGCCCGGGAAGCGCTCGAAGTACTTCTTGATGTAGGCGCCGGCTTCCTCGCGCGGGATGCCGAGCTGATTGGCGAGCCCGAACGCCGAGATGCCGTAGATGATGCCGAAATTGATCGCCTTGGCACGCCGGCGCACCTCGCCGGGCATGTCCTTCACAGGCACGCCAAACATTTCAGACGCCGTCATCGCGTGAATGTCGATGCCGTCGCGGAAGGCCTGCCGCAGCGCGGGCACGTTCGCGACTTCGGCAAGCAGGCGCAATTCGATCTGCGAATAGTCGGCGGAGACCAGCTTGTGACCGGGCTTCGCGATAAACGCCTTGCGGATCTTGCGCCCCGCTTCGGTTCGGATCGGAATGTTCTGCAGGTTCGGTTCGGACGACGACAGACGTCCGGTCGTGGTCGCCGCGAGCGCGTAGTTCGTGTGCACGCGCTGCGTCCTCGGATCGACATATTCCGGCAGCGCGTCGGTATAGGTCGAGCGCAGCTTCGAAACCTGCCGCCAGTCGAGGATCTTCTGCGGCAGTTCGTGGCCCTGCTCGGCCAACTCTTCGAGCACGGACGCGGAGGTCGACCACGCGCCGGTCTTGGTCTTGGTGCCGCCGGGCAGGCCCATCGAACCGAACAGCACATCGCCGATCTGCTTCGGCGAACCGAGATTGAACGGCTGGCCGGCGACTTTCTGCGCTTCCTCCTCGAGACGCGCGCTTTCGGTCGCGAACTCGCTGGAGAGCCGCGCCAGAGTGTGCCGGTCGATCGAAATGCCGCGGCCTTCCATGCGGCCGAGCACAGCAATCAGCGGCCGCTCCAGCGTCTGGTAGACATTCATCATGTGCTCGGCGGCGAGGCGCGGTTTCAGCGCATGCCACAGGCGCAGCGTCGCGTCGGCGTCTTCCGCCGCATATTCGGCGGCCCGCTCGATCGGCACGCAATCG
>NZ_DATMRV010000113.1:0-11645 GCF_035565795.1 Pseudorhodoplanes sp.
TGGCGGCAAGTGCGCGTTGCACCTTCGCCCAGCTACCGAGGCGCAACAGGATTTCGCCACCGGGGCGAACAAAGGGCAGCGTCTGGAACGGCTCCCCACGGCCGATGGCGCGCACGATGTCGATGCGCGAAACGACCGTGCCATGTTCGTCGCTCGCCCATCGCACGAAAGCAAAGATGCTTTCAGGCGCGAAGCCGACGACGCTGCGGCGGCGGTCGATGATCTGTTCGTAGCTCTTGCGGCCGAAGCGTATCCAGTGCTCGACCTTGCGTTTCTCGAAGGTCAGTTCGACCAGGGTTGTGAAGGGTGCTGGACCGTCCGGCAGCGGACGGCCGTGCATGCGGCGGGCCGCCTTGCCGGTCATGGCTGGTCTCCTTCGGAGGCTGGAAATTCGCGGGCGAGCAGGTCGCGCAGCATGTCGGTGACGGTGATGCCGCGCCGGAAGGCGGCGACCTTAATGCGTCCGCGCAGCTCGGCGGTGATGTCGATGGTCAGGCGGGCGGTGAACGCTTCGCCGGCGGCCTTGCCGCCCGGCGGCGTTTCGGCCGCCTTGATCCAGCTTTCGGGATTACCCGGCCGGGACGCGAAACCGGGCTTGCGGATGCGTCCGGTCATGGCGTGGCCTTCCCGATCCGTAGCTGGTCGATCTCGGCGGCCAACGCGGCGACCTCGCGCGCGGCGGGGCTGTCGCCGTCGATCTCGGATGCAAGCCGGCCGGACTGCGCGGCGTCGGCGAAGACGACGCGCTGGCCGATGGCGGCGGCGAGCAAGGGCGGATCGTGGTCGGCCAGCGTCTCGGCCGTCTCGCGGGCGATGACAGTGCGCGCGCCGCAACGGTTGAGAACGAAGCGGGCGGCAAGCTCGGGCCGGTAGATGCGCGCTTCCCTGAGAAGCGCCAGCATCTCGGCCGAGGCCCAGCCGTCGAACGGTGACGGCTGCACCGGGATCAGCACCAGGTCGGCAGCGAGCAGAGCCGAGCGCATAAGGCCGGCGACGCGCGGCGGTCCGTCTATGACGACATGATCGGCATCGCGGGCCAGCTCCGGGGCTTCCCGATGCAGCGTGTCGCGGGCCAGGCCGATGGTGCTGAACAGCCTTGGCAAGCCTTCATGGCCGCGCCGCTGCGACCAGTCGAGCGCGGAGCCTTGCGGATCGGCGTCGATCAGGATGACGCGCCGTCCCTGCGCGGCCCAGGCCCCGGCGAGATGCAGCGCCAGCGTGGTCTTGCCGACACCGCCCTTCTGATTGAGGAACGCCAGGATCATGGCGCACCTCGCCGCGCGGCACCGGCACCATGGGTCGCGTGCGCGCGCGTCAAAGAAGAAGAGTTAGATTCTTTGTTAGATTCTTCTATAGAGTCCGGCGCGGGATTTGCGCCTAATGTCCCGATACTGCGTGCGCCTAATGTCCCGACAGGATTCACATGGTTATCAACAGTGCCTGTTGATAAGTTTTCGGGGAGAAAGCGCAGCAATTCCCGCCCGTCTTCCCATTCGGTTTGGAGGCGGTAGCCGGGCAGCGACTGGCGGGCCGTGATCCGGCGCAGGTCGAGCGCGAAGTCGGACGGCCGGGCCGAACTGCCGGATTTCTGATGAAGGTGGGAAACCTCGAACGCCCAGCCCTCGGGCTGGTGTCCGGCGTGTTTGCGGGCGACACGATACAGCCAGCGCTCGATACCGCCGGTCAGGCGGAAATAAGCCGGGTCGATGGTCAGCACCAGCGAGCGGTCGATGACGCTGGCGTAGAACCACTCGGGCAGGACGAACTCCATGCCCTCGACGCGCCCGGCGCGCGTGGTCAATTCCTCCCATTCGTTGATCCATGAGAATTGCCGCCGCCGCCAATGCCGTCCGTTGCGTATCGTCGTGGCGATGACGGTGGATTGCAGGCGGGCGAGCGCGGCTTTGAGCAGCAGATAGTCGCGGTTGCCGGTAGCTCGCCCGATGGCGCGCAGGAGCTGATAGGGCATGAAGCGGAAGAAGCGCGACGTGGTGAAGCCATTGTTCTCGGCCGCGACGATCTGGCTCGCCGCCCATATCAGCACGTCGGCGTCCCAAATGGTGGCCATCCCATGCTCGGGCATGGCGAACACCTGCACCTCTACATCGGCGGCCCGATACAGGATCGGCGTGATGCGCGGGCGCTTGGCCAGCGAGAAGAAGGGCCGTTCCATCAAGTCGCGCTGGTCGCGCGGCGTGGCGTCGCCGGTTGCGACCACAAAAGGATCGAGGCGGCTGCGCTCGCTGTCCTTGTCCGGCTGCGCGGGGATATGATCGTCGTCGCGCAGCATCTAGAGCCGGTCCTGTTCTTCCGGCGTGAGCGGACGGGCGGGGAAGACGGTGCCGGCGTCTTTGTCGCGGGTGGATTTGCGCGCGCCGTTGGCCGACCACGATTCGAGATCGCGGACGGCGTAAAGGACACGGCCGCCGATCTTGCGATAGATCGGGCCGGTCCCGTAGGTCCGATGCTTTTCGAGGGTGCGAAGCGAAATGCCGAGGAAGCGCGCGGCTTCCTTGGTGCGCAAGAGACGCGGCGGCAGCTCCGCGTTGCGGCGGATGGCCATGGGGATCACCTCCGGGTTCGTCAAACAGGCGGCTGTCGGTTTCGACAGCGGGCTGTGGCGAACCATGGCGAGGGACTGGCGGCCTGTAGCGTGCCGCATTTGCGCCCCCGCGCAGACGACACCCCCCAGCGAGGGCGAAAAGCGGAAAGATTTCAGCGGGGTTGTGGCTGTTCGCACTATTTGGCGAAGACAGACGCGCTCGGCTCGGTTAAGACTATGCGCGGAGCAGACGCGCTGCTCTGGGGCTTAGTAACCCCTGTTGGCGGTTGGTGTCGGCCGTGACGGCACCACACTCCTTGACCCTATGGTCGGGGAGCCCATGGCGCATGTCCAGGGCTTCTCGCCTAAAGGCCATGGGGCCGTCCAACACGGTTACTAACTCCCCGATCACCAGGTCAGAGGGGCCATTTGCGGGGGCGCACCGCAAGCCAGGCTCTCCTGAGCGGAAGGGGAACGACGATGAAGATTCCGGTCGAACTCGACCCCGATGTGGACGATCTAGCGCCGACCGGCGGCGACATTACCGCCTATGACGAACGGCATTTCGTGACCTATCTGCGGCTTCTCGACGCCAAGGCCGAAAATGCCGACTGGAAGGAAGTGGCGCAAATCGTGCTGCACCGCGATCCTGTGGCTGAAGAACTGCGCAGCTATCGGTGCTGGCAAAGTCACCTCGAACGGGCGCAATGGATGTCGCGGGAGGGCTACAAGCGCCTGTTGGAGCAAGCGGCCGCCAATCAGGCATGATGCCTAGCGGATGCGGCCGGATCAGCTTTTGTCGGTTTTCACTGGATAGTGCAGCAACAGGCGATAGCCGCCGCGCATCATCTTGATGCCGTGCGCGACCAGACGCCGGGCCTTGCTCTTGCATGGGTCGCTCTCGAAGTCGTCTTTCGTCCCGCGAAAGCCGAGCAGGACTTCGGCGATGGTCCGGTAGCTTTCGCCGCGCAGCTTGGCGTCCAGCGCGCGCAGCGACAGGATATGCCATTGCCGGAGCTGGTCCGGCAGGACACCGGGCGGCGGCCCCGGCGAGCGATGCGCGAGCGAGCGCCAAAGCCTGCGCGCGGCATGGATGCGCAGTTCCAGAAACGAATCCATCGGCAGGGTGACGGCATAGAAGGTCGCGGCGTCGGGAATGGCGTTCGGCAACCAGAACTGATGCGCGACGCCATCGACTCGCCAGATGCCGTGCCAGCCATCGGAGGCGCGGCGCAGGTCGAGGCCATCGAGATGGGCCAGCACGACTATGGGTTCGGTCTCGCCGTCCTTGTGCTCCACCGGCGTCAACATGACCGCCTGCGGCTGGAGTTCGGGGGACCAGAACGGGGATTGCCGGTCAGGCCCTGCGTCGGGGTCGTTGGGGAAATCGCAGCCCCCAGCGTTTCACGAACGCTTTGAGTTCGCTTGCGTCCGCCTGCGCGGTCGCGGCGATGTTTTGAAAGTCGTGGCGGTAGTCGTCATTGCGACGAAGATATTCCCACGCGAAACCGGCGGCCGGTAGGTTCTTGGCGTGCCTGTAGGCGGCCGGAGCGCGCCAGTCGATCCGTATCATGGCGTCACCTCTCTATTCGGGCCGACCAAGCCCGAACAGGAAGTTTCCGGGATGACGCCCCGTCGCCATAGGTGAGGTAATCAGATAAGTAGATCGCCTAAGCCGATCAATTATCTTGGTTATTTTTGCCTTAACATGGCTTCTGTCGAATTGCGAGCCGGGCGCAGCCCGGCGAGCGCGGCCATGTTTTCGGGCATGGCCGCACCGCCGATCCGCGAGGCCGGATCGGCGGAAAATTTGGGGAACCGGAAAACCTGAAAAGCGGAAAGCCGCGCAACCGGGTTTCCGGCTGCGCGGCTTTGGCGGTCATTTCGTCTTGAGGCGCTGCATCCCCTCGGCCAGCGTCCAAAGCGCGCGATTGAGGCTGACATTCTGGTCGATGCCGTTGATGGGGCGGGTCTGGCTGCGCCGGATGCGGCCTTCGGCATTGCGCTTCTGGCCGTGCAAGCCGCCGCGTATCATGTTCTCCTGAATGGTGTTGTAGGTCATCCAGAGGCTTCGCCCGGCATCCTCGCGGCGGCGGGGCTGGATGATCTGGTCCGGGCGAATCGGGCTTTCGTCCTCGCCATAGCGGGCGACAAGGCTGGCCTCGGCCAGAACACGGCGCTCATCTTCACCAAGCTGGATTTCCTTCATGGTTTCGCTGGCGTCGATCAGCCGGGGGAAGTCCTCCGCGACGGTATAGACGCCTTCGATAATGTCATGCTGGATATTGCCTTTGTGGGGAACGCGCACGTCCTCGAACCGCTCGCCCGCCACAAGGCTGTTGGTGCAGACGAAACGCAGCATCCCGGCGAACATCTGATAGCTGCTGGTTCCGTCATGCGAGTTGACGATGATGACTTCCGCCGCCTCCGGCTTGCCGATGCCGTCATCCCGGCGCAGGCGCAGCATGTGCTTGGCGTGGCCGTGGCGGCTGCCGTCGCGCGGAACCGACTGAACGGCGAAGAACGGGAACCATCCTTCCCGGCGCAACCCCTCCACGATGTCGATGGTAGGAACATAGACATACCGCTCCGACCGGCTGTCATGCGCCTCGCGGGCGAAGATCGAAGGGACATGCCGATACAGGGCTTCATTGTCGAGCGCTTCGCGCCCGCTGATCTGGTGACTGTTGCGGCCGAACCGGGTGGCAAGGTGATGATAGGTCATGATCTTGATCCTTATGGGTCTGGGTTGGAGCGCAGCGCTGCGCTGCAACCCTGCCCGTCGGCGAGACCGGGGGGTGCAAGGCACAAGGGCGGACGGGCGGAGGGGGATCACCCGGCCTGCACAAGCGGATGGCGGCCTTGACGACAGTGCGCAGCACGCATCCGCGCGGAAGGCTGGGGATACCGCCCGGCCGCCCTTGTGCCGCGCCAGGGGGCAGCGCCCCCAAGCAACTGGCCCGGCCAGAGCGGAAGCGACGGACGGGGAGAAGATCTGATCGGGATACGCCCAACCTGAAAACCGGATAGTCCTGTATCCCGATCTCCTTGTTCCTTGAGAGGCGGCGGCCATGAGCAAAAAGAAGCCCCGCTCGGTTGAGCGGGGCAGTTCGGGGAGCCGGTCTTAGTCGCCGTTGCGGCGGGACCAGATGAGGTTGTGGGATTTCCCGTCCTCGGCTTCGACCAGGCTGGCGTAGATCGGGGCGGGGAAGCTCGGATCGTCCAGCTTGACGGAGAGGTATTCGCGCTGTGTCTCGCGGGCGGTCTTCCTCCAGGCTGCGCCGAACTCGGTGGCGCCGGCGAAGATGCGGAAGTCGGGGCCGCGCTCGCTGTCGCCCTCGGTGGCGGTGAACTTCGCCTTGACGTTGAGGGTCAGGGTCTTGACCGCGCCGGTGAAGCCCGCGCCGTTCTCGTTCTTGGTGAAGGTGCCGATGGTTGCCATTGTCGTAGTCCTTTTCTTGTCGGGCCGCACCATTGCGACCTCGATGGTGGTCGTGAGACCGGGGACGATCGGCCCCGCACCCCTTGGGGCTGGAACAAAGTGGAAGGCGGCCGGCGACGGTTTTTTTGTTTCGCGCTGCAAAGCCGAAGGCGGCGGAAAAAAGCTGGCGACGGACGTTGCGGGAAGACGAGCGAGGCGAAGCCGGTCTTCGGTCAGACCTTGCCAATCGAGGACGCGGATGGGGCGTCCGAACAGGAAATCAGACGGAATACGGCAATGGCGACCGTCGTGTGCCTCGCCGGGATCGGAGACGGCGCTACATGGACTGCGCCGGTGCGGTCTTCCCTGATCCGACCGACAAGGTGAGTTCGCCCTGACGCCAGCGAGGGCGATAGCGGGTGTGGTCTCGTCTGACCTTCGCCGGTGCTGCCGGGTCCGGTGTGGCTGGAAGACCGCCTGCGGGGCGCTGTGCTATGCCTCGGCCAAGCGGATGGTCCGGGCTTTCTCGGTGCCGATCCGCCTGCCGGTCGAAGCCGAGGGCGGAAGCCCAATCTCATCTGGTCCCGCCGTGGCGACCAGGACCGAATCCCCGAACTACCTTGCTCGACTGTGCGGGGGCTTTGCCGCGAAATGGCCGCGGCCACCCCTTGCGTTATGGGATTGAAGCCGAATGGCGGAAATGCGCCATAGGCGTGGTTCCGGCGCAGCCGAAAGCCCGGCCCGGAGGGCAACGCCCAAATCTTCCTCGCTGACCTGCGTATTGACACTGTGGATACACTCGCCCATATTGCAGCCATGGCAAAAACGCGTCTCGCCCCCTCCGAATCCTCCCGCTCTGCGACGGCTGCTGTCGCGGCGCGCGCCTCCGTGGCCGACGCCAAGGGCAGCATCAATCTGCGGATCGAGTCCGCCACCCGCCAGCTCATCGACGATGCCGCGGCAGCCCTCGGCAAGACGCGCACGGAGTTCATGGTTGAGAGCGCGCGGCGGCAAGCGGTCGATGTGCTGCTCGACCAGCGGCTGTTTACGCTCGATCCCGAGCGCTACGACGCTTTCATGCAGGCGCTCGACAATCCGCCTGCACCGGGACCGAAGCTCAAGGCCCTGCTGCGCCGGACTCCCGCATGGCAGAAATAGACGACGCGCCGGACCAGTCCGCGCCTCGGCTTTCTGCTCCCGTTCCCTTGACTGCCGAGCATGACCTTTCGGGGTTCGATTGCGGCGAGCCGGCGCTGAACGACTGGCTGCGCCATCGGGCCTTGAAGAATGAAAGCCGGTTCTCGCGCACCTATGTCGTGTGCGAGGGCAACCGCGTGGTGGGGTATTTCTGCATTTCGGCCGGTTCGGTGGATCGGACGGCCGCGCCCGGCAAGGTGCGGCGCAATGCGCCCGACCTTGTGCCGGTATCGGTGATCGGGCGCTTGGCGGTCAGCCGCGAACAAGCGGGCAAGGGCCTCGGCGCGGACCTGCTGTCGGACGCGCTGCGCCGGATCGCGCAGGCTTCGCAGAGCATCGGCATCGCGGCGGTTCTGGTCCATGCCAAGGACGATGCGGCCAAGCGATTCTATCTGCGCTGCGCTGAGTTCATCGAATATCCCGAAGACAGCCGGACGCTGTTCCTGCCCATCGAAACGGTCGTCGCGGCCTTCGGCTAGGCGCGTTGCGCCGCCGTCTATCTCGCGGGCTGGCCGACTCCCGCCGCCAATCGCATCCATGCCGCTATGCCGACGCATCCGCCGCCGACGATGCAGAAGATTTGCCGCCAGATTTCGGACGGGACGGCTTCCTTGGTGATGCCATAAACCAGCGCATAGCCAGCGACGGCGGCGGGCGCGGCGAAGACAAGCGCGACGATCAGGCGGATGACGGGCGAGCGGATCGTCTCGAACAGCACGGCCAGGACGCCGAAGGCCACGCCAGCGGAGAACAGGCCGACGAGTCCAGCGCCGATCAGGCCGGAGCCGGTCTGATAGGCGAACTGCGCGGCGGCCAGTCCGACGAAAAAGGGCAGCGCGTATATGGCGAGCGTGTAGGCGAGAACGCAGAGAAGCGCGACCAGCGCAACGCTCATGGACATTACCGCGACCATGATCCTTCACCTTCTACCTGTCGCACCGCCTTTCGTGCCGTCATGGTTCCGACGACTGCATCCCGGCATGGTGCAATGCTTGCCTGTCCTGTCGAGCCTGATCGAGCATCTCGTCGCGGCGATGGGCAAGGCACCGCGCTAACAGCGCATCCCAGTCCTGACCGCTGGTCGGCGTCTCACTGCGCGGACCCGATTTGCGCACATAAATGGCGTTGTTCTCGACGATATTGCCATTCGGCCCGGCGCGCTTCGCGCGGATCGGCGAGCGATGGTCTCCTGGAATCGTGACCACGGGGAAGAGCTGGCCGTCCCGTCGCGCGACGACATGCATCGCACAGTGGAATGCCGGATCGGCATAGCTTTGGACGAGATCCCGTTGATCACGTCCTGACTGTAGCCGTCCAGCGTCGCTGGCCGGCCTTCCGCCTCGACGCATCCCCGTTCGGTTTCGGTCAAACCCAGGATGATGAAACCACCGCCGTGATTGGCCAGCGCCAGCGCGGCTTTCGCGAACGTCGCTTTCGCCTCGTTGTCACCCCGCAGATCGAGCCAGTTCTTGATCTCGAGGTCAAGATCTTCGCGTGGATCGATCAGCAAGTCGGCGAGGCGCTCGGGGGAAAATCGGATCGGCATCAAAACCGTTCATAGCATGCGATTAGCGATTGCAGGCACCACCTATCAAATTGGACCGTCAATATGATTGGCCAAGCATCCTCCAAAGGGCATGGTCGAAGCTATGACCATCGTGTTTTTCGACCCTACATCGTTACATCCTGCCGCGGCGAGTGCAATCGACCGTGACGGACAAGCCCTGATCGATGCACGCGAGGTCGGGACGCTGACCCATGGCTCGCCGTCCTTCAAAAGCCGGCGGGAAGTCAAAGGCGCGATCACCGACGATGATCTCGTCGGCGAACCGCTGCTCACCTGGTCGAATCTGGCGGGGCAAACCGTCGGGCGCTATTTCCTGAGGAACGGCCAACTCGTTGCGCTGCGCGAGAACGGATACCGCCTGCTCCGTCGCCTCGTCGAGAAAGTCGCCGCCGCCAAGCCCTTTTCGAGCGGCCTGTCCGATCAGTTCCTTGAAGTCGAGATCTTCAAATGGTGGCGCGCGACGGTCAGGGAAGAGGCAAGGATTCCTCTATCGGCCCATTTGCTGACAGTATGCGCGGAAGCAGTCGCACCGCGCAGACTGCTGGTTCCGCTGTCCAACCTCGAGATCGAACGTCCCTTTCAGCTTGGCGATGTGCTGGTCACCCCCCTCGGTTCGCGCCTTTCGATGACTTTGGCGCGCTCACGGCAGGTCCATCACCTCGCAACGATCAATGATGAAAATGTGCTGGATCGCTTTTTCGAGCATATGTTCATGATGCTCACCGCCGCGATGGACAATATGCCGCGCTACAAAGAGCATGCAGATTTTCTTGATGCTTTGGACCGGATCAAGTTCAGTTAAGGGCTGATACCATAGGCCTGCCCGATGATTGGTGAAAGCCCCGACCCTTGATGAGCGTAGGTGTAGCGCTCATCATCAGCGGGCATGGCCCGCCATACCGCCGCTGGCCGCAGTCTGCCACCTTTCTACTCTAGTAGCTTGCGACGGGTGCGACAACATGACGCATTCCACGGCAAATAGGCAGCTTAGCGCCCTAAAAGTGGCTATTCCTCGCGGCGCTATTTGACCCCGACAGCCACCCGTCGTTTAGATTGGCCCGTCGATAAAGCAGCGAGCAGACAAGCACAGACGGCCGGCCAAGCGCTTCGAAGCGTCGCTAATTCTGGGGCGGCGCCGTACGGTCAGCGTGGTCGGAACGGCGACGTCGAAATGGTCACAGTTGTGTCCTGGTGCCCATGGGTGTCGAGTAGTCGGCGAATGCCGCGCTGGATCAATGCCGGTTCGGCGGTGGGCCCAATCCGCACCGAACGAATGGGTAGCCTCTCGGCTTCGCGAATACGATCCATGTTCGAAAATTCAAGGTTGCTGGATGTCAGATACGGGATCACGCGACCGGCGCGCTCGCGGAAGCGCGGGGCCGGATGCTCAGGATACCAGGACCGCGAACCTCCATCTTGGCTGTAGTCGTGCGCGGTGTAGATGAAGCGCACCTCGCGCTCCGATGCGAACGCAGGATCCTTGCAGGTTACAATATAGTGCCAGAGCGCATGATAGAGGCTGCCGGCGACAATTTCATTCTCCTCTTCGACGGTCAGCGGAGGGCCGCGCCGTTCGACCGGAATGGGATCGCGGATATCGTCGCGATAGGCGTCGCCATAAGCGGTGAGCAGCCGGTCGAAGACCCAGCGCTGATCCTCCGCGTTGTAGATGACGCGATCAAGCACACCTTCAGAGGTGTAGCCGAACATCAGTGGGCTGTGTTCGAGCTCGATAGCGACGGGTGCATCGGTGCCGCCATAGGCGCGCCACTGGGTGAGATCGTCGCCTTCGCAGGAGAAACAGGCGACATAGACCTGCGGATCGGCCCGGCTGTCGAAATAGGACAGCGTAAGTTCGAGCATCGCCCTAACCTCAGCCGTAGGTTCGGCCGCGATCCGCGCCTTAACGCAATCGCAGGCTAGTCGGCGGCCGAGTTCAATCTCGTGCCGATCATTGAGATAAGTGGCCTCGCTCAACCACAGCTCGTTGTTGGCGACGATCGAAATGAGCGCGGCAGAGGACGTGTAGTGATAGATCAGTGAGGGCGGCGCCGTACGATGGAAGCGGCGCAACATGGCGAACGACGCTTCCCGCTTTGCCCGAAACCAGCGGGGCATGGGTTTCGCTTGCCCGTCCAACCGAGTCATCTCGGCAATGATCTTCTCGGCGTAATCGTCGCTCATGCCAATCACTACCGTGCGCTTCCGTGGCAGGCTAGACTACGTCCGCCTTTAGCAGCCGGATCTTGAAACAAGACTGGCAACTGAAAGCCCAACACCAGTCCTTAAGTTGACAACTTTCGGCTCGCACGCAGACCGCACTATGCAGTCGTAGAATATAGGGAGCGTGACGCCGTCGCATGGCGGCTTGAGTCATCTCTCGGCGGCACTAGGGTAGCGCTACAGTGTAGGTGTAGTGCTCATCTTCATCGGGCGTGGCCCGCCATTAACCCCAGCACCGGTTTCCTTCGCCAGGGATTCCCGCAAGCCCGCGCAAACCGCGGGACTGCGTCTCCCAATCCTGCACCGAGCGACTAACGCGGGCCTCCCGGTGCTTCCGGGGGCATTTTGCGCCCGCGATCTCCGCGTCATTTATGCTCCGTCCGGTTTCCCTGCCGTGCAGGGAATTGGCAGGGAAATCGGGACGAGAGCCAGCGAATTTGCGTAGGCTACGTTGCAGGCAGAATCTTCCTCTCAATGAGCCTGTTGGAGAATGTGGCAGGCAAATTCCCGTGATTTCCGGCGGGGAGTTTTTAGTCCCCGGGCAGGGAAGCGTCCGCTAGAGTATGTCCTGATTAGATTGAGGCATAGCCGCTGTTTCTGAGGTAGTTTGCGCATTCGTGCGGCGGGAAGGCATCGAGCAGGGTGCCGATGCGCTGCCATGTTGCCTCGGCGGTGCGTTCTGCGGCCTTGCGCAG
>NZ_DATMRV010000114.1:0-21296 GCF_035565795.1 Pseudorhodoplanes sp.
GCCGCTTGCAGCTGCGGCCAGCAATTCGACCATCAGGCCTGCACCGAAACCCTTGTAACCGCCGCTCGGCGCCATTGTGCCTTTCAGCGCGACATCAGGATCCGTGGTGGGCTGACCGTCCGGTCCGAAAGCCCAGCCTTCGGGAATCGACGCACCGGCGCGCTTCTTGCGCATCACTTCGCTTTTCGCGATGACGCTGGCGCTCTGATCGATCGAGATGGCGGCGCCGCCCTTGCCATCGGGTGCGGCGATGGCAAACGGATTGGTGCCGACCACCGCCTTGCGGCCACCGAAAGGTGCAATCGAGGCCGGCGCGTTGGTGTAGCCAAGGCCCAGCAATCCGGCGGCGGCCAGCCGCTCGGTATGATAGCCGAGCACGCCGCAATTATAGGAGTTGCGGATCGCAAGTCCGGCAATTCCCATCTCGCGCGCGAGCGGTATCAGAGCCTTGAAGCCGGCGTCGATGGCCGGATGCGCGAAACCGCTTTTCGCATCGACCACCAGCAGCGAAGGCTTCGGCTTGCTGACCTCCGGGACAGCCTTGCCGTCCACCTTGCCGCAACGCAGATGCTCGCAATAGGTCGGCACATAAGCGAGCCCATGCGAGGCAATACCATCGGCCTCGGCCGCAGTGACGGCGGCGGCCAGCGGTTGCGCCTGCTCCTGCGTCGCACCGGCCGCAAGGAGCGCCGACAGCGCCAGCGCATTGATCTCGTCCAGGCTCATCTGCACATTGCTCATCGGCGCAACTCAATCCGCATCTCAATCATTGTCGATCATGCCGGCACCCGCACCTTCTCGGCGCGAACGCTCGCTCGCAGGAACGTAGGTCCGGTGCACATATGAAGCGATGCGCGCCCAGGATTGCGGATCGGTTTCGATGCCACGCGTCGATGCCGGCCTTGCTGGCACGGCAGAAGGCTGGCCCCGCGCGATCGCGCATCGGACTTCGGATGCATCCGGGACATCGAGGATCGACAGATCGCCGGCCGGATCTCCCTTTTCATCCAGCGTCAAACGCATCCCGTTCACGTCAAGCTCAAGTGAGCGTTTCAGGATGCGCGCGGCCGCGGCTACGAATGGCGCCAGCAGCAACGGCCGCGCCACCGGACCGGCGACCAGGGTATCGGTCGTCAGCCGATCGGCATAATCGGAAAGAGTTGCGCCGAGTGTGATTGGGCATATCGACGCATCGGCATGCCAGTGCCCGAAGACTGCATCGAAGACCGGCGTGATTTTCTCGCGCTGATCGTGGCGCTCCAGGACATCGCTGAGCGCGGGCAGCGGATCGGCACCATGAGCCGCCAGCCAGCGCACGGCCTTGGCGCCCTCCTCGCTCAAGCCCCAGGACAGGCCAGCACCGCGGACGGCCTTCCTGGTCTCGGCTTCGAGCTCGTTCAGCGACCAGGTCATGCGTCGCGAGCCTCAAGCTGCGGGAGCACCCAGTCATCGGCATTGCCCCGGCCGATCTCATCCAGCAGCGGCGCATTCTGGAACATGGTGATGCGCACCCAACGATCCGATTTGGGATCGAACCGCGTGGCGCCGAAGCAGGCGAGCTTGGCTCGCAAGAGGTCGATCGGACGCATCTGCGCGGACAGCAGATTGTCTCGCACCTCCGCATAGGGATGCCGCGCCGAAATCTGGATCCGGCGAACCAGATGCCGGAATTGCGGAGCCTGCAGCAGAAACTCCGCAACGCGCGCGTTGCGCTCCCGTGTTCGGAGCGCGCGGTAAAGATCCGCGACGTCACGGGCTATCCCAAGCGGCTGCTCCAGCTCGGCGCCCTCTTCCGCACCCCGCTCGCCCAGTCGCGGCTCGAGCTTCTCCTCAGAGACGTACCAGAAGCGCGCCTGAGCCGAGGGGTTTCTGAAATCCGTTTCGATCGCGAAGCGATAATTCTGCTCGATCAGCGCCGCGAGCGCCCCGAGGGTCATCCTGCCGTCGATGGGGAATTCCGCGCCCTCATCGCAGGACATCGTTTCCGCAAGATCATCCACGACCGGGCCATGCGGCTCGATCAGCAAAGAGACCAGCATTTCCTGCGCTTCGAGACCAAGCGACGTTTCCGCCCATCGATACAATGTATCCAACGGCAGGAGCCCGGATGGGCCAGCGTCAACTCTTGCGGCCAGGGTGCCGAGATCGACGTCAAGAGCCTCGATGCGTTGCTGCTGCCTGGCGTCGGTCGTAGTCCAGGATGCGACCAGCTTGCGGGCGCGCGCAATCAGAGACGGCAGCGCAGTCCATGCGGCTGGATCTTGCAGACTGCGGACGCGCGCCAGTGCTGTCTCGCGCGCAGTGATCCAGCGATCAAGCAATGCTGGATGGTTGATCAGGAACGGCGCCATGCCAAGGCCGGTGGCATTGCCGACGCCGAGGGTCCGTCTCAACTCCGGCGCAAGCGTCGTTGCGTTACCCGGCGATCTCGTTCTGGCGCTGTGATCGACCAGGTCGAGCGTGAAGGCGCGGATCAGAAAGACAGCAAGCATTTCCGCCTGGAAAGGCGCGCTGAACTCCTCACGATCGCAGATCGCTTCGCGAACCGCCAATCCGAATTTGCCGCTGCCGTAAACCGCCGTGGTGCGCATCAGATAGCCGACCGGCGCGAGATCCTCCGCGCGCGGCTGCTGTCCTGACGCGAGACATGATGCGACATGATCGAACAGACGCACGCTCTTGTTGGCGCGCGCCAGCACGATTTCCGTGTCACTGACGCGCCCGGCCTCCTGACGCGGGACGTTAGCGCGAAGCCGCTCGATGTCCGCAGGCAGTGGATCGCCATCGAACAGTGCGAAGGTCGCGTCCCATTCCTCGGCGATGACGCGATCGGTCCGCTTCTCCGGCGGCAGATCATGTGCGAAGGCCACAAGGCTGTAACTGCGCACTGGCCCCGCGGCACGATAGACAGCGAAACCCTCGCCTCGCTCATTGACGTCCCATCGCACGCATGACAGCCGCCAGGCCTCACTGTCGAGCCTGCGCAGCAGGACACGCATGAAGGACAGGCGGGTCTGATGAAAACTACCGAGACGATCGAGGCGCATCACCGTATCGGGCGAGCGCATATCGACGGCGAGTCCACTCTCCCGATGGGGTGCGGCTTCCCCCGTAACATGAATAACGGGTTCGGGCCGCGTCATCATCAGACGCCCTTGCCCGCAGAGCGCTTTGCGGATGCGCCGTGTTGGGGCCGTTCCGCCTGTTCAGGGCCGAAGGATCGCTCGAAGAAGTCGAGCCAGTTGCCTCCCATGATCTTGTCGATGTCAGCCTTCGCGAAGCCGACATCCGCAAGTCCGTCGGCGATGCCCGCGAACTGCGTGTTGTTCCTGAACCAGTCCGGTTGCGGCGGAAACACAGCAGCGCCGAGCGCACCGGACGCACCGCGCGAGTCGCGCGTCCAGCGGCCGACGCGCATCCATTCAACCACCGAATCCGGTTGATCCTGGCAGAGGTCAGAACCGATGCCGATGCGATCGACACCCATCAACTCGGCGGTGCGAGCCACCATCTCGCAGAAGCTGCGCAAAGTGCAGCCCGAGCCGCCCTTCAGATGCAGCGGATAGAGAGAGAAGCCCAGCATCCCCCCGCTTTGGCCAAGCGCCTTGAGCACCGCATCGGATTTGTTGCGCGGTACAAGATGCCATGACGACGGGTTGGCATGCGTGATGGCGATCGGCCGCGACGACAATTCGATCGCCTCAAGCGTCGAACGCTCGGCGGAATGTGACATGTCGATGACGAGTCCGACCCGGTTCATCTCGCGGATCACTTCGCGGCCCATGCGGGTGATGCCGGGATCTTCGGCCTCGTAGCAGCCGGTCGCAAGCAGACTCTGGTTGTTGTAAGAGAGCTGCATGAAGCGGACACCGAGCCGATGCCAGATTTCGACCAGCGACAGATCGTCCTCGATCGGCGCGGGATTCTGAAAACCGAAGATCACTGCGGTCCGGCCGCTC
The DNA here is from genome assembly GCF_035565795.1 of Pseudorhodoplanes sp. Lineage (GTDB taxonomy): Bacteria > Pseudomonadota > Alphaproteobacteria > Rhizobiales > Xanthobacteraceae > Pseudorhodoplanes. The sequence goes on from NZ_DATMRV010000114.1 coordinate 3,960, forward strand.
TGCTTTGCGTGGCGCACGTCATCGGCCGTGACGGCCGGGCAGATCAGATCGGGATAGTCCTGAAACCAGCGATTCCACTGGCCGATATTGGCGATCGTTTCACGGAAATTCTCGTGATAGCAGATCGTCACGTGGATCGCCGTGACACCGCCCGCGTTCAGCTCCCGGAAAATCTTCTCCGACCAGTTGCAGTATTGCAGGCCGTCGATGAGGAAGCGATCGCTTGCGGTCATGGCCCTACTCCGGCGCTCCCGCGTTGATGTAGGACGTCTTCATCGCGGTGAAGAACTCGACCGCGACGCGACCCTGCTCCCTTGGTCCGTACGAGGATTTCTTCCGTCCGCCGAACGGCACGTGATAGTCGGTCCCCGCGGTCGGCAAATTCACCATCACGCAGCCGGTCTTCATGTGGCGGCGGAAATGGTTGGCGCGGGCGAGCGACTTCGTAATGATGCCCGAAGTCAGTCCGTACGGCGTGTCGTTTGCCAGCTGCAGCGCCTCTTCGTAGCTGCCGGCCTCGATCACGCAGGCGATCGGGCAGAACATTTCCTCGCGGTTGACCCGCATGTCGTTCTTCGTGCCGATGAACAGCGTTGGCGCAAAATAATATCCTTCGGTGCGCCGCTTCAGTCGCTCGCCGCCACAGACGCGCTCGCACCCCTCTTTTTCGGCGAGCTTCACATAGTCGAGCGCCTGCGCGAGTTGCTTCTCGTCCACCACCGGACCGATCTGCGTGCCCTCGTCGAGAGCGTGCCCGACCACCAGCGCCTCGGCCTTGGCCTTCAGCTTGGTGACGAACTCATCATGCACCTTGCGATGTACGATGAGGCGAGATGAGGCGGTGCATTTCTGGCCCGAACCGAAATACGCTCCGTTCAAGGCATGCGCGACCGCAAGCTCCATGTCGCCGTCGTCCATCACGACCAGCGGATTCTTGGAGCCGAGTTCGAGCTGGATGCGGGTAAAGTTCGGCGCTGCACGGGTCGCGACCTGCTGGCCGATCTCGTAGGAGCCGGTGAAGGTGACAGCATCGATATCGGGGCTTGCCGCGAGTGCATTGCCGACGACGCCGCCCGATCCCATCAGCAGGTTGAACGTGCCGGGCGGCAGGGTCTGCCGGCTGAAGGTCTCTGCGAGTTGCCACGCGATCGCGGGTGTCGCACTCGCCGGTTTCCAGATCACGGCATTGCCGAAGGCCAGCGCCGGCGCGATCTTCCAGCAAGCGGTCGAGAGCGGGAAATTCCACGGAGAAATGACGGCGACAACGCCGATCGGCTCGCGCCGGACATCGACCTCGATGCCGGGCCGTGTTGAATCGACGGCGTCGCCCGAAATCCGCAGCGCTTCGGCGGCGAAATACTGGAAAAACTGGCCGGAGCGAAAAACCTCGCCGACACCTTCGGCGCGCGGCTTGCCCTCTTCGCGGGACAGAAGTTCGCCGAGTTCCTGGCTACGGGCGCAGATCTCGTCGCCGATCGCCATCAGGGTCTTGTAGCGCGCCTCGAGCTGCGAAACGCCCCAGGCTGTGGCCGCGCTTCGCGCAGCGACTATCGCCTCACCAACCTGAGCGGGCGTGGCTTCGGCAAAGTGACCAATGATGTCGGAGATGTCGGAGGGGTTGACGCTGGGTCGGGTCGAACCACCGGCAACCCAACGTCCGCCGATATAATTGTGCTTGTCCGACGCCATCGTCACCACTCAGCGAGTTCCGCCCGGTATCGGACGCCGCCGGCACATTTCGGTCAATTCGGAAATACGGTATAATATTTCGGTTTTCCCGAAATTGGATCGGATCATGCGCACGTCCCTTGCCACCCTCCGTGTGTTCGCGGCCGTTGCGGAATCGGGCAATATCCGGCTCGCAGCGACCCGGCTTGGCCGCACCCCGTCCGCGATTTCCGAAAAGCTGAAACAATTCGAGCAGGACATTGGCGCGCCATTGTTCGAGAGCGGGCGCAAGAACCGGCTGACGCCGGTCGGCAGCTTCGTCCATACCCAGGTCCGCGACCTCCTCAGCCATGTCGACCGCAAGCTTGCGTCGCTGCAAGCCTATTCGCGCAATGCGATCGGCCGCATCGATATTGCCTCCGTTCCCTCGATCGCCACGACGCTCCTGCCCGCGGTCATTGCCCGCTTCCGCAGCCAATGGCCTGCTGTCGAGATCACCGCACGCGATGCGGACTCGCGCAGCGTCGCCGATCTCGTGCAATCGGGCACTGTCGAGCTTGGCATCGCGAGCATGCCGAGCGAGCGCCGCGCGCTGGTGTTCACGCCGCTGTTCGAGGAGCCGCTCGGAATCGTGTGTCGGCGCGACGACCCGCTCTATCGCAAACGGGGCGGCCGCCGCTGGTCGGATCTGCAGGGCCGCACCTTGCTCGCGAACGCGATCTCCGACGCGCATGCAATCGACGCCGTGCCTCCTCCGGCTCAGGCGCCGATCGTTGTCTACAACGTGCTGTCGCTGCTGGCGCTGGTGCGCGCCAATATCGGCATCACGATCCTTCCCCAACTCTCAGTCAACGAACCGCAAGTCGATATCGGCTTTGTCCCGATCGACGAACCCGACGCACGGCGCACAGTCGGGGCGATCACCCGCGCGGGAGAGGTTTTGTCGCCGGCGACGGCCGCTCTGTTGCAGATCATACGCGATCAGCTGATACAGATTGCGGACGACTTCTCGATCACGCTGATGAGTGACGGCGCGATCTCCGAACGCAGCTAGTTCTGCTGCGCTGTGGGTGCATCTGCCGGTTTCTCGCCGGGCCGATCGCCACCGATATCGACGTATTGCAGGCGAAGGAGCACGTCCTTGACCTTCTGAAGGCGCGCCGCGAACAACGATTCATGAGGGCGAGCCGCCAGCGCATTCTGGATCTCGGTCGAGAGCATATGCAGCTCATCCGCGACGGCCGGATGAGAGCCGATGAGTCCGCGTTGCAGCCGGACGCATGACCTTATCACTGAATCGGCGCGATCCTTCCACCGTTCGGAGGCGCCGAGCGTCTTGTCGCACAGCGCCATCCCCTCGGTGCAGACATCGCGCAGCATTTGCAGGAGCTGCCGTCGCCCTACCGCGCGACCGTCAATAACCGGATCGGTCATGATTGCGTATCCCCATGAACGGGGCACCAGGTTTCCGCCCCGCTCGCGAGAAGCATATCAGCTTTTGGCGAAAGTGCCCGATCAGGCACGCTTGTCAGTCACAATCAATCGGTGTGCCAGGAAGAACCGCTCTCTGATCCTGCGGAAATCTGTCCAGCACGACCTGCAACTGCCGCGCCTCATCTTCTAGTCCGATCCAGCGCAGCTTGCGGATTAACTTTGTCAATTCCACAGGCGTGGGCAGCTGCGACACATCGACGGATGCCTGGATACCGGCTTTGTTGTCCATGAACGTTCTCCCGGTTGAGCGTCTGGTCTTGATTGCCCCCGCCCCCGTTGAGACGAGCCGGTCCGGATCCACGAAGCCGGACGCTCGCTCCTTGACCGCCTAGCTGCTGGCAGTCTTCCCGCCGTTCGCCAGAAACCGGTTCATGGAAGTCACGAATTTCTGACTTTCGGCGAAAAACTTCTGGCTGTCCTTCGACATCGTCTCCATGCGACGGGCCATCCAGTCCTGATAGGCCTTGGCAGCCTCCGGCAGTGACTTGGCGGACGACAGCTTTGCTGTCAGATCAGACGCCAATTCCCGCTCCAGTTCGATGCGTGCCATCCAATCGGCATTGGCCTGTTCGATCAGCTTTGAGAATTCCTTCTGCATGTCAGCGATGACCTCGCTTTGACCCATGCCCAACTTTGTGAAGTCAGCTGGATTGAACATCGACATTGGCCACTTGGTTGAAGGCTCGCTCGATGACATGAGAACTCTCCTGCCTACGCCGGGGTTACGCGTCGCCTAAGCCGCATCAAAGTCCGCCGTATTGACCTTCCTCAAAACTGATATTGGACGGCCCACGAAATAATGTCTGCTCTTGAGGGTTTCTGATCATGCCGCCAGCGGCATCATCACCGCAAGCAGTCCGGGAAACTGACGACGATGCGGGCGCGATGAAACGGCAGTCTATCAGCGACCGTTCGTTTCGTCATCCTATCAACTCGCGGACCTGCCGGAGAGTTTAAATGCGCGCGAAAATTTTTGCTGTGGCATTCACCATCTGCATATGCGCTGCTTGGGAGCGCGGTCCCGATGCAGGGCAACCGAACGAGTCAATGCTGCATGGCAGCAACACGAATTTGTCAGCGGCGAAAAAACGAAAACCGCCACACGCAGCGCCACCGAATGCGATCTATCAGCCACGGCCACACTGGAGGGGGCCTGCCGATCCTTCCATTGGTCCCGACGGCCGGCCATATCCAGTCCCGGAATATCTTCGAAATCAATGTTATATTGATGACGGCTATGGCCGCTTCTCAGCGTGCAGCAGCAGAACCTGACCAGTGTGTAGCGCGAGAAAGTTGATAGGTAATCGCTGTCAGCCGCGATCGCGCAGGATCCTGCGGATGACCTTGCCGGTCGTTGTCATCGGCATTTCATCGATAAACTCTATCTCGCGCGGATATTCGTGTGCAGACAGCCGTGTCCGCACGAAATCCTGAAGTTCCGTCACGAGAAGCTCGCGAGGCGTCGAGACGACGGGTTTCAGCACAACGAAAGCTTTCACAATTTCGGTACGCAGCGCGTCCGGTTTGCCGACCGCAGCGGCCAGTGCGACTGCGGGATGACGGATCAGGCAATCCTCGATCTCGCCGGGACCGATGCGATAGCCCGACGAGGTGATGACGTCATCATCACGCCCGACAAAATGAAAGTAGCCATCGTCGTCGACCATCCCCTGATCGCCGGTCGTCATCCAGTCGCCGACGAACTTGTCCCGGGACGCATCCGGCCGCCCCCAATATTCGAGGAACATCACCGGGTTCGGGCGGCGAACCGCGATTTGACCAACCGAACCGGGCTTAAGCGGCGCGCCATCACTGCCGATCACCGCAACCTCATGTCCGGGCACCGGCTTTCCGATAGCGCCGGGCCGTGACACGCCGAGCATCGCGCAGGAGGACAACACAAGGTTGCATTCCGTCTGCCCGTAAAATTCATTGATGGTCAGGCCGAAGGCGTCCCTGCCCCATGCGAATGTTTCCGAGCCAAGCGCTTCGCCGCCCGATCCGATGCTGCGCAGACGCAGATCGTATCGGCCTCGCGGATTGGGCGCCGAGCGCAACATCCGCAACGCGGTCGGCGGGATGAAAGCATTGCGCACGCCGGTGCGCGCCATAAGCGCGTAGGCTTCTTCCGGATCGAACTTGTCGAAGCGGCGGGCGACAACCGCAACGCCGTGATGCAACGACGGTAGCAATGCGTCGAGCAGGCCACCGGCCCAGGCCCAGTCCGCCGGCGTCCAGAACAGATCGCCCGGCTGCGGGAAGAAATCGTGCGGCAACTCGATGCCGGGCATATGACCGAGCAACACGCGATGCGCGTGCAGAGCGCCCTTGGGCGGCCCCGTGGTGCCGGACGTGTAAATCATCATCGCCGGATCGTCGGGCGAGGTGTCTTCCGGCGTAAATGAGTCGGACGCGGCCTGCAGCAGCAGGTCAAAGCCGACAGCCCCGGCAGCCTCGCCATCAATCGAAACTACGAGCTTCAGATCCGGCGGCGACTCGGAGAGGGCTGCAAGCTTCTCGAGTCCGTAGCTATTGGTGATGACGGCCTTCGCGCCGGAATTCTGCAACCGATATGACAGGGCTTCGCTGCCAAAGAGCAGTGCGAGCGGCAGCGCGATACCAGCCAGCTTGTAGATCGCAACATGTGCGATTACCGCTTCCGGCGTCTGCGGCAGGAGAATCGCGACGCGATCGCCGCGGGCAATGCCATGCGCACGCAGCGCGTTGGCAAGCCGGTTCGACTGCTGCATCAGGGCGCGGAATGAAATGCTTTCGGTTCGACCGTCGCCATGTGCATGAATGATGGCCGTGCGATCCGGGTCGCGCAGCGCCCAGCGATCGCAGACATCGACGCCGATATTGTAACGAGCAGGTATCTCCCAGCGAAAGTCGCGATAGAGCCTGTCGTAGTCGTAGATTGGAGAAAGCATCCCGGTCCTTGCGGACAGGAAGCTAGTCGGGCAAGGCTCGCACGTCCAGCGATTGGTGCACGCGATGAATGAAGGCCGCCCCGCTATGCCGCAATGGCGCCCGATGACGGCAGCCGATCTGGCCGGCGCGTACGATCTGTCGACGCGCAGCCACCCGGACTTTCCGGAACGGCGGGATGTGCTCTTCGAAAAATTCCGCCTGTTTCCACGCGGCTGTTTCGTGCTGGATGGGCCCGGCACCGAAATCGCGGGCTATTGCTTCTCGCATCCCTGGGAGATAGGGGCACCGCCGGCGCTCGATACGATGCTGCAGGTATTGCCGCTTCAGCCGGCGGCGTATTTCATCCACGATGTCACCGTGGATTCATCGCTGAGACGCATGAACCTCGCGTCGAGCCTTGTGCCGCGACTCGTCGAGATCGCGCGCAGCATTCCCGTCGGCCATATGACGCTGGTCGCCGTCAGCGGCAGCGAGCCGTTCTGGGCGCGATCGGGATTTCGTAGAACCGCCGACGAGGGATTGCAGGATGCGGCACGGCGCAAATATGGCGCGGGCGCCGTTCACATGACACGCGATACCGCGTGAAACACTAGTTCGCGACTTGCGCAGACCGCTGCTCGGGCGCGGCAAGAACCAGCGCCCAGAACACCTTGTATTTGGTGTTCGGCACATAGACCGCAGCAATCCCCATATGGGTCGCGCCTCTCAGCAGCATGTTAGCCTTGTGTGACGGCGAGTCACGCCAGCCGGAAAAGGCCTCGGCCAGCGTGTGATAGCCAGCACCGATATTTTCCGCGCCGGTATGCGCCTTGTAGCCGGACTTGCGGAGACGCTGCTGGAAGTTGCCCGCGACGTTGTGGTCGAGCTTGTCCTTGGTGGCCATGGCGCGCGCCTGCTCCTCGGCCATCTTCATCAGCTGCGGATCGAGCGTCACCTCACCCAGCATGTTGTTGCGGCGATAGCCGGAGATCATCGAAGCGGCAGCCTGCGGATCGAGTTCGGCCCCGGCCTTCGCCATGCTCTGATAAAATGACGGCTGCGAGGGCGGCGGCTCGGTCGCACAACCGAACAGCGTGAGCCCAAGCCCGCACAGAAACGCCACAGACATTGGACGGCCGTCCGTCATGACCTGAAAATCCCCGATCCCCCGAAATGGCCGCAAATTGGTAACCGAACGGTAAATCCGGTTCAGAGCCTCAAAATCACCGGCCTTTCGGCTTTTTTTTGACCGCGGGTTCCAGAGCTGGCGATTCAGGCTCCAATTCGGCCCCGTCGCCGTTGGCGAGGCCCTCAATGTGGATATACCGATGCGGGTACGGCATCACGATGCCTTCCGCGCGGAACCGCTCGAGGATCGAGAAACAGACATCGCTCTTGATCCCGCCGCCGTCGCCGAGATTGCGCACGACCCAACCCAGCTCGAAATTGATCGCACTTTCGCCGAAGCCGGTCAGCAGCACGCTCGGTGCCGGATTTTGCATGATATGCGGGTGCGCCTTCGCGATTTCGAGCAGTATTTCGCGCACCTTGACGACATCGCTGTCGTAGGAGACGCCCAGCGTCACCGCGACGCGGGCGAAGGTGTCGGTGTGTGTGCGGTTCTTGACCACCTGGGTGATCAGCTCGGAATTCGGGATGATCACACTGGAACGGTCGCCGGTCTCGATTTCGGTCGCGCGCACATGAATGCGACGGACGCGGCCCTCCTCGCCTTTCACGCTGATGATGTCGCCGACACGGATCGGCCGTTCCGCGAGCAGAATCAAGCCGGAGACGAAATTCGACACCACCGATTGCAGGCCGAAACCGATACCGATCGACAGGGCACCGGCTACCAGCGTGATCTTCTGGAAATCGACGCCGAGCTGGGCCAGAGCAAGCGAGATCGCCGCGATCACGCCGACATAGCCGAAGATCGTCGAGACCGAATTCTGCAGGCTCGGGTCGAGCGTTGTCTGCGGCAGGAACCGCGTATTGAGCCAGGCCTGCACCGCACGCGTCGCGAGCGTGCCGATCAGCACGATCGCAAAAGCGATCAGGATCGACGTCAGCGAGATCGACAATTCGCCGATGCGGAAGCCGAAGGTGGCATCCTTGAGCACGCCGACAAAGTCCGCGGCAAAAATGCCCCACGGACCGAGCAGCGGCATCAGCACGACAAGCACCAGCAAGAGACGAATGACGGCCGAGACCAGCGTGCCGAGCAGTCCTATCGAACGCGGCTTGAGCCCGAAGAAGTTCGCGACCGCGCGTCCCTTCGGCGAAGACGCTGTCAGCACCTCGGTGAACAACGCATCGATGAACGTGAGGAAGATATAGAGCGCACCGATCAACCCAAGCGCCGAGAGGAAGCGGCCGGCGAGGAATGCGGCAAGCCCGATATAGCCGGTGACCAGCGCCGCGATCATGCCGATCGACAGCAGCCACCCCGCGCTCCGCAGCCAGCCGGCGCCGGCGACGTCGTCTTCCAGCGACACGCGGCTTCCCATCAGGAACAGAAAGTGGCACAGCAACGCGACGATGACTGCAGAAAAGATTGCGTTGGTGGCGATCGTCAGCGTTACGGGCGCGACCACGGTCTGAAGCACGGCGTTGAGGAAAATGACCGCGGCCAGGATGCGCGCCGCCCAGATCAGCTTTCCTGCAATCAGGCGGGCGGTATCTTCTTTCACCGACAGCAAGCGCCGATCGGGTTCGCCCGGCGCAAACAGACCGACTGCGACGCCGCGCCCGAAAGCCGCCACCGCGACCGCGATCACGAGCGTCAGCCCGATATTGCCGATGCGTTCGGTCAGGAGGCCGAACGCATTGAGGATCAACAGCGCCCCGAACACGATCGCCGGCGCGGTGACGGTGACGCGAATGAGCGAGAGAATCGCAAAGAACGATTTCGCGAAACGTGTCCCGAGTTGCTTCGGCCTGAAGTCACGGCGAAAGTACCAGCGCAGGAAGAAACCGGCGCAGGCGAGGAACGCGGCCAGCGCGAGACCGGCCGCGGTGAGCTTCCAGGCGGTCGCCGTGGCGCGCAAGTGATCGGCCCACCCTTGCGCGACAAGAACGACGCCATGCCATGCATCCGGCGCTGCCTTGGCAGCCTGCATCCAGAATCCTGGATCGAGGGCACTCGAGGTTCGTCCCAGCAATTCCTGCGTGAATAATGCCCGGCGTCGCTCGGTGATGCGCACCGAGAGATTGTCTGCGCGCAGCATCAACAGGCGGGCCTGCTTGAGCGCACCATCCAGGGCCGATCGCCGTTCCTCGAGCCGCGCGCGCTCCGCCGTGAGGTTCGGATCTTCCTTCGCTTCACCCTCTTCCGGCGCTTCCCCAAGCTGCTTCAGCCGTGTCTCGACATCGGCAAGCCGGCTTTCCAGCGAACTGATGATCTCGCGCAACTCGTCCCGGACGGGCTCAAGCTTGCCACGATGCTGAACCAGCGTGGAATCGCCGAGATCGGGCGCGCGCAGAGACGTCTCGATCTGCTCGATCGTCTCCCGCAGCGGTTCGATGGCGGCCATGGTCCGCGAGAGTCTGGGACGCTTCGCCCCGTCCTTTGACGGTTCAGGCTGCTCATCCTCGCCGACCTTGGCGCCCTTTTTTGCAGGGGCTGCGGCCTTGGACGCCGGAGCGTCAGCCTTGGGAGCGGCTTTCTCCTGCGCGATGCTCACGGAGGGAACCGCGGCCGCGGCGACACAAAGAGCCAGGGCCACGAGCGCGTGGCGGATCAGATGATGAATCGGCATTGAATGTGTCAAACAGCGGAATCTGCAGGGAATGTGGCATGCTCGCCCACGCAATCCCCCCATGCAAGCCGCCGCGCCTGCCGGAAAGCCTCGCCGTCGCGCTTAGACAAGGTCTGCCGGCGCGAAACGCCTGTCGCCTCGCACAGTTTCAGCGCGACCGTGCCGCCCCGCACCTGAACGGGCGCGATGACCCGCGCAGCCACAGGGTGCGCCGGATGGCGGGATGCCGCAATATAAACGTACTTTTCGTCCTCCCACGGCACGTCCGCCGACTTGATGCGGCGATGCATGCGGGATCGCGCTACCCGGCGCGAGAAGTGGCACCAATCCGGCGATTGAAGCGGACAGGCCAGCGCATGCGGACACGGCGCAACCAGATGCGCCCCGGCCGCGATGAGCCTGTCACGGACAGTAAGGATTCGTGACCATCCTGCCGGTGTCCCGGGTTCGATGACAATGATCGTGTCGCCTGTCGCCTGCCATAGCCGGTCGACAAGCGGCGCAATCCCGGCCGGCGAAATCTCGTCAAGCACATAAGCCAGCATGACAAGATCGCGACATTCTTGCGGCTGCGCTGACGACGCGAGGTCGGACGCACGCCAATCGACGCGCGCCAGATCGATAGTCGATAGCAGCGCTTCGCCCCATCGCCGGATCGAGGGACTGCTCTCGATCAGAGTGGCTTCAGACAGGCCCGGCCAGCGATCGCGGGCGGCGAACAGCGCTGTGCCAGGTCCCGCGCCAGCATCAAGCAGGCTCTTGGGCGAGAAATCCGGGCGCAGTTCCGCAACCGCGTCGATGCTGGCCCGGATGGCGGCATAGGTCGCCGGCATGCGCACCGCGAGATAGGCGCGGGCAGACAGATCGTCGGAGATGTGCGCCCGGCCGTCGCGTGTCTCGCTGCGATAGCGCGTGGAAAGCCGCTCGGCCGCGGCGCGCAGATCGGCAAGCGGCACGCCTTCCAGCGCGTTGTCGACGGCCGCCCGAATAAGAGGTGGTAGTTCCATGCGAGGCGCACGCTAGACGCGGTTCTCGCTGAAGACCAGCGTTCGCGTACGGCTACCAGCCGGACTTCCGGCGTCAGCGCCGGCGCTGTGGCGACGTCTCGCAGCCGCCAAGAAAGACGCGGACCGCGATGCGCACCGTCTCGTCCACTTTCGCTTTCTGCGCGGCGCGTGGCATGCCGATCAGCCAGCCAAGCTGGTGCTCGCCGATCAGCATGTCCAGAAACAGCACGGCCAGCCGATAGGGATCCTCGTCGATCAACCGGCCATCCTTTTGGTGGCGCTCGATCCATTTCGCCACGATCGCGTAGGCCGAGCTCGGGCCGCTCTGGAAAAACAATCGTCCGGCTTCGGGAAAGGTCCGGCCGATCGACACCATCAGGCGATGGAATTCCAGAATCGGCGGTGTCAGAACCATCGCAACGAAGGACTGACCGATCTGGGTCAACTGCTCTTCGAGCGAGCCGTCGGCATCGATCGCAATCGCGAGAGTGACGTCGTCGCATTTCTGGCGGACGACTGCTTCGAACAAACCCTGCTTGCCACCGAACCACGCGTAGATGGTTGCCTTCGACCCGCCCGCGACGCTTATGACATCGTCGATTGAAACGTTGTCGTAACCCTTTTTCAAAAACAGCGGAGCAGCAAGGCGGACGATCCGATCGCGGCGCGGATCGGACTTGTTTGCGCCTCCTTGAGCCGGTTTTGGCAACACTTTCTCTGCCGCACGCCTCTTGGGCGCGGGTGCTTTCGTATCGTGAACTGACATGCGGTTTACCAAGACGGACGATGTACCCATCTAGCGCCAAAACTTTTCTGTTGCACCAGTCACGAACTTAACTGTAACGTACAGTACAGTACTGATAACGAATAAACAAGAAGCGCTACGGGAGGACGTGAATGCAGGCCGGATATCGGCTGGTCAGCTATGCCGACAGCAATGGAGCGCCGGTCGCGGGTATTCTCGCGGCGGGCCGCGTCGTTCCGGCGACGAGCATTCTCGGCGCCAGATTCTCCAGCGTGATGGAGATCCTGCGCTTCTGGGATGAAACGAATCCGCGCCTTGCGAAGGCGTGTGAAGACAAAGGCTTTGCCGACAAGGGCACTCCGCTCGCCTCGATCAAATTGCTGGCGCCGCTTCTCTATCCCGGCGCCTTTTACTGCGCAGGCGCGAATTACTGGGACCATCTCAACGAGATGGCCGCGATCGCCAAGCAGACGACCGGACGCGACGTACACATCACGAAGCCGGCAGAACCCTGGTTCTTCCTGAAGACGGCCGCGGGCTCGATCATCGGCGACGGTGCTCCGGCCCGTCTCCCGAATTTCTCCAAGCAGGTCGACTGGGAAGCCGAGATCGGCGCGGTCATCGCGCGCCCGACGCGCAACATTTCCGAGAAGGATGCGCTGAGCGCGGTCGCCGGCTATCTGATCGTCAATGATCTCTCCGCCCGCGATCTCATGAAGCGCGAAGGATCGATCTTTGTCTATGACTGGATCGGACAGAAGTGCTTCGAGGACGCGGCGCCGATGGGCCCTTGGCTCACGCCGACTGCCTACATTTCCGACCCGAACAATCTCTCCATCAAGCTATGGGTGAATGGCGTCCTGAAGCAGGATTCCAACACCAGCAAGATGGTGCACAACACCGCCGAACAGATCGCCTATCTCAGCCGTCACATCACGCTGCAGCCGGGCGACGTGATCGCGACCGGCACGCCGGCGGGCGTCGGACTTCCCAAAGGCGAATTCCTGAAACCCGGCGACGAGGTGAAGATCGAGATCGCCGAACTCGGCACACTGACTAACAAGATGGTCGCCGACTTCGCGTAGACGAATTGTGTTTGTAGGAGTGCGTGATGCCTTCCGCCGCCCAGATGAAGATTGCGGATCTCCTCAAAGGGATGCTGCGACTGAAACTGTTCGTCATCTTTTCGCAAGGCAAGGGCCTCGACGTGACGCCTTATCTCGCCGATCACCTGCAATACATGATCGAGCTCGAGCGTGAGGGAAAGCTGTTCGCTTCCGGGCCGCTCGGCGATCCCTCGAAGGCAGACGGCATGACCATCGTGCGCGCTGCCGACGAAGAGGAAGTTCAACGTATCGCGCTGAAGGATCCTTTCGTCGTTCACGGGATCAGGACGTTCAAGATCGTTCCGTGGACCGTGATGGAAGGCTCGCTCAGCGTGACCGTCAATTTCTCGGACCAGACCGCGAAGATTTCCTGACCCACACCGCCACCAAGAGCGGAGCAAGAGGGGAGCTTGCAATATGCAGACGATCGGCTTCATCGGCGTCGGAAAGATCGGTCTGCCGATCTGCGAGCATCTGATCAAGGCGGGCCACAAGGTGATCGGCTATCGCCGCTCCTCGCTCGCCGATTTCGAGAAACTCGGCGGCGTCAAGGCGAAATCGCCCGCCGATGTCGGCGCGCAGGCCGACATCGTTTTCACCTGCCTGCCGACCGACGCAGCGCTGGAAGACGTCATCAATGGTGCTGATGGCCTGATCAAGTCTTCGCGGCCCGGTCAGGTCATCGTCGAGTTCGGATCGCATCCGGTCCCGGTGAAGGAGCAATATGTGAAGCCGCTGGCCGGCAAGGGAGCGACCTTCCTCGACGGCGAAGTCTCGGGCACACCTGGCATGGTGGCCGCCAGGAAGGCTGTGATCTATCTCGGCGGACCTGCCGACGCAGTAAGGACAATCGAACCGGTTGTCGCCGACTTCGCGGACTCGTGCATGCATCTCGGCGGCTTCGGGGCCGCAACCAAGGTCAAGCTCGTCAACAATTTCCTCGTCGCGCTGCATATCGCCGGCACGGCGCAAGCAATGGCGCTCGGACTGAAAACCGGCGTCGACAAGGACCTGCTGATCAAGGCGGTTGCGACCGGCAGCGGCGGCTCGACCGCGTTTGCTATCCGCGCGCCATGGATGGCGGAGCGTAAATTCCTGCCGCAGCAGGGATCGGCCGCCGGTCTCGCGCACTACCTCGACACGGCAAAGGACATGGCCGCGGAGGCCGGCGTCGCAACCGACCTGCTCGACAGCCTGATCGATATCTACGCACGCGCGGTCCCGAATATCGGCGACCGCGACGTGGCAGCCATTCTCGAACATTTCGAAACCCGCCGAAACTGAAGGAGCCATCTCCATGATCGGAGTGCGGAAAATCTCTCATGCGAGCTACGAGACACCGGATCTCGAGCATCAGCTTGAATACTACACCGACGTACTCGGCCTGACCCTGATCGCGCGCGAGCGCGATGCGGCCTATCTCGCCAGCACGAACGAGCATCACTCGATCATCCTGCGCAGCGGATCGCATCCCCGCTGCACGCGGATCGGCTTCCAGCTCGGACCGAACGATGACCTCGACGCCTTCGAGAAGCAGGTCGCGGCCCACGGCATCAGGACCGAGCGCAAGAAGGATCCGGAGCCGACGATCGCCGACATGGTGTCCTTCGAGGATACCAAGGGCACCGTCATGGAGGTTTTCCGGCAGCCGGAATTGCAGAAGCAGCCCTTCACCAGCAAGGGAGGCGTGGTGCCGCACAAGCTCGGCCACATCGCGTTCCACGTCACGGATGTGCAGCGCGCAACGCGCTTTTATTGCGACGTGCTCGGCTTCCGCGTGTCGGACTGGATGGGTGACTATTTCTCGTTCCTGCGCTGCAGCCCGGACCACCACACCATCAACCTGGTCGAGACCGGCAAGAACAAGCATTTCCACACCGCGTTTGAGCTGCGCGACTGGGCGCACATGCAGACCGCGCTCGATTACATCAGCAGGCGCGGATACAAGACATTGTGGGGTCCGGGCCGTCACGGCATTGGTCATAATCTGTTTTCCTATCACCGCAGCCCGAACGGCCTGATCACCGAACTGTTCGCCGAACTCGATCTGATGAAGGATGAGGCGCTCGGCTATTTCGAACCGCGGCCCTGGCACCGCGACAATCCGCAGCGCCCGAAGACATGGCCGAAGACTCCGGAAGCGGCCAATCTCTGGGGTCCGATGCCGCCGGACGAAATGATGGAATAGCGGTCCATCGAATTCAGCAACCGGCCACCAAGAGCCGGGTCAACACACGATACGCAAAACGGGAGGTATGCAAATGAACGTGGCATTACGCACGTTGTGGGCGCGTGCTGTCGCTCTGACCGCGATGTTGTTTCTGACAATTTCTGCCGCAACTGCGCAGGCACCAAAGGGCGATCCGATCAAGGTCGGCTTCAGCATGTCGCTGACCGGCGCGGTCGCGCCGAACGGCCAGCAATTACTGCAGGCACTGGAAATCTGGCGCGACGACGTGAACGCGGCCGGCGGGCTGCTCGGGCGCCCGGTTGAGCTCATCCACTACGACGACCAAAGCAACCCGGCGAATGTGCCGGCGATCTATCAGAAGCTCCTGTCGGTCGACAAAGTGGATCTGCTGCTCGGACCCTACGCGACCAACATGACGGCACCCGCCATGCCGGTCATCATGCAGGCCGGCAAGACCACGATTTCCATGCTGGCGGTCGGCGTGAACCGGCACTTCAATTACGACCGCTATTTCTCGATGGTGCCTATTTCGAGCGAGGGCGTCGCCGCTTTTTCGCGCGGCTTTTTCGAACTCGCGGCGGCGCAGAAGCCGAAGCCCGTGACGATTGCGATGGTCGCGGCCGACGCGGAATTCGCCCGCACCGCAGCGGATGGCGCCAAGGAGAACGCGCAGAAGCTCGGCTTCAAGATCATCTTCGACAGGAGCTATCCGCCCACGACGACGGATTTCGCCCCGATCATGCGCGCGGTCCAGGCGGCCAATGCCGACCTCGTCTTCGTGGCGTCCTATCCGCCGGATACCGTCGGGATCGTAAGGGCGTCCCACGAAATCGGTCTGAAGCCGAAGATGTTCGGCGGCACCATGATTGGCCTCTTGGCGACCCCGCTCAAGGTGCAGCTCGGACCGCTTGCCAATAACCTCGTGATCATGGAGAGCTTCACACCCATCTTCAAATTCCCGGGACTTCAGGACGTGCTCGCGAAGTATCGCGAGCGGGCAAAGGGCATGAAGATCGATCCGTTCGGCTATGGCTTCGTTCCGTTCGGCTATGCCGCCGGACAGATTCTCGCGAAGGCCGTGACCGAGACCAAGAGCCTCGACCACGACAAGATCGCGAAATACATCCACGCCAACACGTTCGACACCGTCGCCGGACCGCTGAAGTTCGGCTCCGATGGCGAATGGGCGGAGCCGCGTACGGTGTTCTCGCAATTCCAAGGCGTCGTCCCCAACGACGTCGCGCAATTCCGCGACGGTGAGAAGCAGCCGGTGCTGTGGCCGGAGAAATTCCGCAACGGGACGATCGTCTACCCTTACGCGAAGAATTGACGGCACCGGAGGGTTGCACATGGCGCCGCCGGGCCACCGGCGGCGCCTTTTGCCGCACCGCGACTTTGCTTGCATTTGCAAGTAATATCGATTTCGTCTAACTCGTTCGGTCAGGAAAAGTAACAAACCGGGGAGGACAGCATGAAAGGCAAGATTGCTCTCGAGGAGCATTTCGCCATTCCAGACACGCTTGAGGATTCGAACGGCTTCCTGCCGGATCAGATCTGGACCGAGCTGAGTGCGCGCCTCCTCGACATCCATGGCAAGCGCCTGCAGCAGATGGACGAACACGGCATCGAGATGATGCTGCTGTCACTCAACGCGCCGGCGATCCAGGCCATTGCAGATGTGAAGAAGGCCAACGAACTCGCGCAGAAAGCAAACGACTTTCTCGCTGAGGAAGTCGCGAAGCGTCCGGACCGCTTTCAGGCGCTGGCTGCGCTGCCGATGCAGGATCCCGACCTCGCAAGCCTCGAATTGCAGCGTTGAGTGAAGGACCTCGGCTTTGTCGGCTCACTGGTCAACGGCTTCTCGCAGGCGGGCGATCCGAACATCCCGATCTATTACGACCTCAAGCAATACTGGTCGTTCTGGGCCGAACTCGAGAAGCTCGACGTGCCGTTCTATCTGCATCCGCGCAACCCGCTGCCGCAGGACGCGCGCATTTATGACGGGCACCCATGGCTGCTCGGCCCGACCTGGGCATTCGGTCAGGAAACTGCGGTGCACGCGCTGCGACTGATGGCGTCAGGCCTGTTCGACGCGTACCCGAATCTGAAGATCGTCCTTGGCCATATGGGCGAAGGCCTGCCCTACTCGATGTGGCGCATCGACAACCGCAACGGCTGGACGACGCATCTTCCGCATAAGTATCCCGCCAAAAAGAAACTCGCCGAATATTTCCACGCGAATTTCTGGCTGACCACGTCCGGCAATTTCCGCACCCAGACGCTGATCGACGCGATCCTGGAGATCGGCTCGGATCACATCCTGTTCTCGACCGACTGGCCGTTCGAGAATATCGATCACGCGGCGATCTGGTTTGACGCTGCATCGATCAGCGAAAACGACCGCATCAAGATCGGCCGCACCAATTGTATCGATCTGTTCAAGCTGAAGATTTGA
>NZ_DATMRV010000115.1:0-2047 GCF_035565795.1 Pseudorhodoplanes sp.
CGTTATCCCTTGCGCTTGCGGAACGCCTCGATCACTTCCGGCACCGCGTCGTCATTCATCGGCGCCATGATATGCGCGCCGGCGACGCCGGGGATCTCGGAAATCTCGAGGAGATAATCGGTCAGGATCGCCTTGCCCTCCGCGACCGGATCGGCGGCCGCATCCATGCGATCGATCATCGCGTCCGGCACGATCGAGCCGAACAGCTTCTCCTTGATCCAGCGCGCCGACTTCGCGGAGCGGAACGGCACCACGCCGATGATCATCGAGAGGCCGGGAACGACGCCCTCCTCCTTCAGGCGCTGCGTGTAGCGGCGCAGCACGCCGGCATCCATGCAGAACTGGGTCTGCGCGAAGCGCGCGCCGCCATCGACCTTGCCCTTCAGGCCGACCGGCTTCCAGTCCGCCGCGGGATCGATCGGCGCGTCGGCCGCACCGAGGAAGAAGTCCGCCTTGCCGCCGATCTTCTTGCCGGACGGCAACTCGCCCGCATCGCGCATCCGCGCCGCGGTCGCGAGCAATCCCTTCGCGTCGAGATCGAACACCGGCTTGGTTTCCGGCTGGTCGCCCTGCGTCGGGTCATCGCCGCGCAGCGCGAGAAGATTGCGAACGCCCATCGCCGCCGCACCCATCAAGGCAGCCTGCAGCCCAAGCCGGTTACGATCGCGGCAGGTGAGCTGAAGGATGGGCTCGATCCCATTCATCAACAGGATCGTGGCGGAGGTGACCGAGTCCATATGGGCTCTCGCGCCCGCGCCGTCGGTGACATTCACCGCGTCGGCGAGCCCGCGCAGCGGCAGCGCCTTTTCCAGAAGGTCGTTCCTGTCGCACGACACCGGCGGGGTGATTTCCGCGGTGAGTACGAATTTGCCGGATTTCAGGGTGTCTTCGAGACGCGCAGGAGCGGAGGACATTCAGAACCACACATGCATGAAGGTGCCTCGCGAGGAGGCGGGAGCTGTTACAGGCCTCAATCGGCCGGTTGCGTCAAGCATGGACAGCGGCCGGTTTTTCCGCCGCCATGGCGTCCAGTTCGCGCAGGATGGCGTTGCCCATCTCCACGGTCGAGATCGCGGGCCTGTTGGGCAGCGCGATATCGGGCGTCCGCGCACCGGCCTCGATCGCACGCGTCACCGCATTCTCCAGGAACGCGGCTTCGTCCGGGCGCAGGAAGGTGTGGCGCAGGCACATGGCAAAGCTCAGGATCGCGCCGCATGGATTGGCGATACCCTTGCCGGCGATGTCCGGAGCGCTGCCATGGATCGGCTCGTAGAGTGCGCGATGGCGCTTATCGCCGCCGGCATACATGCCGTTCATCGACGCGGACGGCTGCATGCCGATCGATCCCGCAACCGCCGCGCCGACATCGGACAGGATGTCGCCGAACAGGTTTTCCATCAGCATCACATCGAATTGCGACGGCGCCCGCACGAGCTGCATCGCCGCGTTGTCGACGAACAGATGCGACAGGGCGACGTCGCTGTATTCGCTGTCGTGCAGCCGCTGTACCACCTCGCGCCACAGCCGGCTGGTCTCCAGCACGTTGCTCTTGTCCACCGAACACAGACGGCCGGTACGGGTGCGCGCCAGTTCGAACGCGGCGCGTGCGATCCGCTCGATCTCCGGTTCGCTGTAGACCATGGTGTTTATGCCACGGCGCACGCCGTCGACGGTCTCGATGCCGCGCGGCTTTCCGACATAGATCCCGCCGGTGAGTTCGCGCACGATCATCAGATCGGTGTTGCGCAGCACGTCGGGCCTGACCGGCGAAACCGCGGCCAGTACGGGCAGCGCCTTCACGGGACGGAGGTTGATATAGAGGTTCAGTTCGACGCGCATGCGCATCAGGCCCTGACCCTCGCGCGCCCCGACCGGAAGTGTGTCGTATTCCGGCGAGCCGATTGCCCCGAACAGGATCGCGTCCGCGGCTTCGATTTCGGCCCAGGTTTCGTCGCGCAGCAGCGAGCCATGCGCGCGCCAGGCCGGGATGCCAAAATGCTCCTCGCGCAAATCGACGGCAAGGCCGCGATGCGTGGCGAACCATTCC
>NZ_DATMRV010000116.1:0-5083 GCF_035565795.1 Pseudorhodoplanes sp.
GAAGGCTGGGCTTTCGGACCGGACGGTCAGCCCACCACGGATCCTGATGTCGCGCTGAAAGGCACAATGGCGCCGAGCGGCGGTTACAAGGGTTTCGGTGCAGGCCTGATGGTCGAATTGCTGGCCGCAGCTGCAAGCGGCGCGGTGCTTGCGCTGGATGCGAGCCCGTTCTCCGGCACGGCAGGAGGTCCGCCGCGCACCGGACAATTCTTCATCGCGATCGATGTCGCGACCAGTTCCGGCGGAGATTTTGCACAGCGTGTGACGCGGCTAGTCGAGGCGATCGCCGCGCAGGAGGGCGCACATATTCCCGGAGCGAAGCGCGAGGCCGCGCGCGCGAAGGCGGGTGCAGGCATCGCGGTTTCGGCGGACCTCGTGCAGCAGATCAGGGACCTGGCCGCGCAGCGGTAAAGGGATAGCAGGAGAGGAAGAATGGCGAGTCAGAGTAAACAACAGAGCGAAACCAATTCGCCCGTAATCGCGATGCGCGGCGCCGGCTATTACAGCGCCAATACCGTCGGCGCCAAGGCCGTGATCGACGCGGCCGCCGATCTCGTGCTGGAAGCGCTCGAGTCCATGCCGCTGAAGGGCGCAACGCCATTCACGATCGCGGATTACGGCGCGGCGGACGGCGGTACCTCGATCGACATGATGCGCAAGGCGATCGCACGGCTTCGGAAGGACGCGCCCGAGCGCCAGATCGCGATTACCTATACCGACCTCCCGCACAACGACTTTTCGGTCCTGTTCCAGCTGCTGCAGGGATTATTGCCGGCTTACAAGGAGAACCCGCTCGCACTTCAGCCGAATGTTTTCACCTTCGGCAGTGGCATGAGCTTCTATCGGCAGATCTTTCCGGATCAGACCGTCTCGCTCGGATTTTCCGCGACGGCGATGCACTGGCTCAGCAAGCTGCCGCTGCAGATTGCCGATCACCCTCATGCGGTCGGGGCAAACCCGGAAGAAAAGAAGGAGCTGCGTAAAGCCGCGCTCGCCGACTGGGACACGATCCTTTTGCATCGTGCGCGCGAGATGGTGCCGGGCGGAAAATTCGTGTTCGCGAATTTCTGCGAGGACGAAAAGGGGCATTATCTCGGCAATACCGGCGGGGTGAACATGCATGACACCTTCGCCAAGCATTGGCGCAATCTGTTGCGCGACGGGACCATTACCGAGGCGGAATACAAGCGCGCGAATTTCGTCCAGTTCTACAAGACGAAGGAGGAATTCGTTGCGCCGTTCAACGATCGGGACTCGGCGGTGAGCAAGGCCGGGCTGGTGCTCGAAAAGGCTTTCACGCGGACGACGGGGTGCCCTTACGCCGCAGACTTCAAGCAGAAGGGCGATGCGGCCGCATTCGCCAAGAGTTACGTTCCGACATTGCGCTCATGGAGCGAAAGCACATTCATGGGCGGCCTCGATCCGAGCCGTCCGCAGCAGGATCGGATGGCGATCATCAATCGTTTCTACGATTCCTATGAAGCCGAAGTCGCCGCGTCGCCGGAAGGCCACGCGATGGATTACGTCCACTGTTTCATGGTGGTCTCAAAAAAAGCCTGAAGCCGGTGCCGGACCGGACAGGCGAGGAGGAAGTGCTGTCTAAGGCTGTCACTACAAGTTTGCACACCAAATTAATGCAACGGGGACAAAGAGGTGGATCATGCAACGTCGTAAATTTCTGAAGGGTGCCGGTCTCGTTGCCGCAAGTACCGGCCTTGCGGCTCCAGCAATTGCTCAGACGCCGACGATCAAGTGGCGGATGGCGACAAGCTGGCCGAAGAGCCTCGATACGCTTTATGGTTCGGCGGCCGCGATGTGCGAGCGGATCGCACAGATCACCGACGGCAAGTTTCAGATCCAGGTTTTCGCGGGCGGCGAAATCGTGCCGCCGCTGCAGGTCTTCGATGCAGCGGCAAGCAACACGGTGGAATGTTCGCACACGCTGACATCGTATTTCATCGGAAAGAACTCGGCCTATGCTTTCGACGGCGGTCTGCCGTTCGGTCTCAACGCGCGGCAGCAGGCCTCCTGGCTGTATTACGGCGGCGGAATGGAGCTGCTGCGAACTCTCTTCGGCAAAGCGGGGCTCGTGCAGGTGCCGGTCGGCAATGTCGGCGTGCAGATGGGTGGCTGGTTCCGCAAGGAAATCAACTCGGTCGAGGATCTGAAGGGCCTCAAATTCCGCATCGGCGGTCTCGGCGGCACCGTGTTCTCGAAGCTCGGAGTTGTGCCGCAGCAGATCGGCGCCGCGGACATCTATTCGTCGCTCGAGCGCGGCACCATCGACGCGGCCGAATGGATCGGCCCGCATGACGACGAGAAACTCGGCTTCTACAAGGTGGCGAAATACTATTATACGCCCGGCTGGTGGGAAGGCTCGGCGCAGATCACCTCGCTCGTCAACAAGGGCGCATGGGAAGGCCTGCCCAAGGAATTCCGGATCGCCTACGAAACCGCAGCCAACGAGCAGATGACTATGATGCTCGCAAGCTACGACGCCAAGAACCCGGCGGCGTTGCGGCGTCTCGTTGCCGGCGGTGCGGAGATTCGCGCCTTCCCGCGCGACGTGATGGAGGCCTGTTTCAAAGCTTCGCAGGAAACGTTCGACGACCTTGCAAGCAAGAATCCGGACTTCAAGACGATCTACGAGCCCTGGACCAAGTTCGCGAACGACTCGAACGCGTGGTTCCGCGTCGCAGAATACCGGCTGGATAGCGCACGATTTGCCGCGCCGTCCCGCTAAGCTGAAGGAGTAGAAACGGCCGGCGGCCCTTGGCGGGTTGCCGGCCGTTTGCTTTTGAGGCCATCTCTGCGGTTCAACTTGAGTTCCGGCTGTGTTAGCGACAGTTGCGCCGGCGAATGTTCGCCGGCATGACACAACCGATGTGATTCTCCGTGACAGAAAATGCCGTTCAGCAAACCTCACCGCGTTCGCAGCGCGGGTTGATGTCCCGGATCTTATCCGGCGTCTGGATGGTGGTGCGGGCATTGATCCTGCTGCTGGCCGTCGTCTGGGCGACGCTCGCGATCTATTTCTCCAATCTGCCCTGGCCGTGGCTGCGCCTGGTCGCAGCGATCGCCTTCGCGGGCTTTGCGATCTGGACCTTGTTGCTGTCGCGTCCGCGGCGGACGTGGGTGTTCCTCGCCGGATTTCTCGCAGTGGTGGTGTGGTGGGTGGCGATCCCGCCTTCGCATGACCGGCCCTGGCGGCCCGAGGTCGCCGTGATGCCGCGCGCCTATATCGACGGCGACAACGTGCGGATCACTGGAGTGCGCGACTTTACGTATCGCAGCCGCCATGACTTCGATGTCCGCTACGAGACGCGTGACATCCAGTTGTCGCATGTGACGGGCATCGATTTCTATATCTCGTACTGGGCCGAGGGTCCGGTCGGACATACCTTCCTGAGCTTCATCTTCGACAATGCGCCGCCGCTCGCTATTTCGATCGAGACCCGTCCGGAAATCGGAGAGGGCTTCGATCCGCTCGCGTCGCTGTTCAAGCAATTCGAGCTGATCTACGTGGTGGGCAGCGAGCGCGATATTGTCGCGTCACGTCCCAAGCATCGCAACGAGGCGACATATCTCTATCGTCTCAATGCGTCGCCCGCTGACGCGCGGGCCCTGCTCCTGGTCTACCTGAAGCGGATCAACGAACTGGCCGAGCGGCCGGAATGGTACCACCTGCTCACCAACAGCTGCACCATCAACATCATCCGCTATGCCAATGCAGCGGGCCGCGAGGGCCGTTTCGATATCCGGCATCTGCTGAACGGATTGATTGACAGCTATCTTTATCATTCGGGTCGCGTCGACACGACGCTGCCGTTCGACGAACTGCGCCGCCGCTCGTTGATCAACGAGGCGGTGATCAAGGCTGGCGACGCGCCGGATTTCTCCGATCGTATCCGACAGGGCCTGCCGACGATCGCGCGCTGAGCCGCCGTCAGGCCGTGGACGCGGACTTCGGCGGAGCATCGGGATCGCCGAACAATTCAGCGATCCATTGCGTCGATGGATGTTGCGCGCAGAAGGTCAGGATTGCGATCGTGATCGGTACGCCGATGAACGCGCCGAAAAAGCCCCACATCCAGGTCCAGAAGAACACCGACAGGAGCACGATGAACGGCGAGACTGCAAGCGCGCTGCCGGAGACGCGCGGCTCGATATAGCTGCCGATGACAAACTGGATCACATTGAGGCAGGCGAAGACGACGAGTGCAGCCTGCCAGGATTCGAACTGGGCAAGCGCATAGAAAGTGGGGAAAACCGTGGCGATGAACGGTCCGATGAACGGGATGTAGTTCAACGCGAATGCGATAACGCCCCATTCCGGTGCGAGCGCGAGCCCCGATAGGGAGGCCAGCGCCCAGACGGTCACGCCGGTCGCAATGCTCATCCAGGTTCGGATCATCATGTAGCGGCGAAAGCGCTCGGCTGTCGCGCGCGTGCCTTCGATCGCGATCCGCGCTGCATCGCTGCTCACGAGAGCGCGGATCTTGGTTTCGATCGTGCGCACCTCAAGCAGGCCGAGGATGACGTAGACCGCGACCACGAGCCAGAACGTGATCGTGGTGTTGACGCGCCCGGTTACGCTCTGGAGCGTGGCGATCAGCCAGCGCAGGTTGAAATGCTCGGTCCAGACACCATCGACGACGATGCCACGCCCCTCGAGCCATAGGGTCGCGGCGTCGTACAGCGACTGGAAGCGCGGTGCTTCTGCAATCAGTGCGCGCACGACACGGCCGAAGCCCCAGGCGACCGTCGCGGCAAATCCGAGGAAAACGACCACGACGGCGCACATGACGATCGCAAGCGCCAGCAGGCGCGGCATGCGCTGCTGCAGCCAGTCCTGGATTGGCCAGGCCAAGGCGATAATGAACAGCGCGCCGGCAACCGGTGCGAACACGCTGGTCGCAAGATAGAGCGAGGCCACAACAGCGATGGTGGTGAGAATGCCGACATAGAATGTCAGCCGCCCGGTCGCTCCGGAAGATATCGTGTCGGTCATGCGTCCGCCATCATCAATCGATGTTGCAGCCTGCAATCATCCGCGGGCTCTGGCAATGCTGAACTGAATATG
>NZ_DATMRV010000117.1:0-24552 GCF_035565795.1 Pseudorhodoplanes sp.
CATCAAGACAGTCGGATTCATCGGCATCGGCAATATGGGTGCGCCGATGGCTGCCAATGTGAAGCGCGCCGGCTTTGAGGTCGTTGCATTCGACCTCGATCCCGCGCGCGCAAAAAAATGGGCGCAGGAAAACGGCGCGCGTTCGACCGATCAGCTTGCCGAACTCGGAAAGCTGTCCGACGCCATCGTCACCATGCTGCCGACGGGCAAGGAAGTGCGCGAAGCGCTCTTCACCATGCAGGGCGGCGCGCTTGCCGCGAATCTGAAGGCAGGCGCATTCGTGATCGACATGAGCTCAGCCGATCCGGTCGCGACGCGTGCGCTCGGCACCGACCTCGCCGCGCGCAATCTGAAGCTTGTGGATGCGCCGGTTTCGGGCGGCGTACCGCGTGCCAGGGACGGATCGCTCGCGATCATGATCGGAGGTGACGCGGCGTCGGTCGCGGCGGTGAAGCCGGTCCTCGCCCGCATGGGATCGAAGCTGTTCGAAGTCGGCACGCTCGGCTGCGGACACGCGATGAAATGCCTCAACAATTTCCTCGCCGCGACGAGCTTCGCCGCAGCAGCGGAGGCCGTCACCGTCGGCCGCAAGTTCGGGCTCGACCCTGAAGTGATCGCCGACGTCGTGAATGTCTCAACCGGACGAAGCTTCGCGTCCGAAATGCTGATCAAGCAGCATCTGCTGAGCGGCACGTTCGGGACCGGCTTCGCGCTTGGGCTTCTCGCCAAGGACGTTAAGATCGCGGCCGACCTCGCCCAGCAGATCGGTGTCAACGCGCCGGTCGGCCAGCTTATTTGCGACATGTGGGCGGACGCGCGCGACGCGCTGGGCGGCGATCAGGATCACACCCGGGCCGCCGTGCATTGGGAGAAGCGTGCTCTTCCCACCGCAGCCGAATAGCCGGGCCCGCCCCGGCGTGGACAACCCGCGGTATCGCTGCCGGCTAGCCTAACGCTGACGGTAGCGATAACCTGCCGCCTTCGGATCGCTGCCATAAGGCGACCTTGGGAGGACATTGATGAAGCGCTCCATTTTCTCCGCGACCACGGCTCTGCTTGCAGCCGCACTTGCCGGTCCCGCACTCGCGCAGGACAAACCGGTCGAACTTCGTTTCAGCCACTGGGTGCCGCCGGGACACCCGATGCATCCTGCAGTCGAGGCCTGGGCCGAGTCGATCAAGAAGGCTTCGAACGGGACTATCACGATCAAGATTTATCCGGCGCAGCAGCTCGGTAAGGCCTTTGATCATTACAACATGGCGAAAGACGGCATCGCCGATTTCGCGCATGTGAATCCCGGCTATGAGCCGGGACGATTCCCGATCATGGGCGCGTCGGAACTGCCTTTCATCTTCGCGAATTCGAAGGCCGGAAGCGCGGGCGTCGACGCCTGGTATCGGAAATATGCCGACAAGGAGATGAAGGACGTCAAGTATTGCGTGACCTTCATGCACGACCCGGCGACGTTCCATACCACCAACAAAAAGGTGACCACGCCGGGCGACGTGAAAGGCATGAAAATCCGTCCCGCCAACGCCACGATCAGCCGTTTCATCTCACTCCTTGGCGGCACCAATGTTCCGGCGTCGGCTCCGGAATCGCGCGACCTTCTCGAAAAGGGTGTTGCCGAAGGCATCACCTTCCCATGGGGGTCGGTTGTCCTGTTCGGCATCGACAAGGTCACGAAGTATCATCTCGACTCGGCGCTCTACGCGACCGAGCAGACCTTCGTGATGAACAAGGACAGGTACAACGCGCTGTCGCCGGCGCAGCGCAAGGTGATCGACGATCACTGCACGCCCGAGTGGGCAGAGAAGATTGCGACACCGTGGGCCGACATGGAATCCGCCGGACGCGACAAGATCAAGGCGCAGGCCGGCAAGGAGGTCTACACCATCACGCCGGCCCAGCTCGCAGAGTGGCGCAAGGCGGCCGAGCCGCTGAAGGCCGAGTGGGAAGCGCAGGTAAAGAAAGCCGGTGGCGATCCCGCCGCGATCTACAAGGACCTTCAGGACGAACTGAAGAAGCGCAACGCGCTGTACTGATGCGTTACGGCCGGCGCTGCTAAGCGCCGGCCTCTTTTTCGAAAGCTGTAGCCCCGCCCCTGCCGATCCGTTACGATTTGCACCGCGAACAGACTGGCGGGTAACCCGGCCAGCTCGGTTGGCTCAAAAAATCAATTTGGGCCGGCGCCACGCCGGCCACGGGGAGAAACACGACTATGTTGCTTGGGTCTCGATTCATGCCGCTCAAGGCGGGCGGATTGCTTGTCACGACACTCGCACTCGCGTTGCTGCTGCCTGCCGCCCCGGCGCAGGCCCAGCCGCAGAAGGTCGAGGTCGATCTTGAGCACGTCGCGGTCACCTGGACGGTGTCACACGGCGGCTTCTCTCTGGTGATGGGTCAGTTCCGGCAGATCAACAAGGCCGAGATGACCTTCGACCGCAAAGATCCGTCAAACAGCAAGATCAGCGTGGAAATCGAAGCGGCCAGCATCGATTCAAACCATCCCTATCGCGACAACTGGATCAGGTCGGAAGCCGAGCTGGATGTCTGGAAGCACCGGACCATCACCTTCGAGAGCACGAAGATCGAGAAGACCGGCGAAAACACCGGCAAGATGACCGGAAACCTCACGATGCATGGCGTGACGCAGCCGGTGACCATGGATGTGACCTACAACAAGAGCGGTCTGCATCTTTCAAAGAAATACACAATCGACGGCTTCACCGCGAAGGGCAAGCTGAAGCGGCCCGATTTCGGCATGAAGGCGTTCATCCCGTGGATCGGAGAGGAAGTCGAGTTCGTGATCCAGCTCGAATCCAAGCGGGCGAACGATCCGACCTGATGGTGCAACGGCGGAGCGGTCGACACGGCCGGCCTGCATCATGCTGATAGGAAATACGGCCGAGCGGTTCGGTTTCGTGACCAAGACGCTGCATTGGCTCACGCTGGTGCTGCTGATCGGATCGTTCACGCTCGCCGTCAGCATGGTCAACATGCCGTTCAGCCCGCGCAAGCTCGAGTTCTACTCGTGGCACAAATGGGTGGGCGTAACGATCTTCCTCGTGGTTCTGCTGCGGCTGGGCTGGCGGCTCATCAATCCCGTGCCGCAGCCTCCGCAGGGCACGCCGCCATGGCAGCGACGCCTCGCCGGATGGTCGCACGCCGCGCTATACGCGATCCTGATCGTGATGCCGGTGACGGGATGGATCATGAGCTCGGCGCTCAACCTGCCGGTGGTCTATCTCGGGCTCATCCATATCCCGAGCCCGTTCGGTGTGGATCGGGCGCTCGGCGAGACCATGAAGGTCGTGCACCTGTCGCTCGCCATAGCACTTCTGACGCTGGTCGCGGTTCACGTGCTGGCCGCGCTCTATCATCACTTCGTTCAGCGCGACGATGTGTTGCGGCGCATGTTGCCGTGGCCCGCACGCCTGAAGGGTACGAACGCAGTCAACTGGAAAACTCAGTAATGATGCATGTGACACGTCGGTTCATCGTCACCGCAACGATGCTCGCAGGTGCCGCGCTTGCACTCCTTGCAGACGCGACGCTCGCAGCCGATGCGCCGGAATGGACTGTCGATGCCGGAAAAAGCAGCATCGTGTTCACCGGCCGGCAGATGGGCGTGCCGAGCAGCGGGCGGTTCAAGAGCTTCACCGCAAAAGTGAAATTCGATCCCGCCGACCTGCCCGCAAGTGCGGTTGAGGTCGTCGTCGATGTGGCAAGTGCGGATGCCGGCAATCCGGATATCGACAAGGAACTCAAGCAGGCGAAATGGTTCGACGCCGCGACCTTCCCGACGGTGCGCTTCGTGACCACGGCGCTCCGCGCCAAGACCGCGGACAGCGCCGGCAAGGGCGACTACGAAGCCGCCGCGCGGCTTACGATCCGCGATGTCACGGCCGATGTCGTGCTGCCGTTCAAACTGGATATCGCCCCTGACTCCGCAGATCCCAGCCAGCTCGTCGCACGGATGACCGGTGAATTGACTATCAGCCGGACGAAATTCGGCGTAGGCCGCGACGAATGGCGGGACACCAAGATCGTGGGTGACGAAGTTGGGCTCAAGATCGAGGTTCTGGCGCGCCGCAAGAAGTAACCGCACGCGCCGGACCAGTCCAAAACTCACCCCTGTTGCAAAAACGAAAGCGCGGGCATGACGCCCGCGCTTTCTTGTTTTCATCGATCGTATCGTTCGCGGCTCAAGCGGTGGGCGCGGGCGGCGGCAGCGGCTCGCTGCGCCGGGTGATCGCGACCGTCATCTCGCCGACCTTCTCGACCTTGGCATGCATCACGTCGCCGGCCTGCACCGGGCCGACGCCTTCCGGCGTACCCGTCATGATGATGTCGCCGGGATAGAGCGTGTAGAAGTTCGAGCAATACGAGACCAGCTTCGCGACACCGAAGATCAGGCGCGACGTATTGGACTTCTGGCGCACCTGGCCATTGACCAGGATTTCGAGATCGAGATTCTCGGGGTCCGGAATTTCGTCGGCCGTCACGACATACGGGCCGACCACCGAAAAACGGTCGAGCGACTTGCGCAGCGAGCGCTCCTCCGGACCACGGATCGTCATGTCGAGGCCGATCGCGTAGCCTGCGATGTATTTCAGCGCGCCCTCTTCCGGCACGTTGAAACAGGTCTCGCCGATGATCGCCGCCAGTTCGACCTCGTGATCGGTGCGCCGGTCCTTCTCAACCACCGGCACCGGCTCCGAGGGACCCGAGAGCGACGAATTCGACTTCAGGAAAACGCCGTAATGGTCGATGGTCTTGATGGTCTTGCCGAAGTTGATCTGCGCGTCGGCGTTCGCTTCGTCGATATGCGCGTGATAGTTGACCGGCGCGCCGATCACCTTCGACGGGTTCGGCACCGGGTTCAGAAGCTTCACCGACGAGATCGGTACGGGCGTCACGCGATCTGCGGCGGCTTCCATGTCGCCGCGGATCTTTGGCAGCGCGACGACGAGCGGGTCGTGAGCCGGTAGCGGCCAGCGGACCGCCGGAAGCTTTTCGAGAACCGGCGTGACATCGTGAACCATGTCACCCCGCACCACTCCGAGGCGATCGTTATTGAACCTGCAATAGCGCATTCCTAGCTCTCCGCGAAAAGTCGCGGCACAGCTAATGCATTCCCGTCACCGGATCAAATTCAATCCGGTGATCGGCCCATCAACGGTTCAGGTCCGCGCGCCGATTTGGCGCCTCAATTGACTTTGGCGCCGGTCTTCTTGACGACATCGGCCCATTTGTCGACGTCCTTGCGAAGATAGGCGTCGAACTCCTTCGGGCTCATGACCATCGGGACGGCGCCCTGCTTCGCCCAGGCCTCCCGCACATCGGGCCGGTTCACGATCTTGGTGATCTCGGCATTGAGCTTGTCGACGATCGCCTGCGGGGTCTTTGCCGGGGCCATGAGGCCCAGCCAGATCGTCGCCTCGTAACCCGGCACGCCGGCCTCGGACACCGTCGGCACGTCCGGCGTCAGTTCGGAACGCTTCGCGCCGGTGGTCGCGAGTGCCCTCACCTGCCCCTGCTTGGCGCTGTTCGACATCGTGGTGACAGCATCGAACATCATTTGCACGTGCCCGCCCATCACGCTGGAGCGCGCCTCGCCCGAAGCCTTGTGCGGGACATGCACGATGTCGGTGCCGCTCATTGCTTTGAAGAGTTCGCCCGCCATGTGATATGGCGTCCCCGGACCGGACGATGCGTAGTTCAGACCACCCGGCTTCGATTTCGCGAGATTGATAAATTCCTTCACGTCCTTCGCCTGCACCGAAGGATGCACCACCATCATCAGATCCGAATAATTGATCGGCGCGACCGCGACGAAATCATTCATCAGCTTGAACGGCTTGTTCGGTGTCAGCGTCTCGTTGACCGTGTGGGTGTTCGACATCAGCAGCAGCGTGTAGCCATCGGCTTCGGACTTCGCGACGGCATCGGTGCCGATGATGGAACCTGCACCGGGACGGTTCTCGACCACGAAAGGCTGCTTCAGCGTTTCGCCGAGATGCTGCGCGAGCACGCGCGCATAGACATCGGCCGGCCCGCCCGCGCCGAACGGCACGATGATCTTCACCGAACGCGACGGATAATCCTGCGCCTGCGCGGCAAACGATGCGACAGACACGAAAAGAGCGGCGGCTATTCCGAGCACGCGCCGGTGTGACATCGTCATCCTCCCTGATTTGCTGTTATGCGATTGATAAAGCACCAGGTGCGAGGCTGCAATTCCTCGCACCCGTCTCGCTTTTCATCAGGTGGAAATCAGACGACCGCGACGATGTCGGGTTCAGCCTTGCCGTCGAAGAGACGCTGCACATCCGCGCAGCGGCATTCGAGCGCCACACGCTGATTGATGTAGCCCTTGTCCGTGATCTCGTTCCTGTCGATGGACGGCATATCCGGCAGCAGCAGCACGCGGGCAATCCGCATCGTGGCTCCGGTGTGGACCTTGTTCCACTGCACGAACGCCTTGTGCAGATGCTCGTGCACCTTCGGATGTCGCGCGTAGAACGCAAGGTCGCCGTCTTCGCCGGTGACCTGCTTGCAGCCCGCGGCATTAAGCCACGCCACGAGTCCGACCTGATCGCGCCCTTCACCGCACACGATGGCGTCCTGCAGCACGGGTGTCGCCGCCGCAATCGCGCCGATACGGAGAGCGCCGACCGTGACCCACGTGCCGTTCGTCAGCTTGAAATCCTCGGCAGTGCGGCCGTCGAAGATCAGCCCCTGGCTCGGATCGTTCGGGTCGGCGAAACGCACCGCGTCGCCCGGCATGTAATAGCCTTCCTCGTCGAACATCGCACCGGTGAGATCGGGTCTGCGCCAATAGCCGGGCGTGATGTTCGGACCCCGCGCGCGGATCTCGAGCTTGCTGCCGACCGGAACGAGCTTCACTTCGCAGCCCGGCACAGGCACGCCGACATTGCCGGCGCGTTCGAGGAAATAGTGCGCCGAGGTCGCGAGCGGCGCGGTTTCGGTGGTTCCCCATGACGATGTCATCGGGATACGGGTGCCGGTGATGCGCAGGGCCAACGCCTCGAGCCGTTCCCACATATCCTGCGGCAGCGACGCGCCGGCGTAGAAAAGAAGCCGCACCCGCGAGAAGAATTTCCTTGCGAGTTCTTCGTCCTTTTCAAGGAATGGCAGCAGCGCGCCGTAGCCCGCCGGCACGTTGAAATAGACGGTTGGCGCGATCTCTCGAAGGTTCGCGACGGTCTGTCCGACGAGTGCAGGCAAAGGCTTTCCGGCATCGATGTAAAGCGTACCAGCCTGGTGCAGGACCAGATTGAAATTGTAGTTGCTGCCGAAGGTGTGATTCCAGGGTAGCCAATCGACCAGCACCATCGGATCGTCGTTGAGGAACGGCCACACCTGAACGGACTGCTGCTGGTTCGCCGTCAGCATGCCATGCGTGTTGATTACGCCCTTCGGCAAGCTCGTGGAGCCTGACGTGAACAGGAACTTCGCGATGGTGTCCGGCCTGATCGATGCGACGGCGTTCTCGACCGCCGGCCCCGGTTGCGTGCTTTCCAGATCGGAGAACAGCGTGACGTTCGGCAGGTTGGCGCCGTTCTTCCCGGCGACGATCGGCGCGGTGACATGCGCCAGCGCCTTCGCAAATGGTGCAGTGTCGGAAACGTAGACCAGCCCCGGCGTCAGCAGTTCGTTGATGTATTTGAGCTTGGCGTGATCCTGGCTCTGTAGCGAATAGGCGACTGAGATCGGCGCGATCGGGATGCCGGCGGTGTAGCACCCAAGCGTGAGGAGCCCGAGTTCGACGGCGTTTCCGGACAGCGCCATGACTGGACGTTCGGCGGAGAGGCCGCGATCGATCAGCGCCTGCGCGATCGCGTCGGCCTTCTGTCGCGCCTGCGCATAGGTCACGCCGGCCCAGGCGCCGGAGGCATCGCGCTCGGCCATGTGAAGACGATCCGGGTGCCGCTCGACGGCGTGACGGAAGAGACGCGCCAGACTTGGCACGTAGGCGGCGAGCGGCTGCTCGGCCCGCAGCACGATCGAACCGTCTGCCCTGTTGTCGCGCGTCACCCGCGGCTCGGCGAAGCGGATGGGGCGAAACGGCGGCTTACCGGCTTCTGATGCCGGTTTTGGCATTGTCGAATTCACAGAGCGTCCTCCCAGACGACATGCATTATAATGCATGTCGTCGCCGGCCCCTGTCAACGAGACCGATCAGGCGGACGAATGCGCCTGCATGCCATTGATGCGCAGCGACGGCGTGGACGCGTCGAGGCGGAGGACGATTTCCACGCTTGCCAGTTCGCAGCAGTTTCGGCCGCGCTCCTTTGCCAGATACAGCGCCTGGTCCGCCTGTCCGAGCAGATCCGGCAGGTCGAACGGGCCGTGCTCGGAGACCGCGATCCCGATGCTGCAGGTCGCCGCAACCGGATGGCCATCCACATCTGCTGCTGCATCCTTGAATGCGTGGCGAATGCTTTCCGCAACTTCCATCGCGCGCTTGCGATCGACGTCGTAGAGCGCGATCGCGAACTCCTCGCCGCCGAGCCGCCCCAGGAGATCGTCAGATCCAATATTGGCGTGTGCGGTCTCGGCAAAGACCTGCAAGACACGGTCGCCGAGCGCATGGCCGAACGAGTCGTTGATGGACTTGAAGTGGTCGAGGTCGATCAGCAGAACCGCTGCGGGTCGCGGATCGTCCTTGATCCGCTCTGCCATCACCGCAGCACCTTCGAGGAAAGCGCGGCGGTTCGGGATTCCGGTCAGCGGATCGACCAGCGATGCGGTCTTGTGCAGCAATTCGGTGCGTTCCTTCGCCATGGCCAACAGGATGAAGGCAATGGCAATCGTGAACAGCAGGGCCTCGAAGCTCAGCACCGTGAGCCACACGCTTTCGTAAACCTGGGTATCGGGAATCCACGGCAGCACGGTCGACAGCGGCGTGCGCAGCAGGAACAGCGCGCCGTGCGCGAACAGCATGAAGATAACCGGCCAGCGCGACACCAGCGGTTCGCTGCGGCCGCGCCAGAATTCGTAAGCCGCAGCCCATGTGTAGCCGGTGATGATGAAGGACGCGATCAGGATGCGCGCTTCCATCGAATTCGCAATCGCAGGAATGCGGCACACGGCGAGCCAGATGAGCGCGCCGGCAAACAGCCCCAGATAGCTCGGCGGACGGCCATCGAAGATGCGTGCACCGACCCAGGTGGCCGCGAAGGCCGTGAACAGAACGGCGTTCGACAGGTCGATCGCCACCCATTCGGGCGCCGAGCCGTAAAGGCCAAACAGCGCGATCGAAAGCGCACGAAGCAGATGCGATGAACCCCACCACGCCACGGCCGTGATCGCCGAGTTCTGGACCCAGGCAAACAGCAGCAACAGTCCGAGCATCGCCTCGACGTAAATCGTGACGAGAAACAGGGTGTTGACGTCAAGGTTCATAGGCTTTGTCACCGAGCGAACGGGTGACGATCAGGGCTTACCGTTCAGCGGATGTCCTTACGGGAACTGGACAAAGAATGGGTGAAGAGCCGTTCAAAAGAGCCCGCCTGAAGCCGCGATGGTTTCGGCTTCCTTTCCCGGAAGGCTGGCATTTGCTGCGATTCTCGAACCGGGTGTCCGGCGCTTGTCGCTGCAACCTTCCGCGACCACAGGAGCCCTTGACGAGCCCCCACCTGATTGCGGCATTCTTGCGTTGCCGTTCATGGTGCTGAAGTGGTGGCGGGTGTTCACGTCGAGGCCGCCCGGCTGGGGTTAACGGAAGCTCTACGCGTTTCCGTCCCGCAGCATGCGTCCTACCCCTCCTGCCACCGATCAGGTCCATGCGGTCGCGGAGAGCCCACGGCAAGATCAGGAACGCATCGATGTCTGCTCCGATCATCGTTACCCCGGACACGCGAAGCGCTGCATTGGCGGGATTGCCGGGGACCGCGAGGCTCGCCTTCTCGCTTGCGGAAAATATCCGCTGCGGATCTCTTGAAGTGACATTGCCCGACGGGCGCACGCTGGTGTTCCGCGGGGCGCAGTCCGGTCCCACCGCCAGCATGGTCGTGAAGAACTATCGCTTCGCCTGGCGCACCCTGCGCTCCGGCGATATCGGCGTTGCGGAGGCCTATCTGCGCGGCGAGTGGGACACGCCGGACCTCACTGGCTTTCTTTATCTCTTCTGCATCAATCGCGAAATGATGGAGCGTGTGCTTGGCGGCAACGCCGTCGTGCGATGGCTTCAGGTGCTGCGTCACTGGCTCAATCGGAATACCAAGCGGCAGGCCCGCAAGAACATTCACGCGCATTATGACCTGGGCAACGCGTTCTACTCGGCGTGGCTCGATCCGACCATGACCTACTCATCGGCGATGTTCGATGCCGGCGGCAATGACCTGACGGCCGCGCAGTTGCGCAAGTATCAGAGCCTCGCCCAGTCGATCGACCTGAAGCGCGAGCAGAGCGTGCTCGAAATCGGCTGCGGATGGGGCGGCTTCGCCGAGTTTGCGGCAAAGACCTATGACGCGCGCGTGGTCGGGCTGACCATCAGCCGCGAACAGCACGACTTCGCGCGCAGGCGCGTGTTCGAAGCCGGGCTCGCCGACAAGGTCGATATCAGGCTGCAGGATTATCGCGACGAACGCGGCCGCTATGACCGGATCGCCTCGATCGAAATGCTGGAGGCCGTGGGCGAGAAATTCTGGCCGGCCTATTTCGCTCAGCTGCGCGACCGGTTGAAGCCCGGCGGGGCCGCGGGCATCCAGACCATCACCATCCAGGAGCGATTCTTCGACAATTACCGGCGCGAGATCGACTTCATCCGTCGCTACGTCTTCCCGGGCGGCATGCTGCCGACCCCATCGACCCTCAAATCGCTCGGCGACCGATTCGGGGTCCCCTTCCGGACCGAGCGGATTTTCGGCGAGGATTATGCGCGAACCCTCGCCGAGTGGCGGGAGCGATTCCGTGCAGCCTGGCCGCAGATCACCCCGCTCGGCTTCGACGAGCGGTTCCGCAGGCTCTGGGAGTACTACCTCGCCTATTGCGAAGCCGGATTCCTGTCCCGCAACATCGACGTCCGGCAGATGGTTTTCACCCGGGGGACCTGAGCGCGAGCAAATCCTCCTCCCTTCCCGCCGCGCAAACCACCCATCCGCGTCATGCCTTGTCGCATCGGGCGCACCCCGATAGGGTCCGCCCCAATTCTCGTTGGCGGGCGTCCGGACGCAAAGCCGGTACCCACTTTGCTGGTCGCACGCCGTAGTGCCGGATCCTGCATATGAACATCAAAGACGGCGTCATCGACGCCATTGGCAACACGCCTCTGATCAAGCTCAAGCGCGCGTCCGAAATGACCGGCTGCACGATCCTCGGCAAGGCCGAGTTCATGAATCCGGGCCAGTCGGTCAAGGATCGTGCCGGCCGGCAGATGATCCTGGAAGCCGAGAAGCGCGGCGACCTGAAGCCGGGCGGTCTCGTCGTGGAAAGCACGGCGGGCAATACCGGGATCGGGCTCGCGCTCGTCGCCAATGCGCGCGGTTATCGCACGCTCATCGTCATCCCGGAGACGCAGAGCCAGGAAAAGAAGGACATGCTGCGGCTGTGCGGCGCCGAGCTCGTCGAGGTGCCGGCCCTGCCCTACGCCAATCCCAACAATTATCAGCATGTCGGGCGCAGGCTCGCCGACGAGCTGCGCAAGACCGAAAAGAACGGCGTGCTGTTCGCCGACCAGTGGAACAACCTCGACAACCGCAAGGCGCACTACACCTCGACCGGTCCGGAAATCTGGCGCGATACGGGCGGCAAGATCGACGGCTTCATCTGTTCCGTCGGCACCGGCGGCACGCTGGCCGGGACCTCGACATTCCTGCGTGAACAGAAGAGCAGCATCGCGATCGGCTGCGCCGATCCGCGGGGCGCTGCGATGTATCACCTGTTCAAGGACGGCAAGCCGACGGTGACGGAAGGCGGTTCGATCACCGAAGGCATCGGCCTCGCCCGGATCACGCCGATCATCGAGGATATCAAGGTCGATCACTCGTACCTGATCCCCGACGAAGAGGCGGTACCGATCGTGTTCGATCTGCTCGAACACGAAGGCCTGTGCCTCGGCGGATCGTCCGGCATCAACATCGCCGGCGCGATCCGCCTCGCCAAGGATCTCGGCAAGGGTGCAACCATCGTGACCGTGCTGTGCGACTACGGCACCCGCTATCAGTCGAAGCTGTTCAATCCGGATTTCCTGCGGTCGAAGAACCTGCCGGTCCCGGAATGGCTGACGCGCAAGAGCACGATCAAGCCACCGTTTGTGTGAGTACGCCATGAACACCGAAGCAAAACCCGCGAGCCGCGCGCTCGTTTCGACGCAATGGCTGCAGGACCATCTCGATGCGCCCGACATCGTGGTGGTGGACGGCTCCTATTATCTGCCCGCGATGAATCGCAGCGCGCGCGAGGAATATCTCGCCGGCCACATACCGGGTGCAGTGTATTTCGATATCGACGCGATCTCCGACCATTCGAGCGACCTGCCGCATATGCTGCCGTCGCCGGAAGCGTTCTCGTCGGCGATGCGCAATCTCGGGATCGGCGACGGCATTACCATCGTGGTCTATGACGGCGGAGGGCTGTTCTCGGCGCCGCGCGTCTGGTGGACGTTCCGGACATTCGGCGTCCGTGACGTCTACATTCTCGATGGCGGTCTGCCGAAATGGAAGGCTGAGGGCCGTCCGCTCGATTTCGGCGAGGTCAGACGCACGCCGCGCCACTTCACGGCACGCTTCAATCGCGGCGCCGTCGCCGACGTCGAGGACGTGAAGAACGCACTCGCAAATCCCGATATCCAGGTAGTCGATGCACGCAGCGCCGGCCGGTTTGCCGGGACCGCGCCCGAGCCGCGGCCGGGGCTGAAGTCCGGTCACATGCCCGGTGCACTCAACCTGCCCTTCGACACGCTGATCGAGGATGGCCGGCTGGTCGCGCCGGAACAGATCAGGGCGAAATTCGCGGCCGCTGGAATAGACACGGACAAGCCGGTGGTGACGACCTGCGGCTCCGGCGTGACCGCCGCAGTGCTGTGGTTTGCGCTCGATGCCATCGGCAAGGAGCCCAAGGCGCTCTACGACGGCTCGTGGACGGAATGGGCGTCGCGCGGCGATTTGCCAATCGAGTCAAAGGGCTGAGGCGGAGCGTCGCTGCAGCGCGACAGCTCGGCCCTTGGTCAAGCGTCCGCACGCATGATAAACGCTTGCATGGCCATGAATGCGTTGTCCGAGCCCCGCTCCACGCCGAGCACGTCCGGGTCACCCGACGTTACCGGCTTCTATCACGAGAAGACCGGGAGCATCGTCTATCTTGTTGTCGATCCGGCCACGCGGCACGCAGCGATCATCGATCCCGTGCTCGATTTCGACCCGCGCTCAGGGCGCGTCACGACGGCATCCGCGGACGCCATTCTGAAGGTCATCGCGGAACGCGGCCTAACGATCGACTGGATCCTCGACACGCACCCGCATGCCGATCACTTCTCCGCCGCGGCCTACCTGAAGGAAAAGCTCGGCGCTCCCACGGCGATTGGCGCCAAGGTGGCCGATATCCAGAAGCTCTGGGAAAAGATCTACAACCTGCCGCCCTACTCCACGCAATACTGGGATCGCCTGTTCGCGGACGGCGACACCTTCAGGATCGGCTCGCTCGACGCCCGCGTCATATTGTGTGCGGGCCATACGCTGGCGTCCGTCACCTACGTGGTGGGCGATGCCGCTTTCGTCCACGACACGCTGTTCCAGCCGGATTCCGGCACGGCACGTTGCGACTTTCCGGGCGGTAGCGCGTCAACGCTGTATGATTCGATCCAGCGCATCCTCGCACTGCCCGACGCGACGCGGCTGTTCACGGGTCACGACTACAGGCCCAACGGCCGGCCGGCCCAGTGGGAATCAACGGTCGCGCAGCAGAAGCGCGACAACACCCATGTCGGTGGCGGCCGCGATCGCACGTCCTATGTCGCAATGCGCGAGGCGCGCGACAAAACCCTGCCCCTGCCTGAACTGATGCTCGCGGCATTGCAGGTCAACCTGCGCGGCGGTCGCCTCCCGGATCCGGAAGACAACGGTCGCAGCTACCTGAAGATCCCGTTCAACGCGTTCTGAAGCGCTCTCCGTCAGCGCCGTCCCCGCTCGCGCGGGGGCGACGGGAGGATTGTCTCAAGTCCGCTTGAACTTCTTCAACCGGAATGCCAGCG
Organism: Pseudorhodoplanes sp.; assembly: GCF_035565795.1. Taxonomy (GTDB): domain Bacteria; phylum Pseudomonadota; class Alphaproteobacteria; order Rhizobiales; family Xanthobacteraceae; genus Pseudorhodoplanes. Next base: position 14,222 of record NZ_DATMRV010000117.1, read on the forward strand.
CGATCCAGGTCACGCCGAGCAGCATCGCGAACCAGCCAATGATCCAGGCGACCGCGAGCGCGCCGACCGCCGGACGCGCGATCAGGATCACGCCGAAGATCACCGTCAGCAGACCGCCGAGACCAAGCAGCCATTCGCCCTCGATCTCCTTGCGCAGCTTGATCGCGCCCCAGATCTCCATGATGCCGGCGACGATCGCCCAGCAGGCGATGAACAGCAGCAGGATGATCGCGGTCTTCACGGGCCAGGCGAAGGTCAGGATACCGGCGGCGATGCCCGCCACACCAACAATCGCGAGCCACCAGCGCGGCGCGATCATGCCGCCCTTGCCGAAGATCGCGGTCCACAATGCGAGCACGCCGTCGATGAGGGCGAACGCGCCCCAGAACATGGTCAGCGTCAGGAGAGTGATGCCCGGCCACAGGAATGTGAGAAATCCGAAGATCAGCGCTGCGATCCCGCGCAGCAACAGCACCCACCAGTGATCCGCGAGCGCATGCAGCATCACCGCACCCGACAGCGGGCCCGGTACCGGTTGAGCCTGAGTGCTCATGGTATGTCTCCTCGAAAAACGGCTGTCGCCGACTTGCCGGCACGCCTGCCCCGACTGAACGCCGGCACGCAGCGACTCGCGATTCCGCAGGCAAGAAAAGCTAGCGCCTTTGATGGAACCTGACCAATCAAAACGGGCCTAAGGCGCGCGCCGGGCGCATACCGGTGCTGCGCGTTGCGGCGCGTCGGGGATGTCAGTTCAGGATCTGACTGAGGAAGAGCTTGGTCCGCTCGTGCTTCGGATGCGCGAAGAACTCCGCCGGCACGTTGACCTCGACGATCTGTCCCTCGTCCATGAACACGATGCGGTCGGCGACCTGGCGCGCGAAGCCCATCTCGTGCGTTACGACCAGCATGGTCATGCCGCTTTCCGCCAGTTCGACCATGGTCTCCAGCACCTCCTTGACCATTTCCGGGTCAAGTGCGGATGTCGGCTCGTCGAACAGCATGATCTTCGGACTCATGCAGAGCGCACGGGCGATCGCGACCCGCTGCTGCTGACCGCCCGAAAGCTGACCGGGATATTTGTTGGCCTGCTCGGGAATGCGCACACGCTCGAGATAGTGCAGCGCAACCTCTTCGGCTTTCTTTTTCGGCATCTTGCGCACCCAGATCGGCGCAAGCGTCAGGTTCTCCATGACGGTCAGATGCGGGAACAGGTTGAAGTGCTGAAATACCATGCCGACCTCGCGCCGAACTTCGTCGATACTCTTGAGGTCATTGGTCAGCAGCACGCCGTCCACCACAACCCGGCCCTGCTGGTAATCCTCGAGCCGGTTGATGCAGCGGATCATGGTCGACTTTCCCGATCCGGACGGGCCGCAAACCACGATCCGCTCGCCGCGTCCGACGGTCAGGTTGATGTCGCGCAGCACGTGGAAATCGCCGAACCATTTATGCATGCCGGCGATTTCGACAGCCGGGATGTCGCCGGCTTTTTCAGGCGTACGGGTTTCGCTCATCGCTTGTGCCCGGTCTCGAGCCGCCGCTCGACGCCTCGCGCATAGCGCGACATCATGAAGCAGCAGATAAAATAGAAGAGGGCGGCGAACGCATAGCCCGTAGTCGATGTCACCGGCGTCGCCCATTTCGGATCGATACGGGCGGCCTCGATCGTGCGCAGGAAATCGAAAATGCCGACGATGAACACGAGCGTCGTATCCTTGAACAGCGCGATATTGCTGTTGACGATATTCGGGATCGTGATGCGCAATGCCTGCGGCAGGATGATCAGACCCATCATCTTCCAGTAGCTCAAACCGAGCGCCTGCGCACCCTCGTATTGTCCGCGCGGGATCGCCTGCAGCCCCGCCCGCACCACTTCGGCCATGTAGGCGGCGGCGAACAGCGCGACACCGACCAGCGCACGCAGCAGCTTGTCCGGCGACCAGGCTTCCGGAACGAACAGCGGCAGCATCACGCTCGCCATGAACAGTACTGTGATGAGCGGCACGCCGCGCACGAACTCGATGAAGATGATCGAGAACAGCCGCACCGCCGGCATCCTCGAGCGGCGCCCGAGCGCAAGCACAACACCGAGCGGCAGCGAGAACACGATGCCGACGGCAGAGACCACCACCGTCACCAGGATGCCGCCCCAGAGCGAGGTCGGAACGTACGAGAGCCGCAGGGGCGCAAAGCCGAGCAGCAGCATGATCGAGACGATCGGCAGCACGATGAAGAAGTAAACCGCGGCGACACGCTTGTTCGGCGCCCAGGTCGCGAGCAGCCACACGATTCCGATCGCAAGCAGCGCGAAGAACGTATCGACGCGCCAGCGCTCGTTGACCGGATAAAAGCCGTAGATGAAGAAGTTGATGCGCTCGGCCACGAAGGCCCAGCAGGCGCCAACCCGGGGACGGTCCGGCGTCACGATACAGGCCGCACGATCCTCGCCGACCCAGACCGCGTCGAAGATCAGGAAGTTCAGGAGCGGCGGGACGATCCACCACAGCACCAGCAGCGACAACAACGTCAGAACGATATTGAGCGGGCCGGAGAACAGGTTCTCGCGCAGCCAGCCTGTGACGCCGCGCCCGCTGGCGGGCGGCGGCATTGCGGGGACGGGTTCGGTGCGGACGAAAGCCTGTGGCCGCATCGTCATCGCTCCACCAGCGCGATGCGCCGGTTGTAGAGATTCATGAGCCCCGATGTAGCGAGGCTGATGGTCAGATACACCGCCATGGTAATCGCAACCACCTCGACGGCCTGCCCCGTCTGGTTCAGCACCGTCCCGGTAAAGACCTGCACCAGATCCGGATAGCCGATCGCGACGGCAAGCGAGGAATTCTTGGTCAGGTTCAGATACTGGTTGGTCAGCGGCGGCACGATCACGCGCATCGCCTGCGGCACGACGATCAACCGCAATGTCGGCAGCGGCCGAAGACCGAGAGAATATGCGGCCTCCGTCTGTCCATGCGAGACCGACTGCACACCGGCACGCACAGCCTCCGCAATGAAGGCCGCGGTGTAGATCGACAACCCGAACAGCAGCGCGGCGAATTCGGGAAGGATCTCGATGCCGCCACGGATGTTGAAGCGTCCCATCTCCGGGAAATCGAACGTAACCGGGAAGCCGGTGAGCGCCAGCGCGAGAAGCGGCAGCCCGAGAATCAGCGAGACACCGACTGCGAAAACCGGCGCCTGCTGCCCGGTCAGCGCTTGCCGCCGCCTCGCCCAGTGCCGGTACCCGAACGCGCCTGCAATGCCGAGGACGAATGCGATCGGTACGGCCTCGAAACCGGGTCCGAAAATCGGCTTCGGCAGGAACAGGCCGCGATTGTTGAGCAGCATGCCGCCGGGGATCGAGATGCTGTCGCGCAGCACCGGCAACGCTTTCAGCACGGCATTGTACCAGAACAGTAATTGCAGCAGCAGCGGCAGGTTGCGGATCACCTCGACATAGCCGCGCGCGAGCTTCGCAACGAGCACGTTCTTCGACAATTGCAGGATGCCGATCGCAAATCCGATGATGGTCGCAAAGACGATGCCGAGAAACGAAACCAGCAGCGTATTGAGCAGGCCGACCCAGAAGGCGCGGCCATAGGTCGATTGCGCCGAATACGGGATCAGGTGCTGGCTGATGTCGAAGCCCGCGGTCGAATTCCAGAAGTCGAACCCCGACGCGATCCGCGCACGCGCCAGATTCTCCGCCGCATTGGTGACGGCGCTATAGGCAAGCCAGACGATGACCGCGCAGAGCAGCAATTGGAATGCAATGCTGCGCCAGCGCGGATCGTAGAACGGGGAAATTCGGGGCGGTGCGGCCTGCGCCATCACGCGCTGCCGCGCCGGTCAGCGAACCGGCGGAGCGTATTGCAGGCCACCCTTGGTCCAGAGCGCATTCAGTCCGCGCGAGATCTTCAGCCGCGAACCCTGCCCCAGATTCCTTTCGAAGATCTCGCCGTAATTGCCGACATGCTTGATCATCTTGGCGCCGAAGTCGTTGGAGAGACCAAACGCCTCGCCGAACTTGCCTTCCGCGCCGAGCAGACGACGGATGTCCGGATTGTCGGACTTGGTCTGCGCATCGACATTGGCCTTGGTGATCCCGAGTTCTTCGGCGTTGATCAGCCAGAAGTTGACCCAGCGCACGATATCGAACCACTGGTCGTCGCCGTGGCGGACCGACGGACCAAGCGGCTCCTTCGAGATGATGTCCGGAAGGACGACATGGTCATCGGGCGCAGCAGTGCGCAGCCGTTCCGAATAGAGCGCGGAAGCGTCCGTGGTGTAGGCGTCGCAGCGCCCGGCGTCATAGGCTTTCACCGCCTCGTCGGAGGTCGCGAAGGTCACCGTCTTCAGCTTCATGTTGTTGGAGCGGAAGAAGTCCGCGAGATTGAGCTCCGTGGTGGTGCCCTGCTGCACGCAGACGGCTGCGTCGTTCAGTTCCAGCGCCGAATTCACCTTGAGCGCCTTGCGGACCAGGAAGCCCTGTCCGTCGTAATAGTTGACGCCCGTGAAGTTCAGGCCGTTGGTCGTGTCGCGCGACGAGGTCCAGGTGGTGTTGCGGATCAAGACGTCGACTTCGCCCGACTGCAACGCGGTGAAGCGATCCTTCGCGGTCAGCGGGATGAACTTGACCTTGGTCGGATCGTTGAAGATCGCAGCGGCGATCGCGCGGCAATAATCGACGTCAAAGCCGGTCCAGTTGCCCTGCGCGTCCGGCAAGCCGAATCCGGCGAGATTTCCGTTGGCGCCGCAATTGAGGACGCCGCGCTGCTGCACCTGCTTCAGCGTCTGCGCTTCCGCGGCCGAGCCCGCGATACCAACCAGGGTTGCGAGGGCGAGTGTAAAAAGGCTGCGCTTCATGATGTGTCCCCAATACTCCATCGGGCCGCGATGCTAAGGCTTGCGTGATTGACGGCGTACGGCACCTGGCGCATCCGGCGCAAGCCTGCCCGCTCGCGCCAAAGGCCGCAGACGCGTTTAACCCTAGGCTGCCATGACCAATCCCGCAATTGACGCCATCTGAGAACGATTGCACAGACAGGTCAAGGGCTTGACTGGTCCTCGCCGGTTTGCCTGCTGTTCACTCCGGGACGCATGCCAGCCCGATACCATCCCTCCGGCTCAGGCCAAGGACATTCCAAGGACATTCCATGAGCAAGCCGAACGAGCCCCGCGACTACCGGACCGACACCCGCGTGGTGACCGCCGGCCGCACCCCGCGCGAGTATCACGGGTTCGTCAATCCGCCGGTTTATCACGGCTCAACCGTGCTCTATCCGACCGCGGCCGACATGGTCGCACATCGCGCCCGCTATCGTTACGGCCGCCGCGGCACGCCCACATCGGAAGCGCTCGAGAATGCGCTGCGCGAACTGGAGGGGCCGCAATGCGCCGGTGTCGCGCTACTGCCCTCCGGGGCGGCTGCGGTGTCGACGGCGCTGCTCTCGGTCCTATCCGCAGGCGACCACCTGTTGATCACCGACAGCGTCTATCGCCCGACCCGCACCTTCGCCGATTCGGTCCTGAAGCGGTACGGGGTGGAAACCAGTTACTACGATCCGCTGATCGGAGCGGACATCGCAGGCCTGTTCAAGCCGAACACCCGCGCGGTGTTTGTCGAAGCGCCCGGCTCGCAAACCTTCGAAATGCAGGACATCCCGGCGATCGCACGCGTTGCCCATGACAAGGGCGCCGTCGTCCTGATGGACAACACCTGGGCGACCCCGCTCTACTTCCAGGCCTTCGCCCATGGCGTCGATCTGTCCATCCAGGCCGGCACCAAGTATATCGGCGGACATTCGGACATCATGTTCGGAACGGTGTCGGCCAACGCGGCGACCTGGCCGCAGCTCAACGAGACGGTCGGGAATTACGGGCTCTGCGCCGGCCCGGACGATGTCTATCTCGCGCAACGAGGCCTGCGCACCATGTCGGTGCGGCTCGAGCGCCATCAGCGCTCCGCGCTCGAAATTGCACAATGGTTCGAGCAGCGGCCGGAAGTGCTGAATGTGCTGTATCCGGCCCTGCCCTCGCATCCGGGTCACGCGATCTGGAAGCGGGACTTCACCGGTGCGTCCGGATTGTTCAGCATCGTCCTCAAGCCAGTGTCGGAAAAAGCGCTCTATGCGTTCTGCGACGCGCTGTCGTTGTTCGGCATGGGCTTTTCCTGGGGCGGCTATGAGAGCCTTGTCATCATCTACGACTGCACGGATTACCGGACCGCGACGTCCTATGCGCCGGGCGGACTTGGCCTGCGCTTCCACATCGGTCTGGAAGACACGCGTGATCTGATCGCCGATCTGGAACGCGGCTTCGCCGCGCTCCACGAAGCAGAGCGCAACTGATGCGCGTCAGCGATCGCCGAGCGAACGGTAGATGGTGAAGGCAACGCGGCCGCCGCTTCCGAAGCTGTAGCCGCGGAAGCGGGACACTTGCGTGTAGCGCACGTCGATCGCTTCCGCGCGGCGGGCAAAGGTTCGTTCGAGTGCCTGTTCGACGACGGCAAACCGGCAATCGTCGTCACCCCTCAGGAAATCCGCGGCACCCGCGGCGCTCGTCAGCACCGTGTCGGTGCCCGACAGGAACACCATGCTGGGCTCGTGATAGCCCGCGGCCGCGATCCTCGGCGTCTTGCAACCGGTCGCGTGGATCGAGCGCTGGATCGAAACGCTGGGAAACAGACCCTGGAGCGCGGGGAGGACGGACCAGTAAACCGCGATCGACAGCAGGACTGTCGTGACGGACGCGCGCAACAGCGAGCGCTCGATGCCATCGACATCGTAGAGCCACCAGGCGCGGAAGCCGAAGACGATGGCCGCGGCGAGGAACGGCCAGGCCTGCCAGCCGAGTTCGCCCTCGTAGCGCAGCAGTAGAAACAGCGCGCCGACAAACACCAGCACCGGGACCGCGAACCACCAGAACGTGCCCCACTCCATCCACGACTTGCGCGACATTTGCCCGGTCTCGATCGCGCGCGCGAGCAGGATGGCGACAGCCGGGTAGAGCGGCAGCACGTAATGCGGAAGCTTGGTGATGGCCAGTTCGAACACGATCCAGGCCGGGACCAGCCACGCCAGCAGAAACTTGACCGGCGTCTCCCACTTCTCCCGCCATACGCCGGGAACGGCCATGCCGGCGAGCAGCGAGGCCGGCCAGAAGGTGAGGAAGAACAGCACGATGAAATAGCCCGGCAGTGCGCCGTGCCCTTCCTGGCTGGTGTAGACCTTTTTCAGTGCGTCACCGACGATCGAGTCTGAAAAGAAGGTCGATCCGGTCCGCGCCGAGATGGCGAGGAGCCACGGCAACACGAGCAGAAGAAGGATCGGAATTCCGATCAGCGGACGCAGCGCCTTCAACCACGATGCGGAGCGGTCGATCGCGGCCAGTGTCACGATCGGCAAGCCGACCAGCATCAGGATCACCGGTCCCTTGAGCAGCACACCTACGCCGAGCGCGATCCAGAACACAAAGGGCAGCGCGCGGTTGTCCGGTTCTTCGGCAGCGCGCGGCAGATAGGCGCGGGCAAGCACGCCCATACACAACACCGTCATGAACAGGAGCATCGCGTCGGTTCTGGCCAGGCGCGCCTCGATCCCCAGCATGATCGACGCCGCCATCATCATGGCCGCGAGGATCGCCGCGCGCCGGCTGACGAACATACCCGCGACCCAGAGCGTCGCCAGCACCGCACCGACCGCGCCGATCAGGGAAGGGATACGATAGACGTAGATGCGGTCTGTCAGATCGCGGCGCGCGATGAATTCCGCGGTCTGCAGCGCCACGGCCTGCATCCAGTAGATGCCGATCGGCTTCTGATAGCGGACATCGTTCTGGAAGCGGATGTCGACATAGTCGCCGGTATCGACCATCTGCTTGGTGGCCTGCGCGAAGCGGGCCTCGTCCCGGTCGATCGGTGGGACTTTCGACTGGCCCGGCAGGAACGCCAGCAGCGAGAAAATCAGGACGAAGACGATCGCACGCGTGTCGGTTGCGGACGCATAGTCGAGCAATCCGCCGAGCCCCCGTTGCCAGGTTTCTCGCGGATTGCGCCTTGCAAAACTGTCATTGCCCCAACCGGTCGCCATGCGGGCGGGACCATAGGGAAAACGGATGCGGGGGGGAAGAACCGGTTACTGCAGCCGCACCATCACGCTGTCGGCTGTGCCTTTTCCGTCAACAACCGTCAGTCGCACGAAACCCGGCCCCTGCGGATCGAAGAAAATCGTGCGGCCCGCGCCCCGCTCCTGAGGCTTGCCGTTGACGAGGATGGTCAGCGGTTCGACCCCGCCGGCGATCTTGAGAGCGACGGGCTCGGGCCGGCCGTCGACCGCGCCGAGTTCGAGCCGCGCGCCGTTGGGCGGGAACATGATCCGCACCCGCTCGCTCGGCCGGACTCCAACACCCTCCGGGTTGAAGCGCTGGAGCGGGAGCGGCAGCTTGCCATTCGGTGCGAGGATTGCGCCCTTGGGCGCCGGAGGCAGCGCCGCCGGAAGATCGCCGGTGCGGGCGAACGCGTCGAACAGGATTGGCGCGGCCGCGGTCCGTCCGAGAATGCCGGGCACCGGTGCGCCATCCGGCCGGCCAACCCAGACGCCGATGGTCCGCCGCCCGTCGAAACCGACCGCCCAGGCGTCGCGATAGCCGTATGACGTGCCGGTCTTGAAGGCGATCCGGTTGCGCGCGGCGTTCTCCGGCGGGGGCGTCCCGATCAACACATTGCCAACATACCAGGCCGCAACCGGATCGAGCAGACGGCGCGGCGGACGCGCGAGCGCGGCATCGCTCCGGCGCTCGATCAGCGGGATGGTCATGCCCTGCCGTGCAAGGCCCGCATAAAGCATCGTCAGATCCGAGAGCGTGACCCCGACGCCGCCGAGTCCCATCGCCAAACCGGGCGCCTCGCCTTTCGGAAACACCATGTCGCCGCCGGCCTGTGACAGACGCGCCGTCAGACGCGCGGCACCGACACGATCGAGCAGTGCGACGGCGGGCACGTTGAGCGACAATTGCAACGCCTTGCGCACCGGAACGGTGCCCTGGAAGGTCAGGTCGAAATTCTCGGGCGCATAGTCGCCGTAGCGCGTCGGGCGGTCGTCAATCAGCGTTTCGGGATGCGCCAACCCATCCTCGAATGCGAGCCCATAGATGAATGGCTTCAGCGCCGAACCGGGCGAACGCAACGCGCGCGTCAGATCGACCTGCCCTGCCCGCGACGTGTCGAAGTAATCGGGTGACGCGACGCGCGCAAGAATTTCGCCGCTGGCATGATCCACCGCGAGGATCGCGACCGAAATATCGGCGCCCAACGACATTGCGCGTTCGCGCGCCAGCATTTCCAGCGCCTGCTGCAGACGCGCGTCGATGGTGAGTTCGTGCTTCAGGCGATCGGGTGCGGCGATCATCGCCTGATCGGCGGCATGCGCCGCAAGCGAAGGCATCGCCCTGCGTCGCGACGGCATGGCAACGGATTTCGCCGTCGCGACCTCATCGGCCGGAATGCCGATGTCACCCGCAATCCGGTCGAGCACGCGGTCCCGCGCGAGGCGCGCGCGCTCCGGCGAGCGGTCGGGCCGGCGCGCTTCCGGAGATTGCGGCAGCGCCACCAGCAGCGCGGCCTCGGTGCGCGACAGCCGCTTCGGCTCCTTGCCGAAATAGGCGAGCGAGGCCGCGCGCGTACCTTCGAGATTGCCGCCATAGGGCGCAAGCGAGAGATACAGCGCAAGGATATCATCCTTGCTCATCGCGCGTTCGATCTGGATCGCGCGCACCATCTGGCGCAGCTTTGCACTCAGCGTGCGCTCGGTCCGCGGCTCGAGCAGACGCGCGACCTGCATGGTGATGGTCGACGCGCCCGACACGATCTCGCGATGGATCAGCCATTGCCAGGCCGCGCGCATCATGGCGGCGGGATCGACGCCATGATGCGTCCGAAACCGTTTGTCCTCGTACGCGATCAGCATGGCGAGGTAACGCGGATCGACATCCTCGACCCCGGCTTTCAGCCGCCATCGGCCCTCCTCGGTGGCATAGGGCCGCAGCAGCCGCCCGTCGCGGTCGACCACTTCGACCGAATAGGACAGCGCATCGGCGCGCGGCAGCGGGGGAAGCGAGCGCACCCACAAGCCGAAGGCAAGCGCGCCCCCGGCAAGGAACGCGCTCGCCACACCCAATGCTATCGCCGCGCGGCGCCTCATTTGGCGGCCGTCACCTCGACCTTGCCCGTCGCCGTACGGCCGAACCGGTCGGGACGATACATGTCTTCCACGAAGGCCTGCGGATGCGTGTATGTGCCCGGCGCAACGGCGCGCACCACATACGCCACCGTGAAG
>NZ_DATMRV010000118.1:0-22841 GCF_035565795.1 Pseudorhodoplanes sp.
GTGGCCGAAATACTTCATGTACATCGGCGCTTCGTCCGGGCGGCCCTTGTAATAGGACATGCCCTTGTCGCCTTCCGCGACCAGCCGGTTCTCCATGTCGAGCAGCGAGCGATGCGAGAACACGACGTGGTAGCCGTCGCAGGAATTGTCGTAGGCGAGTTTCCAGTTGCCGTTGAATTTCAGGCGGTTGGCCTCGCAGATCGCGACCTTGCCGCCGGGATGGCGATCGAGCCATTCGTCGAGCGGTCCCTTGATGCCGCCGAGATATTCTTCCAGCGGCGGCATATCCATGTTGAGCGTGCCGAAGATGAAGCCGCGATAGCTCTCCACCCGCGGGATCTGCGCGGCGTTGAAACGCGTCTCGGTGACATCGTTGGCATAGCCGTCGGGCCAGGGAACGTTGCGGATCGTGCCGTCATTGTTGAAGGTCCAGCCGTGATAGGGACAGCGGAAGACGTTGGAATTGCCCTTTTCCAGCCGGCAGAGTGTTGTGCCGCGATGCGTGCATCGATTGTAGAGCGCGCGGATCTGGCCCTTTGAATCGCGCAGCACGATGATCGGGCGCAGCCCGAGCCTTGCGGTGATGAAGTCGTCGTTCTTCGGAATCTGGCTCTCATGCGCGAGATAGACCCATACTGCGCCGAAGATATGCGTCATCTCGGCGGTGAAGATCGCGGGATCGGTATAGATGAGCTGATGCACGCGGTCGCGCTGCACGAGCTCGTCATAGTCATAGGGCGGCGCCAGATAGGCGGTGCGGATCAGGTTCGTTGTTTTTTCCAGCACGGCGTCATGTCCTCTGCTGTGTGGTTATCGGAGGCGAAGTGCGTACAGCGTGGACTCCCTCCCCCTGGAAGGGGGAGGGTTGGGGAGGGGGTCTGCAGAATCAGTAAGGAACCCCCACCTGCCGCGCTTCGCGCGTCGACTTCCCCCTTTCAGGGGGAGGTGAGCCGCGGAGAGAGCGTCGCAGGGAGAGAGAGAAGAGGAGAGCGAGCGACGCATCTCAAAAGAAATCGAAATACTCATTCTGCTCCCATTCGGTCGCCTCGTCCGCCGGATGCCCGGCGACGCCATGTTCGCTCTTCCATTTCTCGAAGCGCCCGATCTCGGTGCGCTTGAAGGCGAGGAAGTAGTCGATGAACGTCTCGCCGAATTGCTCGCGGAACAGCGATGAGCTTTCCAGCGCCGACAGTGCGTCCGGCAGCGTCTTCGGCAGCAACGGAAAGTCCGAGTTGTACGGGTTCAGTTCCTGCGGCCCCGGCTCGCGCTTGTTGGCGATACCGTCGAGACCCGACACGATCTGCGCGGCAATGTAGAGATAAGGATTGGCGGATGGTTCGCCGATCCGGTTCTCGATCCGCGTTGCCGGATCGAACGGCGCGCCGAGCACGCGCGCCATCACGCCGCGATGGTCATAGGCCCAGGTCGCGCGGTCGGGTGCGAGCGAGTTCGCCTTGTAGCGGCGATAGCCGTTGATCGTAGGCGTGGTGAAGGGCGTCGTCGACTGCGCATTCGCGAGCAGGCCGGCAAGGTAATGCATCCCGACCGGTGACAGCGGCTCTCCCTTTCCGTCCGGCGTGAACAGATTCTTCTTCCCGCTCACGTCGCTCAGCGACTGATGCAGGTGCCAGCCGCTGGCGCAGAAGCCGGGGAATGCCGGGCGCGCCATGAAGGTCGCGAGATAGCCCATGCGCCGCGTGATCTGGCGCGTCGCGCTGCGGAACAGGATGAGGTTGTCGGCCGTGGTCAGCGCCGCCTTCGGCGCGAAGGTGCACTCGACCTGTCCGGGGCCCCATTCATTCTCGATCGAGCGCAGCGGCAGGTCGATCGCCTCGAAATGCTCGCACAGCGCCGTCAGCACCGGCTGCATGATATCGAAGTTGGATTCCGAATGATACGAATAGCCGGTTTCGACCGGGAAGGTGCGAACCGGCTTGCCCTTCATGCCGATGGCGTTGGTGTTCTCGGGCAGGATGGGATCGCCCGCGAGACGGAGGAGATACCACTCGACCTCGAGCCCGACGGTCAGCCCGAACTTCTGCTGCTTCAGGCGAGCGAGCTGCTTCTTGAGAAGCTGGCGCGGCGAGAAGTGGAACGGAATCCCGGTGTTGAAATACTCGTCGCAGATCACCCAGCCGATACCGGGCGCCCAGGGCAGCACGCGAAAGGTCGACGGGTCCGGAACGATGGTCAGGTTCGGCGAGCCTGTCATCTCCTCAAGGCCCATGCCGCCGCCCGGCGTGAAGGACGCGAAGGTGCGCGCGCCGGATGCATCGAGCGTCGTGGTCGCGACATTGATGTTGTAGCCGCCGCTCAGCGCCGAGAGGAAAGCCGGGATGGTCACTTCCTTGGTGCGCGCGTGGCCATGGGTATCCGACCAGACCAGCCGGATCAGCTTCAGCTTGTGTTTCGCGATCAGCGTTTTCAGTGCGCGTGCCTGCCGCGCCTGCTCGGCGCTCCACAGGCCGAAGCGTTCGATGAACGGTGCGGGCTTTTTCATTGTCAGTCCGGGACGGGCGAAGGAGGGGGAGGAATCCATTGGAGAGCCCGGACTTTATCGCTTTCGCAGCACGAAGACTGGAGCAATTCTGAAAGATCGATGTAGATTGATCAAATGAATAGTCGGCGCAAATTCATGTCATAATCGGCATATGTCCAGAAAGCTGTCCACACCGCGCCCAAGACCGCGCAAATCCGGAGAGACCCTGCGTCGGCGCGTCCGCCTGCGGCAGCTCGAACTCCTTGCCGCGCTGGACCATGCGCCGACCCTGAGCGCGGCCGCGCGCGAGGCACGGCTGTCGCAGCCTGCCGCGTCGAAGCTTCTCGGTGCGTTGTCGGACGATCTGTCCGTCGCGCTGTTCGAGAAGGCGGGACGCTCGCTGCGTCCGACCGCGGCGGGGCGCGCATTGATCCGCCATGCAGCAAACTTCGTCGGCAATCTCGATCGTGCGCAGGCCGAGATCGAGGCGATCGAGAGCGGCTTGTCCGGCACGGTGGCCGTCGGCGCCGGCATCGGCGCCTGCTATGTCCTCATGCCGCGCGCGCTCCAGCTCCTGCTCGATCAGGCGCCCGATATCGTCGTCACGATGCGAGAAGGCGCGATGGAGGAGCATTTCGCCATGCTGCGCGACGGCCGGCTCGATCTCGTCGTCGGTCGCGTCGAACCCGCGCTGGTCGACCGCGATTTCGCGATGGACGAACTCTACGACCCGGCCATCCATATCGTGGCCGGTCCGCAGCATCCGCTGACGCGCGGCTCGGCGGTGAGCTGGGCGAAGCTCGCCGAGCAGGACTGGATCCTGCCGCAGGACGGTACGCCGATGCGCGCTGGTATCGAGCGCATCTTCCGGCGCGTGAAGCGCAGGCCGGCGCGCTGCATGATCGAGTCCTCGTCGATCCAGACCAATGTCAGCCTGATGAATGCGCGCGACATGCTGTGGGTGCTGTCGGAGGACATCACGGCCTATTTCGAAAAGCTCGGTCTGCTGAAGCGGGTGCCGGTGGAGACGATGCGGACCGCTGCGGCCCTGTCGGTCGTGCGGATGCGCGGTCAATCGCTGTCCCCGCCTGCCGCTAGACTGATGGATTGCCTGCGTGAGGCGGCGAGGGAAATTTCCGCACCCTGAAGCTGCGCAGATCCGACGCGGGTCCGACACTGTGAAAATGGCCCGTCACCGTGGGGCTGGTTCGTGCGTCCGTGCTTGCGTCGCCCAGCCTTCCTCCATAGAGAGGCTCGAATATCCGCGGACGGGCGGGAACTGCGAGGAGCTGACGCGTGACCAGCGGTATGCGCAAAGGACTGACCAGCTACGGCGACAAGGACTTTTCGCTGTTCCTGCGCAAGGCTTTCATCAAGGCCATGGGTTATTCGGACGATGCGCTCGATCGTCCGATCATCGGCATCACCAACACCTATTCAGACTTCAATCCCTGTCACGGCAACGTGCCGCAGCTGATCGAGGCGGTGAAGCGCGGCGCAATGCTTGCGGGCGCGATGCCGATGGAGTTTCCGACCATCTCGATCCACGAGAGCTTCGCCTATCCGACCTCGATGTTTCTGCGCAATCTGATGGCGATGGACACCGAGGAGATGATGCGCGCGCTTCCGGTCGATGCGGTGGTGCTGATCGGCGGTTGCGACAAGACCACGCCCGCGCAGGTGATGGCGGCGGTGAGCGCCGACCGGCCGACTATCGTGCTTCCCGTCGGGCCTATGCTGGTCGGTCATTTCAAGGGTGAGGTGCTCGGCGCCTGCACCGATTGCCGGAGATTGTGGGGCGAGTTTCGCGGCGGCCGCATCAGCGCGGAGGACATCGAAGTGGCGAACGAACGGCTGGCGCCGTCGATCGGCACCTGCGGCGTGATGGGCACGGCCTCGACCATCGCCTGCATGATGGAAGCGATGGGCATGACGCTGCCGGGCGCGGCAACGATCCCCGCGCCGCATGCCGACCGCATCCGGATGGCAGAAGCCACCGGCAAGCAGGCGGCCGTGCTTGCGAAGACCGGAGGACCGAAGCCGTCGGACATCATCACGAAGGACGCGCTCCACAATGCGATCGTGGTGCTGCAGTCGATCGGCGGCTCGACCAATGGCGTCGTGCATCTGTCCGCCATCGCAGGGCGCACCAACACGCCGCTGACGCTCGAGGAGTATGACGAGATCGGCAAGAAGACGCCGGTGCTGGTCGATCTCAAGCCGTCGGGCGATCACTACATGGAGCACTTCCACTATGCCGGCGGCGTGCCGCGCCTGATGCAGGAGCTGAAGGACCTGCTCGTGCTCGATGCAAAGCATGTGATGGGCGGCACGCTCGGCGACGCGATCAAGACCTTCGAGGATGTGCCCGGCCAGACCGTGATCAAGCCGCGCAATGCGCCGCTGAAGAAGGAAGGTGGAATGGCGATCCTGCGCGGCAATCTCTGCCCGCGCGGCGCGGTGATCAAGCAGGCGGCGGCGTCACCGAAGCTGATGCAGCATGAAGGCCGCGCGGTCGTGTTCGAATCGGTCGAGGACATGACGACGCGGATCGACGATCCCGCGCTCGATGTCACTGAGGACGATGTGATCGTGATGCGAAACGCCGGTCCGATCGGCGCGCCCGGCATGCCGGAGGCGGGTTATATCCCGATCCCGAAGAAGCTGGCGCAGAAGGGCGTCAAGGACATGGTGCGCCTGTCCGATGCGCGCATGAGTGGCACCGCGTTCGGCACCATCGTCCTGCATATTGCGCCGGAATCCGCGGTCGGCGGTCCGCTCGCGTTGGTGAAGACCGGCGACCGCATCAGGCTCGATGTTGCGAACCGCAGCCTCGAACTGCTGGTCAGCGACGCCGAGCTTGAGAAGCGCCGCAAGGACTGGACGCCGCCACCGGTGCCGGAGGTGGCGCAGCGCGGCTACGCGAAACTCTATCGCGATCACGTGCAGCAGGCGGACGAAGGCTGCGACTTCGATTTTCTGGCGGCGGCGAAGAAGTAGTTCGCCGCGCACTCCTCCACCCCCCTCTGCAAGGGGGGGTGAAGGAAAAAGATTACTGCGTCACCACGCTCTGGCTGGTGCGCGGCGCGCGGATCGGTGGCGGCGCGTCTGAGCCGGGCCCGCGCCGCCAGGCGGCGCCGGTCCGGCCCTGCTCCAGGCCGAACTCGAACAGGCCCTTCATGTAGGCGGTGTCGAAGCCCGGAGAGGCTTGCGAGGGGAAGTTGTCGTCGATCGCGGCCAGCGTCAGCGTCCAGTTGCGGCGGCGGATGAATTCGTAGGAAGCGAGCAGGGTGTTGCGGGTATTCGCGCGCACCGAGGTCTCGAACGAACGCACCGCGATCCGTACTGTGGTCGCCGGCACCACGTCGAAATAGGGCGCGAGCTTGCTGTTCAGGATCACGTAAATGCGCGGGCGCACGCCTGTCGTCACGGCGGGACGATTGGCGATCAGCATCGCTTCGGGCACGACCATCACGTTCGCGGTGATGCCGCCGTCGACATGCATCTCGGCGAAGCGTTTGCCCTGCGCTTCAACGTCGATCAGGACCGGCGCGAAGATGCCGGGAATGCTGGCCGAAGCTTCGATCACCTGGCGGAACAGCTCTGGAGCGCGGGGATCCACGCTCGACGCGATCGCGCCCATGTCCCAGATCGCGGTGCGCTGCGCGTCGAGCTGCGTGCTGACGACATAAAGACGCCGCCCGGCGCGATACTCACGCGCGACGGCCGCAATAACCTCGGGCGTCACATATCTGGCGATCAGCTGCTTCAGCGGCGCCGCCTCGAACAGGCCGGTGCCGAACAGGCCGCGCACACCCTGGAACTTCAGGAAGCCTTCGAACGCGCCGCTCGAAAATACATCGGCCAGTACGGAGTCGTATTGCGGTCCGAGGAAGGCGAAGGGTGCGATCAGCGCGCCCGCACTTGCGCCGGTGACGACGGTGAATTTCGGCCGGTCGCCGCGTTGCGTCCAGCCGTTGAGCAGGCCGGCGCCGAAGGCGCCATCTGCGCCACCGCCGGACAGGGCCAGGATCGCCGGATTTTCGCGCGCGCGCAGATCGAGCAGCGGATTTCGCCGCGCGAGCGACGGATCGTCGGCCCAGATCCGGGCCTCGGGAATACCCGGGATGACCGCGAGTTCCTGTTCCTGCTGGGTATAGGGAATGCGTTCGACTGTGGCGCACGCGGCCAGCAGCACGGCGGCGAAGGCAAGCGCAACGGCACGCCGCAGGCCACCCCGGCCCGACAATCCTCGTGCACGCCAACGCATACGCAAATACCCCATCAATCCCCGGCCGCATCTGAACAACGATCACTTTGCGGCGGCTTAAGGGAGAACCCGAAGCCGGCCGTATAGTGAACAATGTCCTAATGCGGAATAGCCCGTTCTACAGCTCGGTGCGAACTGCCCATAACTCGGGGAAAAACGAGTGATCGAGCGCTGATTTCAGGAATGCGACGCCGCTCGAGCCGCCGGTGCCGCGCTTGAAGCCGATGATGCGCTCCACCGTCTTCATGTGGCGGAAACGCCACTGCTGAAACCAATCTTCCAGATCGACCAGCTCTTCGGCCAGCTCGTAGAGGTCGAAATACTGTTTGGGGTCGCGATAGACCTTGAGCCAGGCGTCGCGGATCGCATCGCTGAACACGTGCCGGACCGAGAAGTCCCGCTTCACGACGCTATCGGGAATATCGAAGCCGCGCCGCTGCAGCAGCATCAGCGCCACGTCGTAGAGGCTGGGCGCCTCGAGCGCCGCCTGCAGCCGGGTGTAGGTCTCGGTGTTGTGCCGGTGGGGCAGCAGCATCTTGGGGTCCTTGGCCCCCAGGCGGAACTCCACCATGCGATACTGGAAGGACTGAAAGCCGGACGACTGACCGAGCGCGCTTCGGAATTCCAGATAATCGGACGGCGTCATTGTCGACAGCACGTTCCAGGCATTGATCATCTGTTCGAGGATGCGGGTCATTCGCGCTGTCGACTTGAACGAGGGCGGAAGCTGGTCGCGCATAATGAAGTCGATCGCGGTGTTCAGTTCGTGCGCCATCAGGTTCAGCCACAATTCCTGAACATGGTGGATGGTGATGAACAGGTGCTCGTCGTGCTTGTCGGTCAGCGGCTTCTTGGCGGCCAGCAGCGTGTCGAGTTGCAGATAATCGCCGTAGGTCATGCGGCCGGCGAGATCGACATGGATGTCGTCGCCGATACGGCTCCGGGGGGGTGACTGGTTCTCGGACACGGGCGCTGCTTTCAACGGTTTGCGGTTCGCTTCGAAATTTGGTCCATTGCGTTAGGACGCAACCTAGCCATCCGTTCGATCCCGCGAAAGCTGGAATCCAGCAATTCGCCATTTCCGGGCGCATGCAAAGCATGCAAGCCCGGATGATTATCGAGAGATTACGCCCGAATATGCCGCTCGACCTGACAGCAGAATTTTCGAGCTTTCGCGACGCCGACCCGGACCGGTTGCATTTCGCCGCGCATAGTCATGCCTATTGGCCGGATGCAACGCGCGCTGCGCAAATTCAACTTTGGGACGATGCGGCTCGGCTGGTCGACGAGAAATGGTCGCATGTGCTGGGGCAGGTCTGGCCTGCGGTCGCGCGCGCGATTGCGCAGCATCTGCGTTTGCCCGATCCGGCAACCCTCGTGACGGCGGTCAACACCCATGAATTCGTCAATCGGCTGATCTCGGCCTTGCCGCTCGGCCGGGCGCCCGTGATCGTCACGACCGACAGCGAGTTTCATTCCTTCAAGCGGCAGACTGAGCGCCTCGCCGAGGACAAGCTGATCGAACTCGTGATTGTCCCCAGCGAGCCGTTTGCCACCGTGCAGGATCGCATCGTCACCGCGGTGAAAGCGCACGCGCCGGACATGGTGTTCGTCAGCCAGGTCTTCTTCAATTCAGGTTATGCGCTGCCCGACATCGATGCGCTGGTCGATGCGGTTGCCGCGCCGGATCGTCTGGTGGTGATCGATGGCTATCACGCATTCCTTGCGCGGCCGGTCGATCTGTCGCGCATCGCAAACCGCGCGTTCTATCTCGCCGGCGGATACAAATATGCGATGGCGGGCGAGGGCATCTGCTTCATGCATTGCCCGCCCGGCTTCGGTCCGCGGCCGCGCAACACCGGATGGTATGCGAGCTTCGCGACGCTATCCGGGCCGCAGGATCGCGTGCGCTATGCCACCGATGGCCAGCGCTTCATGGGCGCGACCTTCGATCCGAGCGGGCTCTATCGCATGCGGGCGGCGCTGGACTGGATGGCCGCGCACCGTCTCGATGCTGCGGCGATCCATGCGCATGTCCTCGCGCTGCAGGACATGTTCCTTCGCGATATCTCAGCGCGGCCATTCGGCCTGTTCGATCCGGCGCGTCTCGTCGTGCCGGCGCAGGAGATGTCGCGCGGCAATTTCCTCACCTTCGATCATCCCGATGCGCTGGACTGGCAGGCGCGGATGAAGGCGAAGAACATTGTGGTCGATGTGCGCGACACGCGCCTGCGTGTCGGCTTCGGGCTGTACCACAATGCGGGCGATGTTGAGCGATTGCTGCACCGTCTGCGCGAGCTTTGACGCTTGACGAATGCGCGACGCGATGCGCTCAATCCCGGCCCATTCCAAACGATAAAAGTCCGGGGTTGGAAATATGGCGAAAGCCCGCAAAGTCATCATCACCTGCGCTGTCACCGGTTCGATCCATACGCCGTCGATGTCGCCGCATCTGCCGGTCACCGCGCAGGAGATCGCTGACGCCGCGATCGGCGCCGCGGAAGCCGGCGCTGCGATCGTGCATCTTCACGCGCGCAATCCGCAGGACGGCCGGCCCGACCAGACGCCGGAGGCCTTCGCGCCCTTCCTCAAGGTGATCAAGCAGCGCTCCAACGTGGTGGTGAACATCACGACCGGCGGCGCGCCGACCATGGCGATCGAGGAGCGTGTGCGTCCGGCAGCGACCTTCAAGCCGGAAGTCGCCTCGCTCAACATGGGCACGATGAATTTCGGGCTCTATCCGATGATCCCGCGCTACAAGGGCAAGTTCAAGCACGACTGGGAGGAGCCGTATCTCGAAGGATCGCGCAAGGGGATGTTCAAGAACACCTTTGCCGACATCGAGTACATCCTCACCACCTGCGCTGAAAACGGCACCCGCTTCGAGGTCGAGTGCTACGACATCGGCCATCTCTACACGCTGAAGCACTTCCTCGATCGCGGCGTCATCAAGCCGCCGATCTTCGTGCAGTCGGTGTTCGGCATTCTCGGCGGCATCGGCGCGCATCCGGAAGACGTCCTGCAGATGCGGCGCACCGCGGACCGGCTGCTCGGCGACAACTATCACTGGTCGGTGCTGGGCGCCGGTGCGAACCAGATGAAGGTCGCGGCCATCGCAGCCGCCATGGGCGGGAATGTCCGCGTCGGGCTTGAGGATTCGCTGTGGGTTGGTCCGGGCCAGCTCGCGACCAGCAACGCGGCTCAGGTCACCCAGGTCCGCAAGATTCTTGAAGGCCTCGGCCTCGAGATCGCGACCCCGGACGACGCCCGCGAAATTCTCTCGCTCAAGGGCGGCGACAAGGTCGGGTTCTAGGCTGCAGCCGCTCGCCGTTTCCGCGAGCGCTGATTATCGCATTCCGGGACGCCGCAACGATCGCGTCCCGGAAATGCGGCTCAGGGTTATGTTCCTATCGCTTGCTTTGAAGCTTTGGTGGAGAGGCGCGGCCGGCTGCGCGTGCCCCGCGAGCCGCTCGCATATGCGTCGCGTCGGCCGCCCATCCCCCGGTGGGACAGTGGAAATCCTGCGCACGCGTGTTCACGTCTTTGACAGATCGGCCATTTCCGCCTGCGCGCATTGTCGCATGTCTCGTCATCGGCGCATTGAGCCGTTAAGACAGTGACATGCATCACGACACTCCGCTTATTTCCACGCTCGTCATGGGCCTTGTGCTGGCCTTTGGCTTGGGGGCGCTGGCGCAGCGTCTGCGCGTTTCGCCCCTTGTGGGCTACCTCATCGCAGGCATCCTGATCGGCCCGTTTACCCCGGGCTATGTCGCCGACCAGAAGATCGCCGACCAGCTTGCCGAAATCGGGGTGATTCTGCTGATGTTCGGCGTCGGCCTGCATTTCTCGCTCGAAGATCTGCTGAAGGTGAAGGCAATCGCCATTCCGGGCGCGATCGCACAGATCGCGGTCGCAACGGCGCTGGGCATGGGCCTCGCCTGGTTGATCGGCTGGCCGGTCGCCGCGGGTCTGGTCTTCGGCCTTGCCCTCTCGGTCGCCTCGACCGTGGTGCTGCTGCGCGCCATGCAGGAGCGGCGGCTGGTCGAGACCGAGCGCGGCCGGATCGCGGTCGGCTGGCTGATCGTGGAAGACATCGCGATGGTGCTGGCGCTGGTGCTGCTGCCGGTGCTCGCCGATACGCTGAAGTCCGGCGGTCAGGGCCTGACCTGGATGGAGCTGGCCTGGCCGCTGCTGCTGACGCTCGCCAAGGTCTCCGGTTTCGTCGTGGTGATGCTGATCATCGGCCGCCGCGTGATCCCGTGGATCATGCATTGGGTCGCTCATACCGGCTCGCGCGAACTCTTCCGCCTCGCCGTGCTCGCCATCGCGCTTGGCGTCGCCTTCGGTGCGGCCACCCTGTTCGACGTGTCCTTCGCGCTCGGCGCCTTCTTCGCCGGCATGATCCTCGCCGAATCCGAATTGTCGCAGCGTGCCGCGCAGGAAACGCTGCCGCTGCGCGACGCGTTTGCGGTGCTGTTCTTCGTGTCGGTCGGCATGCTGGTCGATCCGTCGATTCTCTTGCGCGAGCCGCTGCCGGTGCTGGCGACGCTGCTCATCATCGTTCTGGGCAAGTCGGTCGCGTCCTATTTCATCGTGCGGCTGTTCCGCTATCCGCCGTCGACCGCGCTCACGATTTCGGCCAGCCTCGCGCAAATCGGCGAATTCTCCTTTATCCTCGCCGGACTCGGCGTCACGTTGGCACTGCTGCCCGATCGCGCCCGCGATCTGATCCTGGCCGGCGCGATCCTGTCGATCCTGTTGAACCCGATCTTCTTCGTGATGCTGGATCGACATCTCGCGAAGGAAAAGCCGAAGCCGAAGGAAGAGCCCGAAAGCCGCAAGCGCGCCGCGCGCGAGCCGATCCCGGACACGAAGCTCTCCGACCATGTCGTGCTGCTCGGCTATGGCCGGGTCGGCCGCTTCGTCGCGCCGCGGGTGATCGAGGCGGGCATTCCTCTCCTCGTGATCGACACCGATGCCGAGGCGCTGAAAACCCTCTCGGGCAACAACGTGGAAACGCTGCGCGGCAACGTGGTGAACAAGGACGTTCTGGCTGCCACCAATCTTGCCGGCGCCCGCTGTCTGCTGGTCGCGGTGCCCGACGCTTTCGAAGGCGGGTTCGCGACCGAACTTGGCCGCAAGGCGAATCCGGCCCTGCCCATCATCGCGCGGTCGCATTCGGAGGAAGAGACGGCGCATCTGAAGAAGCATGGCGCGACCGAGGTCATCATGGGCGAGCATGAGATCGCCAAGGCGATGATCGCAGCCATTCCGTCGTACGGCGCGACCGGTGTGCCGCCTCAAGCCGAGCCGGCCGCTGATGAACCGGTGATCGGCAATATCACGCCTGCGGAGCAGCCTGCGTAGCGGCCACCCGCCAAAAAAATCGCCGCCGCGCGCACGATTTCCGTTGCGCGAGCGGCGCGCGGGCTCTCCTATGCGAATCTCGCATGGAGGCCCATGAGCGCACTCGACGGCATCAATATCGCCATTCTACTGGGGGCTCTGCTGGCGATGGCCGGCATCCTGTCGAGCCTTGTCGCGCTCCGGTTCGGCGCCCCGCTGCTGCTCATCTTCATCGTTGTCGGCATGCTGGCGGGCGAATCCGGGCCGGGCGGCATCCATTTCGAGGATGTTCGGCTGGCCTTCATGGTGGGCTCGATCGCGCTCGCCCTGATCCTGTTCGACGGCGGTCTGCGAACGCGATTTGCGACCTTCCAGAGTGTGCTCGCTCCGGCCGGAACGCTCGCCACCGTCGGTGTGCTGGTCACGTCCGGCATCGTCGCGCCGGCGGCGGTCTATCTGTTCAACCTGAGTTGGGTTGAAGGCTTGCTGCTCGGCGCAGCGGTTGCCTCGACCGATGCCGCGGCCGTGTTTTTCCTGATGCACGCGCGAGGGCTGCGGCTGCGCCCGCGCGTGGCGGCGACCATCGAAGTCGAATCCGGCACCAACGATCCGTTCGCGGTATTTCTCACCGTCGTTCTGGTCGAGATCCTGCTGCACGGCGATAAGCCCGCGCTCGAAATCCTGCTCGTGCTGGTGCGCGAGAGCGCGCTCGGCACGATGATCGGCATTGCCGGCGGCGTCGTCATCGTCGCGATACTCAATCGCGTGGAATTGCCGCAGGGCCTGCACGCTCCCTTCGTGGCCACAGGCGCGATCGTGACCTTCGGGCTGTGCCAGTCGATCCATGCGTCCGGCTTCCTCGCGGTCTATCTTGCGGGGCTGATCGTCGGCAACCGCGCGATGCGGGCGCGCACGGCGATCGTCACCTTTCTCGATGCCGCCACCTGGCTGGCGCAGATCGCGATGTTTGTCCTGTTCGGATTGCTGGCCTGGCCGCAGCGGTTTCCCGAACAATTGTTGCCCGCGATCGGGATCGCGCTCGTGCTGATGCTGGTTGCGCGTCCGGTCGGTGTCTTCGTGTCGCTCGTGCCCTATCGCTTCTCGGTGCGGGAGAAGCTGTTCATCTCATGGGTGGGTCTGCGCGGGGCGGTCGGCTTCTTTCTGGCCTCGATGCCGCTTCTGGTCGGACTGAAGAATTCGCAAATCTATTTCGACGTCGGCTTCATCGTGGTGTTCGTGTCGCTGCTCGTGCAGGGCTGGACCATCGCGCCGGCCGCACGCTGGCTGAGGATCGCGAAAAAACGTCCGGATGCGTTCCAGCCGCGCATCGAGCTCGATCTGCCGGGGCAGCGCGCGCAGGAGCTGGTTGGTTATCCGGTGACGCCGGGCAGCCCGTATCTGCGCGGGGGCATCATCCCGTCATGGGCAAAGATCGCGCTGGTGGTGCGCGACGAGAAGGTAATGACGCCGGAAGAAGCACGCGGGCTGCATGAGGGGGATCATGTCTATCTTCTGGCGCCGCAGGAAAAGGCGTCCTCGCTCGACCGCTTCTTCGCCAACCTGCCGCCGCCGTCGTCACCCGATCCTGAGCTGCTCGGTGATTTCTTCATCGGCGGCGACACGACGCTCGGCGCGATCGCCGAGATCTACGGCATCTCGGTCGATCCGTCGCAGCAGCAGATGACGGTGGCAGACCTGTTCGGCGAGCGGCTCGGCCGTGTGCCGCAGTCCGGCGACAAGCAGCGGCTCGGCGAAGTCGTGCTGGTGGTGCATCGCGTGAAAGATGGGCAGGTGCTGACGGTCGGCCTGCAGCTTGCGGACGAGGAAGAGAAGCCGTGGGCGCAACGCGCAATGGCGTGGCTGCGCCGGCTTGCGGGATGACACCGTCCTAGGGCTGCTCAAACAGTTTCGTCACCAGCCGGCGGGCCAGCACGGAGGCGACGCGGCGGCGATAGTGGCCGGGCGTGAAGGTCGTCTTCATCGCCATCACCTGATCGCGAACGAGATCGTCGAGGCCCTTGTAGAACGCCTCGTCGAGTGGCCTGCTGCACAGGTCCTTTGTCCCGCCGAGCAGAACCGGCCGCGGATTGGTGCCGGTGAATGCAACGCGCAGATCGGCGAGCGTATCGCCGTCGCGCCTCAGCGCCACCGCAACGCCCGCAACCGGATATTCGATCGAACGGCGGATGCGGATCTTGTCGTAGGCCGAGCGCAGGCCGGGCGTATTCTTCGCGCGCACGGCAGTCACGATCTCGCCCGGCCGCAATGCGAGGAAGAATTTGCCGTCGCCTTGCGTCTCCGTCACCGGGACGTCCTGCCGCGCAAAACCGATATAGATCTGATCGAGCGGCACCGTGCGGCGGCCTTGCGGTCCGGCAAGGTCAACTTCGGCGCCGAGCGTCAGGAAAGCCGGTGCAAGGTCGCCGCTGAAGGTCGCGAAGCAGACGCCACGGCTTTTCGGCGCGACGTGGCACATGGTGCCGGTGGTCTTGAGGCAATGATTGTTGGCGTCGCGCCACCATTCGCTCTGATTGTAGTAGATGCAGCGCGTGTCGAGACAGAGATTTCCGCCGACCGTTCCCATGACGCGGTGGGTCGGCCCGGCGATCTCGTGCGCGGCCTGCGCGACGACGGGGTAATGCGCGCGGACGGCCGGATGCTCCGACAGTTCGGCAAGCGTCACCGAGGCGCCGACCTCGATGCCGTTCGCATCCGCCTTGATCGCGCGCAGTTCGGCGACATTGTTCATCTCGATCAGAACGGCCGGTGCGACGATGCCGCGCCGGATATTCACCGTGAGATCGGTGCCGCCGCCGAGCGGCCGCGAATCCGGATTCGTTGCGCGCGCCTTCAGCGCGTCGTCGAGCGTGGTCGGGCGCAGGAGCTTGAAGTCGGGAAGCGCGTCCATGATTACTCCGTCATTCCGGGGCGCGCTCTCTCCCATCTCACCTCCCCCTGAAAGGGGGAGGTCGACTGACGGAGCGAAGCGACGGAAGTCGGGTGGGGGTCCGATTGTAACGACCCCCTCCCCAACCCTCCCCCTTTCAGGGGGAGGGAGAACCGGCAGCGTGCCTTCGTGACTCGAGTAATCATCACGCGCCCCCGTTCTTCTTGCCGCGTGCTTCGGCGCGCTTCTTCTTCTCGATTGCCTCGTAGACGCGATCCGGTGTCATCGGCAGGTCGTTGAAGCGGATGCCGATGGCGTCATGGATCGCATTGGTCAGCGCCGGCAGGAAGGCGGCGAGGGACCCTTCGCCCGCTTCCTTGGCGCCGAAGGGGCCGTGCGGATCGTTGCTCTCCACGATGTAGGTTTCGATCGGCGGCGAGTCCTTCATCGTCGGCACGCGGTAATCCAGCATGTTGCCGGTGACGAGGAGTCCCTCGTGATAGCCGGTCTCCTCGCTCATCGCCTGGCCCATTCCCATCCAGACCGAGCCTTGCACCTGACCCTCGACACTCAGCCGGTTCAGCGCCTTGCCGCAGTCATGCGCGACCCACACCTTGTCGACGGTGACGACGCCGGTGTCTTCGTCCACGGTGACTTCGACCACCTGCGCCGAATAGCTGTAGCCCATGGTGCCGCCGATTGCGGAGCCGCGATATTTCTTGCCGCCATGCGATTCCGGGATCGTCGAATAATTGCCGGTGACGGTGATGGTGCCGGAGTCCTTCAGCGCCTCGACCACGACCTCCTCGAAGGTCGCGCCCTTGTCCTGCGCGCCCGCGCGATAGACCTCGCCGAGGCATTCGATATCTTCCGGCCTCGCATCGAGCTTGCGCGCGGCAGCCTTGATGAACAGCGCCTTCAGGTTGCGCGCGGCGTCGATCGCGGCGTTGCCGACCATGAAGGTGACGCGCGACGAATAGGAGCCGTTGTCCTTGGGCACCACCTCGCTGTCGCCGGTCACGACGCGCACGCGCGACATGTCGAGCCCGAGCACTTCGGCCACCGCCTGCACAAGAATGGTCGACGAGCCCTGGCCGATATCGGCCGCGCCCGACAGAACCACCAGCGAGCCGTCGAAATCGACCTTGATCTTCACGGTGGCGTGCGGCTCGCCGGTCCAGTTCACGGGCTTGGATGCGCCCGATATGTAATGCGAGCAGGCCATGCCGAGCCCCTTCTTGAGGCTGCCGCCATTTGGCATGTTGCCTTTGCGGGTCTTCCAGCCGCTCGATTGCTCGACGAGGTCGAGGCATTCGGGAAGACCGTAGGAATTCACCATCAGATCGTTGTCGGTGAAGGTCGGCGCCTGCAGCAGGTTTGCGCGGCGCACGAGGAACGGATCGATCCCCATCTCGTGCGCCATCTGGTCGAGCAGGCTCTCGAATGCGAAGCGCACGTCCACGGTGCCGTGCCCGCGGAAGGCGCCGCAGGGCGGCGTGTTCGTCAGCACGCGCTTGCCGATATACTTGACGTTCTTCAGGTCGTAGATCGCGTACAGCATCGAGCCGGCATAGAGGATGGTGACTACGCCGTAGCCGGAATGCGCGCCGCCGCGCTGGATCGCCTCGCATTCGACGCCGGTGATACGGCCGTCCTTCTTCATGCCGATCTTCAGCTTGATGTCGGTCTCGGGCCGGCCGCGATGAGTGATGAACGTCTCCTCGCGATTGACCACGGTGCGCACCGCGCCGCCGACCTTGCGGGCGAGCAGCGCCGTGATCAGCTCGACATTCAGCGTTTCGGTGCGGCAGCCAAAGCCGCCGCCGACATGCGGCTTGACCACGCGGATGCGCGACATGTCCATGTCGAGGATGTCGGATAGCATCAGGTGCACGTAGTACGGCACCTGCGTGGAGGCATGCACGGTGATGCGGTCGCGCACGGCGTCATAGTCGGCGACGGCGGCATGCATCTCCATCTGCACCTGGCAGACTTCCGGGCAATTGTAGACGCCCTCGCGCACGAGATCGGCATCGGCAAAGGCATTCTCGACATTGCCGAGTTCGAAGAACACGTCGCGTTCGAGATTGCCGGGCTTTTTTTCGTGCAGCTGGACGGCGTCGGGCGCGAGCGCATCCTGCGATGTGTAATAGGCCGGCAATTCGCGCACCGTCATCCTGATGCGTCGGACAGCTTGTCGCGCGGTGGCGTCGTCGATGGCCGCGACCGCTGCGACCGGCTCGCCGCGATAGCGGACCTTGCCGCGCGCCAGCGGATGCTCGCTGCGCGCAATCGGCAACACGCCGAAGGTCTTGTCGCAATCCGCGCCGGTGACGATCGCCTTGACGCCCGGAACCTTGAGGGCCTCGGAAATATCGACGTCCAGAATCTCGGCGTGCGAATAGGGGCTGCGATAGATGCGGCCGGCCAGCATGCCGGGTGCGAGAATGTCGGCGGTGTATTTCGCGCGGCCGGAGACTTTCTCCGGTCCGTCGACCAGCGGGACGTAATCGCCGATGTTATGCGCGGGGACGGCTTCGTGCGCGGGAACGGGCTTGTTCATGGCGCGATCCTCCGCTCTTCTTTCCCTCCCCCCGCGAAGCGGTGGGGAGGGTGGCGAGCGTCAGCGAGCCGGGTGGGGGGTAGTCGTAACTGTTCGAGCGGGCCGGTATATGCCCCCCACCCCCGACCCCTCCCCACCACTCGCTTTGCTCGCGGGGGGAGGGGAGCAGAAAGCGTACGCGACGCAGTGGAAAAGATCGCGGCGTTCATGGCGCGACTCCCTGCCCATGCAGGCTCGCGGCATATTTCACCGCTTCGATGATTTTCACATAGCCCGTGCAGCGGCAGATGTTGCCGCCGAGCGCGTCGAGAATTTCGTCATCGGTGGGATTCGGATTGCTGCGCAACAGCGCGACCGAGGCCATGATGAAGCCGGGCGTGCAATAGCCGCATTGCGAACCGAGCTTTTCGTGGAAGCCGCGCTGCACGGCCGAAAGCTGGCCATCCTGGCCGAGCGATTCCACGGTGTTGACCTTGCGGCCGGCGACGCTTGCCGCGAGTGTGAGGCAGGACAGGACGGGCTTGTCGTCGACGAGAATGGTGCAGGCGCCGCATTCGCCGCCATCGCAGCCGGTCTTGGTCCCGGTGAGGCCGGCGACTTCGCGCAGGTAATCGAGCAGCAGCAGATTGTCCGGGACCGCGTCCACGCGTTTTCGGTCGTTGAGCACGAGCTCAAGCAATCTCGCCATTGGTGCGTTTCCCGGATGGCCGGTAGTCCCGGCTCAGTCTTTTGAATTGCTACAGACTAATAGTTTGGCCTCCAACCATGCAATCCGAAGAGCGGAAATTGGGAATCGCTGGCCACTTTGTTCGGAAGCGTTCCGGCTTGGCGAACTGGGTAGCCCTTCGCTCGAAAGCGCTGTCTCAGGGCGTCTTGAACCTGGCGATCACGTCGGCCGGGATCGGCTTCGTCGTGAGCTTGCCCGTTTCGTCGAGCGCGGCCCAGACGCGGGTTTCGGATCCATCGACCGCAAGTTGTCCGTCGACAAAGATCTGGTGGCGGACCTCGAAGCTCGAACGGCGGAATTCGCTGACGAAGGAATGCATTTCGACCACGTCGCCGAATTTCGCCGGGATCATGAACTTGGCGCGGGCATCGACCAGCGGCACACCGAGAATTTCGAAGGTCTTGGCCATCTCCTGCGGCTTCACGCCGAGGGCGGCCTCGAACAGGTGCCAGCTGGAGGTGTCGAAAAACTCGAAGAAGCGGCTGTTGAAGACAATGCCGGCCGGATCGCAATAGGCCCAGTCGATGGTGAAGTGCCGCTTGTTGACGAAGTCGCCCACGAAAAACTCCCGTTCAGAACCGGGGCATTCGATGCCGCAGCGGACGGGGGCATGTCAAATGTACCGTCAATGGAAATTCCGGCCCTTCGGCATCACCTGGTGGGTCGCGATCAGTTCCTCGGCAAGTTCGGGTTGTTCCCGCAACAGCCGGACAAGCGCGTCGCCGCGGCGCGGATGCGCGCGATGGTCGGTCCGGTTTTTTGCGGAGCGGTTGCCGGGGTCGGGCCGCTTCACCTCGTCGCAGCGGGCGAGCGATTCGATGGAGGCGCCGTGCTCCGAGAGCCGGCTCAGCAGCGGCGTGAGATCCTCGATCTGGTCCGCCACCACATGGATCACGCCCTTCTCGTTCTGCAGCTTGCCGGTGACGCTGACCAGCCGCGCCCCCAGCACGACCGGGCGGAACGTCTCGAACACCTTCGGCCATACGATGGTGTTGGCAATGCCGGTCTCGTCTTCCAGCGTCATGAAGATCACGCCCTTGGCGGTGCCGGGCCGCTGGCGGATCAGCACGATGCCGGCAACGGTGACCCTGCGTCCGGAGGATGTGCGCGACAGCGCGTCGTTGCAGAGAATGGAGCGCGCATGGAGATCGGCGCGCAGGAACGAGACCGGATGCTCGCGCAGCGACAGCTTGAGGTGCCGGTAATCCTCCACGACCTGTTCGCCCGGCAGCATCGGCGGCAGAGCGACGTCAGGTTCCATCTCGGGCATGGCGACGCGCGCGAACAGCGGCAGGTCGTCCTTGTCGCCGGAACGCTGCAGCGCGCGGATCGCCCAGAGCGCATCGCGGCGGTCGAGGCCGAGCGAGCGAAAGGCGTCGGCATTGGCGAGCTTTTCCAGCACGGCTGGGCGCAATCCCGTACGCAGCCACAGATCGCGGATGGAGTCGTAGCCCGCGCCGCGCCTCTCGGCGATGGTGTTGGCATCCTCTTGCGACAGCCCGCTGATCTGGCGAAAGCCAAGCCGGATGGCGTGGGTGGTGCGGATGTCGTTTTTCATCTCCGCGTGACGGGGATGAATGAGTTTACCCTCCCCCTTGTGGGGAGGGTCGCCTGCTAAGCGAAGCGAAGCAGGCGGGGTGGGGTTCGTCGCTTCGATCTCGATTGCCTCTGCCCCACCCCGATCTCCTTCGCTACGCTCAGTCGATCGACCCTCCCCACAAGGGGGAGGGTAAAGCAGAGTGAGTTGCTGCTTTTCAGAACCCAAAGCCCCCAGCGTGCAATCCCAGTCCGAGGCGTTGACGTCGACGTCGCGCACTTCGACGCCGTGCTCCTGCGCATCGCGCACGATCTGCGCCGGCGCGTAGAAGCCCATCGGCTGGCTGTTGAGCAAAGCCGCCGCGAACACGTCCGGGTAATGGCATTTCAGCCAGGATGATGCGTAGACGAGATTGGCGAAACTCGCGGCGTGGCTTTCCGGAAAGCCGTATTCGCCGAATCCCTTGATCTGCTCGAAGCAGCGTTCGGCGAAATCGCGCGCGTAGCCCTTCGCGGTCATGCCGTCGATCATCTTCTTCTGGAAGGTGTGAATGGTGCCGACGCGCTTGAAGGTCGCCATCGCGCGCCGCAGCTTGTCGGCTTCGGCCGGCGCGAAGCCCGCGGCATCGATGGCGATGCGCATCGCCTGTTCCTGAAACAGCGGCACGCCGAGCGTGCGTTCGAGCACGCGCCTGAGTTCGTCTTGCGGCCAGGGCGGTGACGGCGACGGATATGTCACCGCCTTCGGATTCTCGCGCCGCTGCAGATAGGGGTGCACCATTTTGCCCTGGATCGGGCCGGGCCGCACGATCGCGACTTCGATGACAAGGTCATAAAACTTTTCCGGCTTCAGCCGCGGCAGCATCGACATCTGCGCACGGCTTTCGATCTGGAACACGCCGATGGTGTCGGCGCGCCGGATCATGCGATAGGTGGCTTTGTCCTCGTCCTGTTCGGACAGGGTGCGCTCGACTCCGTAATGGTTGCGCAACAGTTCGAACGAGCGCCGCAAACAGCTCAGCATTCCCAATCCAAGCACGTCCACCTTCAGAAGGCCGAGCGCCTCCAGATCGTCCTTGTCCCATTCGATGACGGTGCGGTCCTCCATCGTCGCATTCTCGATCGGCACCACCTTGTCGAGCCGTGTGCGGGTGATGACGAAGCCGCCGACATGCTGGGAGAGATGACGCGGGAAGCCCTGCAATTCCTGCGTCAGGGCCAGCGTCATCCGCAGGCGCGGATCGGACGGATCGAGGCCGACGCGGCGCGCCTCCTTCTCGGACACGCCGTCCATCGACCAGCCCCACAGCGTCGAGGCCAGCGCCGAGACAATATCCTCCGACAGCCCGAACGCCTTGCCGACTTCGCGCACTGCGCTGCGGCCGCGATAGCAGATCACCGTGGCGGCAAGGCCGGCATGGTCGCGGCCATATTTCTCATAGATGTGCTGGATCACGATCTCGCGCCGCTCATGCTCGAAATCGACGTCGATATCGGGCGGCTCGCCGCGATCCCGGGAAATGAAGCGCTCGAACAGCGGTTCGATCGTATCCGGGCTCACCTCGGTGATGCCGAGGCAATAGCAGATCATCGAATTGGCGGCGGAGCCGCGGCCCTGACACAGGATCGGGTCCGGCAGGCTGCGCGCGTAATTGATGATGTCGTGCACGGTGAGGAAGAACGGCGCATAGCCGAGCTCGCCGATGACCTTCAGTTCCTGGTCGAGGATCTTGCGGATCGCGGGCTTGATGCCGGTCTTGAAGCGGCGCTTCACGCCGGCCTCGGTCAGCGCGATCAGCCGCGCCTGCGGCGTCTCGTATTCGCCGCGTGTCTCATACGGATAGTCGTGCTGCATCTCGTCGAGCGAGAAATGGCAGCGGTCGAGCAGGCGTTTGGTCTGTGTAATGGTGTCGGGATAGTCGGCGAACAGGCGCGCCATTTCCTGCGGCGCTTTCAGATGGCGTTCCGCATTGAGTGTGAGCAGCCGCCCGGCCTGATCGATGGTGACATGCTCGCGGATACAGGTGACGATATCCTGCAACATGCGGCGCCAGGGCTCGTGATAGAGCACGTCATTGGTCGCGATCAGGGGAATGAGATTGCCGGTCGCGATCCGTGCCAGCCTTGCCATGCGGCGGTGGTCGTCGCCACGATAGAGGAAACTCGCCGCGAGCCACAGCGATCGCTTCGCCGCGTGCTGTTTCAGACGTGTGATCAGCGTGGACAATTTGCGCTCATCGATCCGCGCCGGCGGCATGACGATGAGGTTCAGCCCTTCGATCCGCGCGATGAGATCGGACAGATGCAGGATGCAGTCGCCTTTTTCCGCCCTGCGTTTGCCGCAGGACAGAAGCTGCGTCAGCCGTCCCCAGGCCGCGCGGTCCGATGGATAGGCGAGGATGTCGGGCGTGCCGTCCGCGAATACGAGCCGGGCGCCGACTACCAGCCGCATGTTTCTTTCTTTCGCCATCACATGCGCACGCACGACACCTGCGACCGAGTTGCGATCGGCGATGCCGATGGCCGCAAGCCCGAGCGCTTTCGCCTGCTCGACCAGCTCTTCCGGGTGCGAGGCCGCGCGCAGGAACGAGAAATTGCTGGTGACGCCGAATTCCGCATAGGCCGGTGGCGCCGGCGGGTGTGCTTCCCGTCCGTCGTCGCGTTCCCGCGCCGGCAATGGGTGAATATTGCTCATGCGAAAATCCCGTGCAGGAACCAGTGCGGCGGGTTGTCCCTGTCCTGATAGATGCCCTCGCGATAGAGCCACACACGCGCGCCTTGCCGCGTCTCGATCCGGAAATAGTCGCGCGTGACCGGCAGGCCCTGATCGGTGCGCCACCATTGCATCGCGATACTTTCGGGGCCTTCGGCATAGGCGACGTCATGCGTGACGTGTCGCCACTTGAATTGCACCGGCGGACCATCCGGCACCTGTGCGATTGCCTCGACCGGTTCGGGCCGTTCGAATAGCCGGATCGGACGCGTCGGGATCCGGCTGTCCTGAAACAGGGCTTCCTGCGCGGCAGCATG
>NZ_DATMRV010000119.1:0-46583 GCF_035565795.1 Pseudorhodoplanes sp.
GCGGTGTTCATGTCGGCGGGCGGCTATCACCACCACATCGCGCTCAATACCTGGGAAAGCCGCGGCGGAGAGCCCCCGGCGCCGGGCACCACCGGCCTCTACCACATCGCCATCCTCTACCCGACGCGCCGGCTCCTCGCCGACGCGCTGCGCCGCGTGGTGGCGGCCGGCATCCAGCTCGACGGCGCCAGCGATCACGGCGTCAGCGAGGCTCTGTATCTGCGCGATTTCGACGACAACGGCGTCGAGCTTTACTGGGATCGCCCGCGCGAGGAATGGCCGCGGGACGCGAATGGCGGGATCAGGATGAAGACCGAGCCGCTGAATTTGCGGGATCTGCTGGCCGAGCTGGAGACGGAGCCGGCGTAGTTCGTTCTCTCCCCGCGAACGCCGATCACCTCTCCCCTTGGGGAGAGGTCGAACGAGCGAAGCTCGGTCGGGTGAGGGTTACAATCGTGTTGGAAAAGTGAGCCCCCTCACCCCACCCTCTCCCCCAAAGGGGAAAGGGAGCGCACCGCCTAGTGGGGCTACCGAGGACTAATCGTCCTCCCCGCCCCGCTCGGTCGCGGCGGCGACGGCCCGGCGCGCCATCACGCCGACGAGATGGGCGCGATATTCCGCGGAGCCGTGAATGTCCGAGTTCATGCCGTCCGCCGGAAGCGTGATGCCTTCGAGGGACTTCGGCGAGAACCGCTTCTTCAGCGCTTCCTCGAATTGCGTGACGCGGAACACGCCGTTGGCGCCGGCGCCGGTCGCCGCAACGCGGATCTCCGACGAGCGCTTCGAGACGAACACCCCGACCAGCGCGAAGCCGGAGGCCGGGTGCTTGAACTTCATGTAGGCGGCCTTCTTCACGATCGGGAACGCGATCTCGGTGATGATCTCGTCCTGCTCGAGCGCGGTTTCGAACATGCCCTTGAAGTAATCGTCGGCCGCGATCTTGCGCTTGTTGGTGACGATGGTGGCGCCAAGGCCAAGGCACGCCGCCGGATAATCCGCGTTCGGATCGTTGTTGGCGACCGAGCCGCCGATGGTGCCGGCCTGACGCACATGCGGATCGCCGATCGAATCCGGCACGCTGGCGAGCGCCGGCATCACCTCGAGCAGCTCTTTGGAGTTCGCGACATCGCGATGCTTGGTCATCGCCTTGATGGTGACGGTGCGCGGCGTCACCTCGATGCCGGACAGGCCCTCGATCTTCGACAGATCGACCAGCACCTTCGGCGAAGCGAGACGCTGCTTCATCACCGGGATCAGCGAATGACCGCCCGCGAGCAGCTTGGCGTCTTCATTGGCGAGCAGCGCCGCCGCCTGCTTCACCGTGGTCGGGCGCTCGAATTTGAATGCGTACATGGCGTTTCCCCTTGGAAAATCAGGCTGCGCGCGCGGGCGCCGATTGCTTCAGCGCGCGCCAGACCGCGGCCGGCGTCGCCGGCATGTCGATCTGTTCGGTGCCGATGGCATTGGTGATGGCATTCATGACGGCGGCAGGCGCGGCGATCGCGCCGGCCTCTCCGCAGCCCTTGATGCCGAGCGGATTGGACGGGCATTCCGTCTTCGTCATGTCGACCTGGAAGGTCGGGAAATTCTCGGCGCGCGGCATCGCATAATCCATGAACGAGCCGGACATGAGCTGGCCGTCCTTGTCATAGACCGCGTGCTCCAGCAGCGCCTGGCCGACGCCCTGGGCGATACCGCCATGCACCTGCCCTTCCACGATCATCGGATTGATGATGGTGCCGAAGTCATCGACCGCGGTCCATTTGTCGATCGTCACCGCACCGGTGTCCGGATCGACTTCCAGTTCGCAGATGTGGCAGCCGGCCGGGAATGTGAAGTTGGTCGGGTCGTAGAACGCGCCCTCCTTCAGTCCCGGCTCGATTTCGTTCGTCGGGAATTTGTGGCCGACATAGGCCTGCAGCGCGAGATCGCCGAAGCCGATCGACTTGTCGGTGCCGGCGACGGAGAACTTGCCGTCCTTGAACTCGATGTCGCCTTCGGCGGCTTCGAGGAGATGGGCGGCAATCTTCTTGGCTTTCGCCTCGACCTTGTCGAGCGCTTTCACGATCGCCGACATGCCGACCGCGCCGGAGCGCGAGCCATAAGTGCCCATGCCGAACTGCACCTTGTCAGTGTCGCCATGCACCACCGTCACATTGTCGATCGGAATGCCCAGCCGGTCCGACACGAGTTGCGCAAACGTCGTCTCGTGTCCCTGGCCGTGCTGATGGCTGCCGGTGAGCACCTCGACCGAGCCCGTGGGATTCACCCGCACTTCGGCGGATTCCCACAGGCCGACGCCCGCGCCGAGCGAGCCGACCACCGCCGACGGCGCAACGCCGCAGGCCTCGATATAGGTCGAATAGCCGATGCCGCGCAGCTTCCCGCGCTTCGCGCTCTCGCGCTTGCGCTGCTTGAAGCCCTTCGTGTCATGGATATCCATCGCCTTGGCGAGCGAAGCGTCGTAGTCGCCAGCGTCGTAAAGCGAGGCCACCACGGTCTGGTACGGGAAAGTCCGCACGAAATTCTTCCGGCGAAGCTCCGCCGGATCGACGCCGAGTTCGCGCGCTGAAACTTCCATCAGGCGCTCGACCACGAATGTCGCCTCGGGACGCCCTGCCCCGCGATACGCGTCGACGGGCACGGTGTTGGTGTAGACCGAATCCACCTCGCAATAGATCGAGGGGATGTCGTACTGCCCCGACAGCAGCGTGGCGTAGAGATAGGTCGGCACCGCCGACGAGAAGGTCGACATATACGCGCCGAGATTGGCGATGGTCTTAACCCTCATCCCGACGATCTTGTTGTTCTCGTCGAAGCCGAGTTCGGCATGCGTGACGTGATCGCGGCCATGCGCGTCGGTAACGAAGGCTTCCGAACGGTCCGCCGTCCATTTCACCGGACGCGCCACCTTCTTGGAGGCCCAGAGGCACACGACCTCTTCCGGATAGATGAAGATCTTCGATCCGAAGCCGCCGCCGACATCGGGCGCGATCACCCGCAGTTTGTGTTCCGGCGCAACCCCGATGAACGCCGAGATCACGAGGCGCGCGACATGCGGGTTCTGGCTGGTGGTCCAGAGCGTGAAGTTCTCGGAGCCCGCATCATATTCGGCCAGCGCCGAACGAGGCTCGAGCGCATTCGGCACGAGGCGGTTGTTGATGAAGTCGAGCCTCGTGATGTGCTTGGCCTTCTGCATCGCGGCCGCGTTCGCGTCCGGATCGCCGATATGCCAGTTGTAGATGGTGTTGTTCGGCGCGACGTCGTGGATCTGGACCGCGTCCTTGCTCTGCGCCTTCGCGGGATCGATCACCGCCGGCAGCACTTCGAAATCGGTCACGATCTTTTCGGCGGCGTCCTTGGCCTGCGTCAGCGTCTCGGCGATCACGACCGCATAGGCGTCGCCGACATGGCTTACCTTGCCGGCTGCAAGCGCCGGATGCGGCGCCATCTTCATCGGCGAGCCGTCCCTGGAATTGACCATCCAGCCGCAGATCAGCGGACCGAGCTTGTCCGAGGCGAAGTCCTCGCCGGTCCAGATCGCGATCACGCCCGGCATCGTAGCTGCCGCCGACGTGTCGATCTTCTTCAGCTTCGCATGCGCGTGCGGCGAGCGGACGAAATGAGCGAAAGCCTGATCCGGCCTCGCGTGATCGTCGGTGTAGTGGCCCTTGCCGGTGATGAAGCGGTGGTCTTCCTTGCGGCGCACTGGTGCGCCAATTCCGGTGGCAGTCATGACAGACTCCTTCCCGAATTGTCGAAAAGACGCGTCCTTATTTCGCCATAGCCTTCGCGCCGGCGGCGATCGCCTTCACGATGTTATGGTAGCCGGTGCAACGGCACAGATTGCCGTCGAGCTCGTGACGGATGGTCTTGTCGTCGAGATCGTTACCCTTGCGATTGACCATGTCGATCGCGGCCATAATCATGCCGGGCGTACAGAAGCCGCATTGCAGGCCGTGATGCTCGCGGAAGGCCTCCTGCATCGGATGCAGTTGCGCTCCATTGGCGATACCTTCGATCGTGGTGATCTTCGCACCGTCCACCTGCCAGGCGAACGTGGTGCAGCTCTTTCGGGCGACCCCGTCGACATGGACGACACAGGCGCCGCATTGCGACGTGTCGCAACCGACATGGGTTCCGGTCAGCCGGAGATTCTCGCGCAGGAACTGGACCAGAAGCGTGCGCTCATCGACGTCGGCGCTGGTCTGCTTACCATTCACGGTCATCGTGACGGATGCCATGAAATCCTCCCTCGGCTTGAAATCGCAGTGTTTTTGGCTCGAAACCGGCGCGGTGGCTCCCCCCGGAGCCGAAATCTTGCCGTTTTCGGCAACTTGGAACACGAACAAGTCTTAACAGGCCGCTGGCGGCGGTCAAGCGGCG
The DNA here is from genome assembly GCF_035565795.1 of Pseudorhodoplanes sp. Classification (GTDB taxonomy): domain Bacteria; phylum Pseudomonadota; class Alphaproteobacteria; order Rhizobiales; family Xanthobacteraceae; genus Pseudorhodoplanes. Next base: position 4,387 of record NZ_DATMRV010000119.1, read on the forward strand.
CCTTTTCGGACCGCCTCCGGAGCTGCTTTGCAGGATCGGCGGAGCGACTCAGCGCACGGCGGACCGCTCTCGCCGCCACCGGCTCGCCGCACTTTTTTCGCGAAAAAGTCAGGATCGACCCGCGGACCGCGCCCGCCGGTATCAGCGCACGGCAATCAGCGTTAGTCCGCTGTTAGCCAAAGATCTGTAGGTAAGTTTTCGGTTTACGGCTTCGCCTTAAACCGACCGTATTGCGTAACGAGTAAGTGTACATGAAATTCGCCCTCGCCCTTGCCGCGGCGTTGATTGCGACTCCGGTCGCAGCTCAATCCCCTGTCAAGCCGACAGCGCTCCTGTTCAATGGGCTCGCGCAATATCAGCCGGGCATCCTCACCCCTCTCGCCCCGCTTGCCAGTGATCTGCGACAGCAGGGCTGGCGTGTCGTGATCGACAACCATCTCGGCATCTTCAGCCGCAGTGAAGAGCCGGTGTTGATCATCGGACATTCGGCCGGCGGCGCCCGCGCCTACATGTTCGGGAAGAAGATGGTTGAAGAGGCGAAATTCCACCCGACGATCATCACGCTCGACGCCGCCACCATATGGGGCGACGTCTACCGTTGCCCGGTCGAGAACTGCATCAACATCCACACCCTGACGTATCCGCGCATTCCGGGCTCTTACAATCTCAGCGCAGGCAAAATCACCGACTCGATCGTGACGCATGTCTCGATCCCGCTGAACGGCGACATTCGCAAGGCGATCCTGCAGCAGGCCGCCGATCTGTTGCGCGGCGGCTCGAATCTCTCGACGCTGGTTTCGGCCTATAGCCCCGAACCGCCGCGCGCCGGCCGTTCGCTCGCTGAAGTCTGGCGCCGCAATGTCGGCCAGCCGCGCGAGATGAACTAGCGCTCGCGTCCGACGCTTATACCGACCGGGTCAGCCCGCCATCGACGCGTATGTTCTGGCCGGTGATGTAGCCCGCCCCTTCCGACACCAGAAACGCGACCGTCGCAGCGATCTCGTCCGCGCTGCCATAGCGCCGCATCGGCACGCTCTCGCGACGCTCCTCGGTCGCTGGCAGGCTGTCGATCCAGCCGGGCAGTACGTTGTTCATGCGCACATTGTCGGCCGCATAGGTGTCCGCGAAAATCTTGGCGTAGGCGGCAAGGCCCGCGCGCGCGACGGCCGACGTCGGAAACATCGCGCTCGGCTCGAATGCCCACGCGGTCGAGATGTTGACGATCGCGCCCGCCCTCTGCGCCACCATGATCGGCGCGACGAGGCGCGTTGGACGCACTGCGCTCAGGAAATAGACATCCATGCCCGCGTGCCACTGCTCGTCGGTGATCTCGATGATCGGCGCGCGCGGCCCGTGGCCGGCGCTGTTCACCAGCGCATCGACGCGGCCGAACGTCGCCATGGTCGCATCGACCAGCCGCTTGATGTCGTCATTCGACTGGTTGGAGCCGGTGACGCCGATCCCGCCAAGCTCCTTCGCCAGCGCCTCGCCTTTCCCCGACGACGACAGGATCGCAACCTTAAACCCGTCTTTCGCCAGACGGCGCGCGGCCGCGGCTCCCATACCGGAACCGCCCGCGGTGATGATCGCGACCTTGTCTGCCATGACACGCGCCCGCGATCAGCCGGCCTTCACCGCTTCGGCGAAGCGCGCGAAGAAATCGTCCGCCATCTTTTTCGCCGCGCCGTTGATGAGGCGCTGGCCGAGCTGCGCGAGCTTGCCGCCGATCTGAGCTTCGACATCGTATTTCAGCAGCGTGCCGCCACCCTCACTGTCGGTCAGTTGCACCGTCGCGCCACCCTTGGCGAAACCGGCGATCCCGCCATCGCCCTGCCCGGAAATCTTGTAGCCGTTCGGCGGATCGATGTCGGTCAGCTGCACCTTGCCTTTGAACTTCGCCTTCACCGGCCCGATCTTGTTGACCGCAACGGCCTCGAACTCGTTCTCGCCGACAACGTTCAACTCCTCGCAGCCGGGGATGCAGGCCTTCAGCACTTCGGGATCGTTGAGCTTCGCCCACACCACATCCCGCTTTGCCTCAAGCGGAATTTCTCCGGTCATCGTCATCGCCATCGGCGGTTACTCCATCTTGGAAAAAATCAGGCCGCAGCCACGTAGTCATCGATCGGACGTACGACCTTGCCATCCACGATCGGGACACAGTCGGGCGGGAAATCCTGGCGGATGCGGCCACCCGCCTCACCCACCTTATCAAGAAAACGCGGCAGATGCGCCATCGCCCCGGTCGGCAGATCGTGCAGGACCATCAGCGTCCAGGGCTGCGCCCTGCAATGCGACAAGGCGGTTTCGACCCAGCCGTCCGGATCGGCCCAGTCGCGCGGGATCGAATTCCACAGCACGCAGGTGTAGCCGCCGCGCGTGAGATATTCGAGCACCGGACCGGACATCAGACGTCGGTCGAGATTGCCGCCGCCACCGAACGGACGGAAATACCGGTGCGGATGTATGAGCCCGGCCATCGCCTCCTGCGTGCGCCCGATCTCGCGCTCCGCAACATCGGCTCCGGTCTGCTGGCCGAGCGGCACCGAATGCGTCCAGGAATGGTTGCCGATCCAGTGGCCTTCGTCCCTGGCGCGCTCCGCAAGCGCGCGGCTCTCCGGCTGCGCGAGCTTCTGTCCGATGACAAAGAACGTGGTCTTGATCTGCCGGCGCGCGAGTTCGTCGAGCACGACCGGAGTCACGGCCGGCTCGGGGCCGTTGTCGAAGGAAAGGGTCAGATCGAACATGCGGCGGTATCGCCGATTTCGGCATGGCGAAGCAAGCCTGCATCTTGGCGCGACATGCCGGATTGCTCATACCGCATGGCGCCGCACTTGGCGGACCTGCTCGACGCGCCTAGTGTGCGGGCCCGATCGAGGCGCGCCAAGGTTTTGCACATGTCTACACCTCTGCTTCCCTCCGCGCTGATGGGCCCGCTGTTTTCAAGCGCGGCGATGCGCGAAATCCTGTCCGACAGCGCGCGGCTCAACCGCATGCTGCGGGCCGAAGCTGCACTCGCGGCAGCGGAAGCATCCCTCGGCGTGATTCCGAAGGGCGCTGCGAAGCCGATCGCCGATGCCTGCCATGCCAGGTTCTATGATGTGGGCGCTCTCGGCCTGGCCGCGGTCTCGGCCGGCAATCTCGCGATCCCGCTGGTCAAGGCGTTGACCGCGGAGGTCGCCAAAAAAGATCCGGAGGCGGCCCGCTACGTGCATTGGGGTGCGACCAGCCAGGACATCATCGACACCGCGCTGGTGCTCGAATTGCGTGCGGTGATCGACGATCTCCTGACCGAGATCGACCGCGCAATCCCCGCCTTCACGACGCTCGCGGAGAAGCATCGCCACACGGCAACCGTGGGCCGCACCTGGCTGCAGCAGGCCCTGCCGATGCCGTTCGGACTGAAGGTCGCGGGCTATGCGGCGGCGCTGACGCGGGCGCGTGCTCGTCTCAAGCGCGTTCGCAATGAGGATCTCGTCCTGCAATTCGGCGGCGCCACCGGCACGCTCGCCGCGCTCGGCGACCGCGGCCTCGATGTCGCGATCGCCTTCGCCAGGGAACTCGATCTGCCTCTGCCGGACGCGCCGTGGCATACGCACCGCGATCGTCTCGGCGAAGTGGCCAGCGCGCTCGCCCTCCTTGCCGGCACCTGCGGCAAGATCGCGCGCGATGTCGCGCTGCTGATGCAGACCGAAGTCGGCGAAGCCTTCGAGCCCGCGGGCGAAGGCCGTGGCGGCTCGTCCACCATGCCGCACAAGCGCAATCCAGTCGCAGCCGCCGCGGGCCTCGCCTGTGCGGCGATCGCACCGCAGCTCTGCGCGACCATTCTTGCCGCGCAGGTGCAGGAGCACGAACGCGCGGCCGGCGCCTGGGCCGCGGAATGGCCAACCTTCCCGGCGCTCGCGCTCGTCACGTCGGGCGCACTGAATTCCGTGGTGGATATTGCCGAAGGGCTCGATGTCGATGACGAGCGCATGCGCGCCAATCTCGACATCACCGGCGGACAGATCATGGCCGAAGCGGTCGCATTCAAGCTCGCTGCAAGCATCGGCAAGGCGGAAGCACACAAGCTCGTCGAAGAGGCGAGCAAGCGCGCCCATAGCGGGAAGAAGTCGCTGAAGGATGCGCTCGCCGCCGATCCGAAGGTGACCGCTGTCGTGCCTGCCGGCGAGTTGTCGAAACTGTTCGATCCGATGAGCTACCAGGGGGTCGCGCAGCAATTCATCGACCGGCTGATCGCGACGGCGAAGACGGGACGATAAATGTCCGCACCCGGCCTTGGCCAGCTCGTCCCCGCGCAAGCGAGGACCCGGACCTTGTTGAAGATGCTCTCCGGATTCCCGCTTTCGCGGGAATGAACGGAGAGATATTGCACTCGCAGAAGTCACTGGAGGAACTGAATGCCCGTTATCAATTCCCACGACGGCTGCCCGATCGACGTTGAAGTCACAGGCCCCGACAACGCGCCGGTGCTGATGCTGTCATCGTCGCTCGGCACCACCAAACATATGTGGGATCCGCAGATGGCGGCGTTCACCGCGAAATATCGCGTTGTGCGCTACGACAGGCGCGGTCACGGCAAGTCGGGCGTGACCAAGGGCCCCTACTCCATGGAGCTGCTCTCGCGCGACGCCATCGCGGTGATGGACGGACTGAACCTCGACGAGGTGAACTGGCTCGGCCTGTCGATGGGCGGCATGGAGGGGATGTGGCTCGGCGCCAATGCTGGCAACCGCATCGACAAGCTGATCCTCTCCAACACCTCGACCTATTACCCCGACAAGACGCCCTGGAACACGCGCATCGAAAACGTCACCAGGGCCGGCAGCGTCGCGGCCATCGCCGACACGGTCATCAATGCGTGGCTGACGCAGACTTTCCAGAAAAACAATCCGGCGGAGACCGCGCGGATGAAGGAGATGATGATCGCGACGCCGGTTGAGGGCTATATCGCCTGCTGCGCGGCGGTGCGCGACATGGATCATCGCGAGATCATCAAGAGCATCACCGCGCCGACCTTGATCATCGCCGGCTCGAAAGACATGGCGACCAATGTCGAGGCGGCCGAGTTCATCCGCGACCGCATCAAGGGCGCAAAGCTCGCCATCGTCGACGCCGCCCATATCAGCAATGTCGAACAGCCGGCCGCCTACATCGCGGAAGTCACCGGCTTTCTCGGCTGACCCGGAGATCGATCATGGACGAAAAAGAACGCTTCGACACCGGCATGGCGCGGCGCCGCAAGGTGCTCGGCAATGCCTGGGTGGACAAGGCCAATGCCGGCAAGACGCCGTTCAATTCCGAATTCCAGGACTTCATCACCCGCTATGCCTGGGGTGAGGTCTGGACCCGCCCGCATTACGACGAGCGTACGCGCCGCGTGCTGGTGATCGGCACCATGCTCGCGCTCGACAAATGGGCGGAGTTTCGCATGCATGTGCGCGCGGCCCTGGTGGAGGGCGGATTCACGCCCGACGACATCAAGGAAATCATCATGCAGCAGGCGATCTATTGCGGCGTGCCGGCCGCGAACCACGCCTTCAAGGAAGCCGGCGAGATTATCGCCGAGCTTGGCAAGGCCTGATCTGGCCCCGTTCGAACCTAAGACCGCCATGCGCGTTGGCTTGGGCGATCCGCTGGAGCGCCCGCAAACGCCATGGCGAATACCGATCCCCGAACGGGAATGCCGTCCGTCGCGCTCTCGCGCGACGAATTCGTGCGCCGGTTCAAGGCGCGGTTTTACGATCCGCTGTTCGAACCGCTGGCGGCCGAGATCGACAGGATCGCCGACGCGGCCTGGACGGGGTACAGCGAGAACCACAAGTCACCGCGCACGAAGCCGGCCGGCGCAGGCTATGCCGACCCGGCCTACGAATTGTCGGACGAGTGGCGTGCCGCGAGCGAAGCTGTCGCATCCGCGCAGGCGCGTCAGCAGGACAAGGCATCACCCTCGCGCATCCTGATCGTCAACGGTTCGTCACGCAGCGATCAGACCTGCCCGGGCGAAATCTCCAAGACCTGGCGGCTTGCGAAGCTTGCGCAGGAGATCGTGGACAGCGAGCGAGGCTTTGAATCCGAATTGCTCGACCTTTCGCGGCTGGCATCCGAATACGGACGGGTGATCTATCCCTGCAAGTCCTGCGTCTCTACTGCGATGCCGCTGTGTCACTGGCCCTGCAGTTGCTATCCCAATCACGCGATCGGACAGACCGGCGACTGGATGGCGGAGATCTATCCGAAATGGGTCGCCGCCCACGGCGTCATGGTCCTGTGTCCGGTCAATTGGTACCAGGTGCCCTCCTCGCTCAAGCTGATGATCGACCGGCTGGTCTGCGCCGATGGCGGCAATCCCGATCCGACTTCGACGCAAGGCAAATCGGCGAAGCTCGCCAAAGAGATCGAGCTCGACGGCTGGTCGTATCCGCGCCACCTCGCCGGACGGGTCTATTCGGTCGTGGCGCATGGCGACGCGAGCGGCGTCGAGAATCTGCGGCGCATTCTGTCGGATTGGCTTTCGGACATCGGCCTGATTCCGGCAGGCCACATGGCGGAGATCGATCGTTACATCGGGTATTACGAGCCCTACGCGACCAGCCACGCGGCGCTCGACGCCGACATCGCGCTACAGGATGAAGTCCGCAATTGCGCCCGCGCCCTGATCGAGGGTGTGCGGCTCAGGCGCAGCGGCGAGTTGAAGTCGCCGGATCGCGGATTGCGCGAGGTGCGCCCGAAATAGCGATCAATTGCGTCCGGGCGCAAACCAGGGCCCGGTCGGCCGTACGATCCGCGCGGGTTCGACCACGAGGCCGCCGGCATCGCGAAGGTCGTCCCAGCGGCGGGCATCAGCCTCATGGCGCAGCGCCGGTGTGACGATGGTGCTGTCAGCCCGCTTCCGGCGTGCCGCATAGCGCTCCCACAGCCGGTCCAAGAATGTCGGCTGGACGGTTTCAGTGTCCGGCAGACGTTCGATCATCGACAGCGTTGCCGCGAGGCCGACCAGCCAGAGCGGCAGCCGCTCCTGGACCAGGATTTCGGTCGCGCCCTTCAGCATTGCGGGCGTCGCCGCAATGATCGTCACGATCACGACGAGGATCAGCGCTGCATCGAGCAGGTCGTGCGAGATGCACCCGCCCCGTAGCACGCCGAGGCGGGTCGCGAGATGCAGCGTGAAAACAAATGCAATGGTGAGATAGACGCCGCCGAAGAACGCGGCGAGATTGTACAGCCCGTATCCGCTCAAACCGAATACACGGCCGATGCCGTGAACAAGGTTGGCAAATGGAACCTGGTCGAGGCCATAGATCGGTGACGACAGAACCCTGAACGCCTCGAAGCCGAACACCAGCACAAAGTCGAGCGCGATGATCGTGATCAGAACCGGGATCGCTCTCGGAAGCCACCGCATTGTTCGCACCCCCGGTTTTGCCTCGGTTTTTCAGGGAGCCGGACTCTCTGCTGTTTACGATTGCCGCTTCAATGGAAAGGTTTTGTTTAGGTTAAGGGCGCCCCTGGCGATGTTACCGTCGTCAGGCGGCCGCATGCGCGCACCGCCTTGCGCCGCGGCCATTAACCCAGTTGCGCGGCCCGGAAGTCCTGCGGGCTCATGCCGGTCTGCTTGCGGAAGAAGCGCGCGAAATGCGACGGATCGGCAAAGCCGAGTTCGTACGCAATCTCGTGGATCGCCCGGCCGGTAAACACCAGTTCGCGCTTGGCCTCGGTCAGCACCCGTTGCCGGATCAGATGTCCCGCCGTCACGCCCGCTGCCCGCTTGACGTGATCGTTCAGACGGTCCGCGGTCATGTTGAGCGCGGACGCGTAGAATCCGATCTGCCGCTCTTTCCGGAAATTGTCCTCGACCATCCGTTGCAGCGTATCGACCGTAGTGTCGGCCGGCGCGAGCGTCACGGCGCCGGTGCGCGCACGGCTCGCCGATTGCCGCCCGACCTCGATTGCGATCAGCGCAAGCAGGGCCCGCATCGCGAGGCGATGATTGTCGCGCGCAAGAAACATCTCCTGGCTCAGGTCTTCGCACAGCTTTGCGAGACGGCCGTCGCGTGCCGGGCTAAGCGCGATGATCGGTTCTGCCGCGAGCGCCTTGAGCTGCGCGATCGCCTCCCCCGACCGCTGCCCGAGCAGCGAGGCGACATCCTCGCTGAAGCTCATCACGAAGCCGTCGGTGACGTTCGCGTGGAAGCGGAAGCCATGCGCCACATTGGGCGCGATGATGACCGCGCAGGGCGCGGTGAACGGCTTGATCGAGGCCTCGAGCGTCATTTCACCGCCGCCGCGCTCGACCAGAAGAATCTGGAACAGGTTGCGATGCCGATGCGCGCGGATCAGCCAGTCGTGCAGCGAGGATCGCGATGCGATGCTTTCGACATGAATGAAGTCGAACGCCTGATCGTCAGGCGGATCGCCGTAGAGATGGAACAGTGGGAGCCCGGCGCTCATGAGCCCAGATTAAACGCGTTCGGTCGGCCGGCCAACCGCCTGTCTGACGAGCCAACATGGAAAAGCCTCGCCGCTAGGCGAGGCCTTCCGTGCAACCGTCTTGTTGCAGTGCAGCGTCAGCGGCTTTGCTGCTGACCGGGCTTCTGCTGGCCGCCATGCTGGCCACCCTGCCCCGGATTCTGGGTCTGCTGGCCGGGCTTCTGCTGTCCGCCGCCGTGCTGGCCGCCCTGATTCGGGTTGCTCTGCTGCTGCTGACCTTGGTTACGCTCGTTAGACATTGGAGGCTCCTGGTTTACCCGCCCCTGCACCGATAACGCAGCGCAAACGGCGGCCGTTCCGTGCGGAGTCACACGAAGGTTTGACTCAATCCGCCCATGAAATGTGGGGTTCCGCCACAATTCGGAGGCAGCGCGGCGCCTGTGCACGGCCCACCTGCGCGGCACACCGCGGGCGCGCGTCGCGTTGCCGCCCCGCACCCCCGCTGCTAAGACTTAACGAGTCTTTCAGGCGCGAGTTTTCAGGCGCGAATTTTGCAGGCGCAGGTTTGCAACTTGAACGCAACCTGAACCTTGCACCTGATCGCGGGGGCCGGATGCGACACTCCGGGGGGAAGGCGCGCCGACATGGAAGTTTTTGTCCAGCAATTGATCAACGGCATCACGCTGGGATCGATCTACGGTTTGATCGCGATCGGCTACACCATGGTGTTCGGCATCATCGGCATGGTCAACTTCGCGCATGGCGACGTCTTCATGGTGTCGGCCTTCGTCGCGCTGATCACCGTGCTCGTGCTGTCGACGGTGCTCGGCATCTCCTCGATCTTCCTGACGCTGTTTGTCGTGCTGATCGTCGGGATGCTGATCACGTCGCTCCTGAGCTGGGCCATTGAGCGCGTCGCCTACCGGCCGCTGCGCGGCTCGTTCCGGCTCGCGCCGCTGATCTCCGCGATCGGCATGTCGATCTTCCTGATGAATTTCGTGCAGGTCGCGCAGGGTCCGCGCAACAAGTCGATCCCGCCGATGGTCACGGACGTGTTCGTCCTGATGGACAGCGGCAATTACACTGTCACCCTCTCCTACCGGCAATTGATCATCTGGGGCGTGACGGCGCTCCTCCTCGCCGCGTTCTGGTATCTGGTGGCAAAGACGCCGCTCGGCCGCGCGCAACGCGCCACCGAGCAGGATCCGAAGATGGCAGCCCTGCTCGGCGTCGATGTCGATCGCACGATCTCGCTGACCTTCGTGATCGGGGCCGCGCTCGCGGCGGTCGCCGGTACCATGTATCTCATGTATTACGGCGTGGTCAGTTTCGCCGACGGCTTCGTGCCGGGCATCAAGGCTTTCACCGCGGCGGTTCTCGGCGGTATCGGTTCGCTGCCGGGCGCGGTGATTGGCGGGCTCCTGATCGGGCTGATCGAAACCTTCTGGTCCGCCTATTTCTCGATCGACTACAAGGATGTCGCCGCGTTCTCGATCCTTGCGATCGTGCTGATCTTCCTGCCGCAAGGCCTGCTCGGCCGGCCCGAGGTCGAAAAGGTCTGACATGCCGGAGCCTGTGCCAGCGCGCGTCGACATTCAGCGCGCGATCCGCGAGGCGATCGTTGCCGGTCTGGTCGCATTCGGCATCCTGCTGCCGCTGATCGGCCTGCAGACCACCGTCAATATCCGCAACGAACTCGTCCTCAACCCGCGGCCCTACCTGTTGGCGGTGATGGTCGCCTTCGTGGTCGGCATCAGCCTCCTGATGTCGCTCGTGGTTCATCCGCTCGCGGCGCGGCGGGCCGCCGCTCGGACCGAGGGCGCCAGCATCAAAGCGGCCGAAACGCGCGCCAGGATCGCAAGGATCGCCGCGCCCTTCGCGCTCGGCTTCGCCTTCATGTTTCCGGTGATCGTAATCGCGTTCGGCGGCCTTGCGGGATCGGTCAAGTGGATCGACAATTTCGGCATCCAGATCCTGATTTACATCATGCTGGGGCTCGGGCTGAACATCGTGGTCGGCCTCGCGGGCCTCCTCGATCTCGGCTATGTCGCGTTTTACGCAGTCGGCGCCTATTCCTATGCGCTGCTTGCGAAAACCTTCGGCTTCTCGTTCTGGATGCTGCTGCCGCTCGCCGGCATTCTCGCCGCCTTCTGGGGCATCCTCCTGGGCTTTCCGGTGCTGCGATTGCGCGGCGATTATCTTGCGATCGTGACGCTCGCTTTCGGCGAGATCATCCGCCTCGTGCTGATCAACTGGGTCGACCTCACCGGCGGCTATGCCGGCATTTCCGGAATTCCGCGGCCGACCTTCTTCGGCATTCCGTTCAACGCCAATGACGACGGCTTCGCCGCGGTGTTCGGGCTTGAATTCTCGCCGGTCTACCGGACGATCTTTTTCTATTACCTGATCCTCTGCCTCGTGCTGCTCACCGCTTTCGTCACCTGGCGGCTGCGCAGACTGCCGATCGGCCGCGCCTGGGAGGCGCTGCGCGAGGACGAGATCGCCTGCCGGGCACTTGGCATCGACACCACCAAGACCAAGCTGTCCGCGTTCGCCATCGGCGCGATGTTCGGAGGCTTCGGCGGTTCGTTCTTCGCCGCGCGGCAAGGCTTCATCTCGCCCGAGAGCTTCACCTTCATGGAATCGGCGATGATCCTCGCCATCGTCGTGCTCGGCGGCATGGGAAGCCAGGCCGGCGTCGCGATCGCCGCCATCCTGATGATCGGCGGCACCGAATATCTGCGCGAACTGGACTTTCTGAAGAGCGTGTTCGGCAGCCAGTTCGATCCGACGCATTACCGCATGCTGCTGTTCGGCCTCGGCATGGTGCTGATCATGATCTGGAAGCCGCGCGGCCTGATCTCCACGCGCGATCCCACGGCGTTCCTGCACGAGAAGAAAACCATTGCCGCAAAATTCGTGAAGGAAGGCCGCGGATGAGCCTCGCGCACGATGTCCTGCGCGTCGAACACCTCACCATGCGCTTTGGTGGGCTGGTCGCGGTGCATGACCTCAGCTTCGTCGCGCGCCACGGCGAGATCACCGCGCTGATCGGGCCGAACGGCGCCGGCAAGACCACAGTGTTCAACTGCATCACCGGCTTCTACCGACCGACCGAGGGCCGCATCGCCCTGCAGAGCGGCGATCCATCGGTCTGGCAACACATCGACGCATTGACGGCGAGCCCGGCGCAAAGTCGCGTCCGCAGGAAGGGCGCGCTGTACCTCCTCGAGCGCATGCCGGACCATTCCGTCGCGCGGCAGGCACGGGTCGCGCGCACGTTCCAGAATATCCGGCTGTTCCGCGGCATGACCGTTCTGGAGAATCTCCTGGTCGCGCAGCACAACCCGCTGATGCGCGCATCCGGTTTCTCGATCTTCGGCATTCTCGGGCTGACGCCGTTCCGCAAGGCCGAGAGGTCCGCAATCGAGCGAGCGACGCAGTGGCTGGAGACCATCGGCCTGATCGATCGCGCCGACGATCCCGCGGGCGACCTGCCCTATGGAGATCAGCGCCGTCTCGAGATCGCGCGCGCCATGTGTACCGAGCCCGTACTGTTGTGTCTCGACGAGCCGGCCGCGGGTCTCAATCCACGCGAAAGCGCCGACCTGTCCGAACTGCTGATTTCGATCCGCGACCGGCACAAGACCGCGGTGCTTCTGATCGAGCACGACATGTCGGTGGTAATGCAGATTTCCGACCATGTTGTCGTGCTCGATTACGGCGAGAAAATCTCGGACGGCACCTGCGAGGAGGTGAAGAACGATCCGAACGTAATCGCCGCCTATCTCGGCGTCGAACAGGAAGAGGTGGAAACGGTCGCGACGGAGGTCGGGCTGTGACACCTCCGTCAAACCAATCGAGCGCCCCGCTCCTCTCCATCCGTGGCGTCACCACGAAATACGGCAACATCGTCGCGCTGCGCGGTGTCGATCTCGACGTTTATCCCGGCGAAATCGTTACCCTGATCGGCGCGAACGGCGCCGGCAAATCGACGCTCATGATGACGATTTTCGGCAATCCGCGGGCGTCGGAAGGCCGGATTCTGCTCGAAGGCCGCGACATCACCGACATGCCGACGCACGAGATTGCTCGCCTGGATATCGCGCAGTCGCCCGAGGGCCGGCGCATCTTCTCGCGCATGACGGTGATGGAAAATCTGCAGATGGGCGCGGAAGTCATCGGCAGCAAGCATTTCGCCGAAGACCTCGAGATGATCTTCACGATGTTTCCGCGCATCAAGCAGCGCATCAACCAGCGCGGCGGCACGTTGTCCGGCGGCGAACAGCAGATGCTCGCCATCGCGCGCGCATTGATGTCGCGCCCGCGCCTTCTCCTGCTCGACGAGCCATCGCTCGGCCTCGCGCCGCTAATCGTCAAGCAGATCTTCGACATCATCGCCGACCTGAACGAGCGCACCGGCCTCACCGTTCTCCTCGTCGAGCAGAACGCGTTTCATGCGCTGCGCCTCGCCGACCGCGGATACGTGATGGTGAACGGCGAGATCACCATGTCGGGCACCGGACGCGAATTGCTCGACAAGCCCGAAATTCGCGCCGCCTATCTCGAAGGCGGCCGCCGGGAGGCCGGCTAGCCATGCTCACGACCATCGGCCACCTCTTCTACGAGGAAGACTCGTTCTTCATCTTCGTTCTGGTCACGCTCATCCTTGGCGGCGGCGCGGCCTTCCTGTCTGGACGCGCCATCGCACTTACCTGGCGTCCGTGGTGGCAGGTCGCGGCGTACATGATCGTGCTGGGCGGTGCAGTGCGATTCTTTCATATGGCGCTATTCGGAGGGCACCTCCTCTCCCTGCATTACTACGTCGTGGATACCGCATTCTGTCTGCTGTTCGGGTTCTGCGGCTTCCGGATGACCCGCGCCGGGCAAATGGCCGAGCAATATGGCTGGCTTTATTCCCGCGCCGGATTGGTCAACTGGGCAAAAAAAAGGCCTGCGCCAAACGCCGCAGCCCAGAAATCCGGCTGACGTTGTCGCCGGTTTATCGTTAAATCCGGCATGCGGCGGGGCCGGACTCATTCGGCGCAAGCATCCCGCCAACGCATCACGAGGGAGCTTCGAATGAAACGGATCACCGCGCTCGGCGTCGCTGTCGGCCTCGCCGTCGCGCTGTCGGGCCAAATCTCGAATCCGGCCAACGCGCAGATAAAGTTTGGCGTCGCCGGCCCGCTCACGGGATCGAACGCCGCGTTCGGCGCGCAGTTGAAGAACGGGTTCGAACAGGCGATCGAGGACATCAACGCGGCCGGCGGCATCCAGGGTCAGAAGATCGTCCCCACGGTCGGCGATGACGTCGGCGACCCGAAGCAAGGCGTGTCGATCGCCAACAAGTTCTCGGCGGAAGGTGTGAAGTTCGTGGTCGGCCACTTCAATTCCGGCGTGACCATGCCGTCGTCCGAGGTCTACCAGGAGAACGGCATCGTCTCGATCACGCCGGCTTCCACCAATCCGCGCGTCACCGAACGCAATATGTGGAACGTGTTCCGCACCTGCGGACGCGACGACCAGCAGGGCGCGGTGGCAGCCGCCTATATCCTCAAGCACATGAAGGGCAAGAAGATTGCCGTAGTGCATGACAAGACCACCTACGGCCAGGGCCTCGCGGACGAAACCCGCAAGGCCATGAACAAGGGCGGCATGAAGGAAGTGCTCTACGAGGGCATCAACCTCGGCGACAAGGACTTCTCGGCGCTGGTGTCGAAGATCAAGGCGTCGGGCGCCGACCTCGTTTACTGGGGCGGCCTGCATACCGAAGGCGGCCTCCTGGTGCGCCAGATGCGCGACCAGGGCGTGAAGGCGCCGCTGTTCGGAGCCGACGGCATCACCTCCGACGAATTCGCCGCCATCGGCGGACCGGGCGTCGAAGGCACGCTGATGACGTTTGCTCCCGATCCCCGCAAGCGCCCGGAAGCGAAGGCCGTGATCGAGAAATTCCGCGCCAAGAAGTTCGAGCCGGAAGCCTACACGCTCTACAGCTACGCTGCCGTGCAGGTCATCAAGCAGGCGGCCGATGCGGCCAAGACCCTCGATCCGAAGAAGGTCGCCGCGCAGATCAAGTCCGGCCAGAAGTTCCAGACCGTGATCGGCGAACTGTCCTTCGACAAGAAGGGCGACATCACCCGGCCGGACTATGTCGTTTACGTCTGGAAGAAGGGCGCCGACGGCAAGATCACCTACGAGGAACTGCCGGCCAATATGCAGGGCTCGTAAGTCCGGGACGCATAAGATCAGGAAAGCCCGCCTTCTGGCGGGCTTTTCGCTTTTGAACGATCCCTGCATCGCCAGTGCACTCAGCGGCGCTGATATTTCGTGAAGACGAAGTTGCGGTCTTTTACGAGCGTGTGACAGGCGTGACAGGTATTCGCGAAGTCCGGACCGTCACCGAATGTCTTCCACGCTTCCGACGATCCGTCGGGCTTGAACGTGGCATAGCCCCAACCATCGGTTTGCGGAAATCGCTTTGAGTCCTTCATCATGAACGCGACCTCCGCGAGCGCGCCGGGCACGAAAGCGCCATAGGCCGAGAGCGGGTCTCGCGCCTTCTGCCACTCGATCTTGGCCATCATCGCGCCGTCGGGAATGGATTGTCCGTTGGCTGGAATGCCGGCCTTGTATGCGCGGATCATTGCGGGATTACCGAGGATCACCTTGATGCAACCGGGCGCCGGTGAGGTGCCGCATCCGGTGGCGTCATCCGGCAGGCTCGAGGCAATCGCCTGCCAGGTTTCGTAATCCCTGAATTCGGAGAACGAGATGCCGTTTGGCGCCGTGAGGTTGAAGCGGTCCTGCTGCGCGACCGCCAGACCACCGGCGAGAACCGACGCCGAGATAAATACCGCCGGCGCGATGTGCGTGCGCTTCATTTCGGTGTCTCCTTCGATGCACGGTGAATAGCGCTGCCGATCCCCCCTGTCCCCTGCTGCCGTTGCCGCTGTCCGGAGGTCCTCAGGAACCGGCGACGTCGATGACCGCCTTCACGAAGGCGCTCGGATCCTCCTGAGGCAGGTTATGCCCAATGCCTCCCTCGATGTGCCGATGCGCGTAGCGTCCCGTGAACTTCTTCCTGTATGACGCGGGATCCGGGTGCGGCGCGCCGTTGGCATCGCCTTCGAGAGTAATGGTTGGGACGCTGATCGTCGGACCTGCGGAGAGCTGCCTCTCCAGTTCATCGTATTTCCGCTCGCCATCGGCGAGGCCAAGACGCCAGCGATAATTGTGAATGACGATATCGACGTGATCGGGATTATCGAACGCTGCGGCGCTGCGCGCATACGTCGCCTCGTCGAAATTCCATCGGGGTGAGGCGAGCTGCCAGATCAGCTTGTTGAAGTCGCCCCGGTTTTTCTCATATCCGATCCGGCCGCGCTCCGTGGCGAAATAGAACTGGTACCACCACTCCAGCTCCGCCCTGGGCGGCAACGGCATCTTTCCGGCTTCCTGATTGCCGATCAGATAGCCGCTGACGGCGACGAGCGCCCTGACGCGCTCCGGCCAGAGCGCAGCAACTATGTCCGCCGACCGCGCACCCCAATCGAAGCCGGCGACGACCGGCCGCTCGATCCGCAATGCATTCATGAAATCGATCACGTCGACCGCAAGCGCAGACGGCTGACCGTTGCGGACGGTGTCGCCGGACAGAAAGCGGGTGGCGCCGTAGCCGCGCAGATAGGGAACGAAAACGCGGTGCCCGGCGGCCGCCAGCATCGGCGCTACGTCGGCGAAGCTGTGTATATCGTAGGGCCAGCCATGCAGGAGAATGACGGGAGAGCCGTCGGCCGGGCCCTGTTCGACATATGCGACGTTCAGCAGACCGGCGTCGGTCTGCTTCAGCGGCCCGAACGACTGGCCCGTGCCGGGCCTGATTGCCGGCTGCACCGGACTGGCCGATTGAGCGCTTGCCGGCGCTGACGGCCCAAGTTGCACGAGAGTGGCCGCTGCCGCCACGCCGCCGATCAAACGGCGGCGACGAAGGTCGATCACATCCGGACCGGTGTTCATGGCACTCTCCGGGTTCGATTGTCGCAAAGGTCAATTGTCGTAAAGACTGTCCAGCCCGGACGGCGCGCCAGGCGATCGGCGACGCGCGCGCCCATCGATGGGCGACCGGAGGACTATCGCGGAGGCCGGGATCATCCACCACTCACAATGCCGGGAACCGGGAACCGGCATTGCTGCCCTTCATTCCCGGGGCAAATCACTCTACACCCCTCCTCCCATGCCCGATTTCTCTCCACAGCAGGACGAAGCACTCCGCGCGGTATCCGCCTGGCTGAAAGCCAAACCCGGCACCGGGAACACGCCGCAGGTGTTCCGGCTGTTCGGCTATGCCGGAACCGGCAAGACCACGCTCGCGCGCCATCTCGCCGAAAGCGTCGATGGCAGGGTGTCCTACGCGGCCTTCACCGGAAAGGCCGCGCTGGTGATGCGCGCCAAGGGCTGCGCCGGCGCCTCCACCATCCACTCGCTGATCTACAAGACGCGCGAGAGCGGCGAAGAGACGCCCAGCTTCGAATTGTGGGACGATGCGCCTGCCTCCAAGGCCAAGCTGATCGTGATCGACGAATGCTCGATGGTCGATGCCGAACTCGGCCGTGATCTGCTCTCCTTCGGCATTCCTCTGCTCGTGCTCGGCGACCCGGCGCAGCTTCCGCCGATCCAGGGCGCGGGCTTCTTCACCGAGGCCGAGCCGGACGCGATGCTGACCGAAGTCCACCGGCAGGCGCAGGACGATCCGATCGTGCGGCTCTCGATGATGGCGCGCGAAGGCCTGCGGCTCGAGCCCGGCCGCTATGGCGAGACCGAAGTGGTCATGCGCAGCGACTTCGATCCCGATCGCGTGCAGGAGGCGGACCAGATCCTCGTCGGCCGCAACAACACCCGCCGCGCCTACAACACGCGGCTGCGCGAACGGCTCGGCCGCGAGGAAGGCCTGCCGGTCGCCTCCGACAAGCTCGTCTGCCTGCGCAACAATCGCAAGAAGGGCCTGTTCAACGGCGGTCTGTGGACGGTGAAGGAGCGCGCCGTCGGAAAATCCGGCGGCATCATCACGATGCGCATCGCACCGGATGCCGATCTGTCCGGCTCCGCGCTTGGCGTGAAGGGCATCAAGGTCTCGGTGCGGCGCGAATGCTTCCTCGGCGGCATCGAGGATTACGACTGGCCGCAGCGCAAGAAATACGACGAGTTCGATTACGGCTATGTGCTCACCGTGCACAAGGCCCAGGGATCGCAATGGGACGACGTCGTTCTGTTTGACGAGAGCTTCGCCTTCCCCGACAGCCGCGCGCGCTGGCTCTATACCGGCATCACCCGCGCGGCTAAGAAACTGACGATAGTCGTCTCATGAGCGAGGCTTCGCGTCACGGACTACCGGTTGATGACGCTGGTCTGCTTAGGGAACGGATATATTGCTGGCAAACGCTGGCAGGAAGAGCCCGACGCTTTCAGCACAAAGAATGGTGACTTTCTCTTCGTTCGTCCACGCGACAATGGCGAGCCCGACGAGGAGATCGCCGCAAGCCCGAGCGGCTGGTTCGCGTGGCTTGATGCGGCCGGCGCGCTGGGCGTGCGCATCGCCTATGCCCCACGCGAAACTGATCGGAACCGGGTCTGGATGATGAACGGCGTCGTCCAGCGGCGGAAGTGATCTCCGGACAATCAAAGCGAATACTGGATTAGCTATCTCGCCTCTCCGGAGGACCACCGCCAAACGGTGCCTGACTTCACACCGTTTCCGGTTTTTCCTTCTGCGGATGGTTTTCGCGATCCATCCCTGTTCGGGGCATGGCTGCGGGCAGTGGCCGCTTGGCCTGCCACGTATGTTCGCAGATCGTACCAGCGCGCGATGGCGCTTCATGCAAGGCGCGGTCAACCGCTGCCGAGCAAGACCTGGAGAGACCGGCGGCGGCGCAAACAAGTCTAAAACGCGGCTTGTTGAAAGCGGAATGTTGATCCGCGCGGCAGATAAGCTGACCGTCGTGGTGTCGCAGCGCCAATCACGCCGCCTTGCGCCACAGCAGCTTCGAGGCGATCGCGGCGCCTTCCGCAAGCGCGCGCAGCTTGCCCCACTGGATCGACGGATGAACCCGGCGTCCGAACACGCCCTGTGCAAACCCGCAATCGGTCGACGCGATCACCCGTTCGCGGCCGACCAGATTGGCAAGGCGCGTGATGCGCTCGGCCACGAGTTCGGGATGCTCGATCACATTCGTGCAGTGACTGACGATGCCGGGCAGCAGCACCTTGCCGTCGGGCAGCTTCACCGTTTCCCACACGCGCCATTCGTGTTCGTGACGCGGGTTGGCCATCTCCAGCGAATACCCGCCGGCATTCACACGCAGCACCAGATCGACGATGTCTTTCAAAGCCACGTCGTTGGAATGCGGTCCGTTCCAGCTGCCCCAGCAGACATGGTACCGGATCCTGTCCGATGGCAGGCCCTTCAGCGCATGGTTGAGCGCTTCGACGCGCAGCTCAGCCCATTTACGGTACGCCGCGAAACCGTCGCGCGGTGCGATGACGTCGTAATAGCTTGCCAGAAATGCGTCATCGATCTGCACGTCGAGACCGGACTCGATGATCGTCTTGTATTCGACGCGCAATGCATCCGCGACCGCGAACAGGAATTCCTCATCGCTCTTGTAATATTCGTCCGTTCGCGAGGGCGCGGCGCTCGCGGGCGCAACGACCGAAAGAAAACCGGTTACGCCCGGGGTCCGGTCGAGCGCGCGCTTTAACCTTGCGATATCGGCTTTGACGGCATCGTCCCTGTAGGAGATCGGCCCGACGATGGCGATGATGCCGATATTCTCGAGGCTCTTGCCGAGGCCCGCGCGTCCATACGACTTCTCATATTCCTGGTAGAATTCCTTGTAGTCCTGCCGGTCCTTGCCCACCGCTGCTGCGCGGCTGACGGAGTCCGGCGCAGGCCTGCGCTCGAAGCCTGCAAGTCGCTCGACGACGTAATGCGACCAGCTTGTGAGCTTTGGGAACTCGCCATCGCTGACGATGTCGACACCGGCGGCGGCCTGATCGCGCACCACGTCGTCGACCGCGCCTTGAAGCACGCCGGCAAGATCGCTCTCACGGATTTCGCCGCTGCGAAAACGCTCGACCTCCGACAGCAGCGACTCCGGCCGGGCCAGGCTGCCCACATGCGTCGTCAGAATCCGGTCGGATGATCGCATCGTCTCGCTCCCTTGATATTTTCATTCAGGACTAGACGGCAGCGACTTCGGTTTCAACCCCACGGTCGGACTCCATGCCGCCTGCGACCGGCTGCCGTGCGGCTTACGGGGAACGCGCCAGCAACCGAAGACAGCGCATCAAGACCGCGCGGTCCTTTCGCGGGATCCTGTCTTCGATCGCGCGCTCGACGCGCGCGTCGCGGAGGATGACGCTGTCAAGCAGCGCCGCGCCCTTTCGCGCGAGAAAGAGCTGAAACGCGCGCCTGTCCTCGGGTGACGGCCGGCGCTTCAGCAGCGCACGACGCACCAGCCGCGCGACCATCTCGGCGACCGTATTGCGATCCATGAACAGCAGAGCCGACAATTCGTTCTGGTTGATCCCCGGACGTTGATAGACAGCGATGAGCGCCGCCTTCTGCCGCGGCGTGATAGCCTCCTCCGCAAACTCCTTCGCGAATATCTCTTCGGCCGCGAAATGGGCGCGCCGCAGAAGATGAGAGATAACATTCTCGAGCCGGAATTCGTCCAGCGCCTTGCGCGCGGGCGCAGAGAGCGCGTTTACGGCATTGCCATCAGCATCGGATGACGATGTCCTCGCCACACGACTGGCGCGCTTTTGTGCCGACAGCCTTTTGTTCTTGCCCATGACGTCAGTGCTTATTGCGTTGTGCTTATGGCGGCAACCGCGCTGTTGTCGCGCGCCTGCCCACATCCCTGCCCTCGCTTGACACCCTGAAACGCGTTCCATACGCTTAATGCACGTATACGTACAATTTGCGCGGTCCGGGACGCAGCGCCGCGGTCCGGCCGGCAACATCCTGGGAGTTCAGCATGCGCCTGTCCCGCCGTACGTTCCTGCAAGGCAGCGCCGCCTGCGCGCTGCTCCCCGCTTCCGCATCCGCACAGTCCGGCACCGCGCGCATTTATGTCGGATTCCCCGCCGGCGGCACGCTCGACATCATCGCCCGCCGCATCGCAGAGAAGATCCGCAGCACCTATACAGACCCGGTCATCGTCGAGGGCCGGATCGGCGCGGGAGGACGCATCGCGATTGAAGCGACGAAGACTGCAGCTCCCGACGGGCTCAGCATCGTGCTGTCGCCGTCGTCGCCCATCGTCATTTTCCCGCATGTCTATCGCAAGCTCTCCTACGACCCGGTCGCCGATCTCGCGCCCGTCACACCGGTCTGCTCGAACGCGCAGGCTTTTACGGTGGGCCCTGGCGTACCGGACAGCGTGCGCAACCTCGCCCAGTTCGTCGACTGGGCGCGCAAGAACAAGACCTTTTACGCCACGCCGGCCGCGGGCTCGATCATGCATTTCCAGGGCATGGTCTTTTCCAACAAAGCAGGGCTCGACATGACGCATGCGCCTTATCGCGGCATGGCGCCGATCATCCCCGATCTGTTGAGCGGCACGATGGCAACCTCGATGGCGGTCATGGGCGACGTGCTGCCGCACATCGCGGATCGCAAGCTTCGTCCTCTCGCCGTCACCAGTGCTCAGCGGTCGCGCTTCCTGCCGGACGTGCCGACATTCGCAGAACTCGGCTATGGCGAGGTCACCGGCATCGACTGGTACGGGCTGTTCGTGCCGGCCAAGACGCCCGTGCCGGTGATCGACAAGCTCCGTGAAGCGACCCACGCTGCGATGAAGGACCCGTCATTCGGCGAGGCGCTGACGCAGATGGGCTTCGACACCTACGCGCTCTCCTCGACCGAACTTGCAGCGCGGATCAAGTCCGAGACCGAATACTGGGGCCCGATCGCAAAGGCATCGGGCTTCATCATCGACGGCTGACCGGCGCGCCGAAGCGACGGCGGGCTAACGCGCGTCGCGCTTCGCCTGCGCAACCGCTTGCGCCTTGCGCAGGCGCCCACGCTCCATCGGGTTGAGCAACTGTTGACGCTTCTGACTCTGCTTGTTGCGCATGCCGGTGTGCGCCTGCCGGCTGTTGAATGCCGCCCCGCCGTTCTCGGCCTTCGCCTCTTTCATGGCCAGCGCGCGTTGCGCGCTTTCGACATGGGCGATCGATGCGCGCATGCGACGGCGGCGTTCGGTTTCGCTGTTCAGCCGGCGCACGGCCATCGCCAGCACGGCGAGCTTCGCCTTGGACCCTTCATCCGCCTTTGACGCCGTCGCACCTTTCGGCGCGGCCTTGCCGCGCATTTCGCGCCGCCGCTGATTGGCCTGGGTCTTTGCCCGGTCGCGACGCTCTCGCACGAGCTTCACCAGTTGCGAAAGGTCCTGGTCGGACAATTGCTGAAGCGCCGGGTGATGTGACTTCTGCACGAGGTCGCGTTCATCGGCATCGAGTGCACGCGCTTCGGCCTTTGCGGTCATCGCCATGTCTGCCTCCCATTTTTATGCGGACGCTCGCCGTCGTCCGCTCGCAGTCTAACGGGAGAGACGCAACGCTTCACCACGCACAAGCAGCAATCACGCGCGATGCCATGATTGTGACCGGGCGATCCTTTTGCCCGATCGTGCCGGTCGCCGGATCGAAACACTTCAATTCCCTCCGCGCGAGAGGATACGCGCGATCTCGCGCTGGCGGCGCACCCGTCGTCCGAGCATCAGGACTTCTACGAGGATGAAAAACGCACCGTCGGGGTGAAAAGGAATTCACATGACACGCGAGCAGTTAAGACCCGCTCTTTCAGACACGTGCGCGCGCCCTATCCGATGCGTCCGAGCGCCGGAAACATCTCCAGCAGCCAAAAACTCATCGTCGTGATGGTGCCGGTGAGAAACATGATCCCGGTCAGAACAAGCAGGCCGCCCATCGCCATCTCGACCTTCTGCATGTGCGAGCGGAAACGCGACAGGAACGCCGCGAACGGCTCGGCCGCAAAGGCCGCGAGCACGAACGGGATGCCGAGCCCGAGCGAATAGATCGCGAGCAGGCCCGCGCCCTTCGCCACGGTCCCCTCCGAAGCCGCGACCGCAAGGATCGCCGCGAGAATCGGTCCGATGCAGGGCGTCCAGCCGAAGGCGAAAGCGAGCCCCATTGCATAGGCGCCCCACAATCCGATCGGCTTTGCCATGCCGAGCCGCTTCTCCCGCAGCAGAAAGTCGATCCGCGTCAGCCCAAGGAAGTGCAGGCCCATGATGATGATGGCGATGCCCGCAACGGTCGCCAGCACGTCGGAATAGGCGCGCAGGACGCTGCCGATCAGCGTGGCGCTGGCGCCGAGCGCGATAAACACGGTCGAGAAGCCCGCCACGAACAGGCAGGCCGCGATGACCGTCTCGCGCCGCACCTGCGGCTCCGATTCCGCATCGGCGAAGCGTTCGAGCGAGGTGCCCGCGAGGTAGACGAGATACGGGGGAACCAACGGCAGAACGCAGGGCGACAGGAAGCTGATCAGACCCGCGATCAGGGCCGCGAAGATGGAGACGTCCGGCATGGGGCTGTCATGCCTGCCGTCCTGCGACGACGCAAGCGCTGCGGCATCCCCTCGCCAGGATGTGACCGGCACGATGGATTTCGCCGGCTTTACGACTACAGTCCCAGAATCTCCGCTTATTCCGCGAAAGCGGGAATCCGGTGTCCCTGGCTCCGGGTCCCTGCCGTCGCGGGGACAAGCGAAAAACTGCGGACGTGAAACATTGCGCAATCTCATCACCGATGTTGCCGGCCTCAAGGTCGGCCATGCCGACGATCCGGCGCTCGGCTCCGGCACCAGCGCGGTCATATTCGACGAACCTGCGGTCGCGTCGGTGGACCTGCGCGGCGGCGGCCCCGGCTCGCGCGAAACCGAATTGCTGGCCGCCCATTCGACGGTCGAGCGCGTGGACGCGATCGTGCTGTCGGGCGGCTCCGCCTTCGGGCTCGATGCGACATCGGGTGTGCAGGGCTGGCTGCATGAGCAGGGCCGCGGCTTTGCAATTGGTCCCGCGCGCGTGCCAATCGTGCCGGGCGCGATCGTGTTCGATCTTCTCTCCGGCGGGGACAAGCGATGGGGCCGGTTCTCTCCGTATCGCGATCTCGGCTATCAGGCCGCGGTCGCAGCCTCGGCCGATTTCGCGCTGGGCAGCGCCGGCGGCGGTCTCGGCGCAACCACCGCCACTCTCAAGGGCGGCATCGGCTCCGCCTCCGCAAAGACCGCAGACGGCGTCACGGTCGGGGCGCTGGTCATCGTCAATGCGGTCGGCAATGTCACGATCGGCGACGGTCCGCATTTCTGGGCGGCGCCATTCGAGCAGAACAACGAATTCGGCGGCCGTGGCTGGCCGACGACATTCGGTCCGGACGCGCTCGCGATCCGCACCAAGGGCGGACCGCGCGAAGCCACGACCATTGCACTCGTCGCAACCGACGCGGTCCTGACCAAGGCTCAGTGTCACCGGCTCGCCGTGATGGCTCAGACCGGCTGTGCGCGCGCGATCTATCCGGTGCATACGCCGCTCGACGGCGACATCGTGTTCGCGGCCGCGACTGGAAAGAAGCCGCTGCCCGATCCTCTATTCGCGCTCACTGCACTCGGATCGCTGGCCGCCAATGTCCTTGCGCGTGCGATTGCACGCGGCGTTTACGAGGCGACGGCGCTGCCGTTCGACGGCGCCTTGCCGGCATGGCGCGACAAGTTCGCCTAAAATTCGAGAGGTAAACCATTCCGTCAATACGATTGAACCGGCATCTTTTGTCGCGGTTCTTTACCGGGCAATAATGATGGCCGGGAATGTGATCATGTCGGCGAATGTGCGTAACGCTCTGCCCGGCTTTCTGCGCGGGCAACAACCCGGCGCTTCAGGCGTCAGCGACGCGGTCTATTTACCCGAGCGCCGCGAGTTGCGGGTGACGTTCAAGTCCGGTCGCACCTTTGCGTATAGCGATGTTCCGCAGGCCATCTACGACGCGTATCTCGCGTCGCCGTCGAAAGGCGCCTTCTTCAACATCGCGATCCGCGGACGCTTCCAGTTTCACGAACTGACACCGTTCGAACCGGCCACGCGGCACTAGCGCGCAAAACGCTCTGCGCTGTAGGGCTGCGGATCGGTGAACGGCGCTTCGCCAGTGATCATTTCGGCAATCAGCCGTCCGGTCACCGGGCCAAGGGTCAGTCCCCAATGAGCATGCCCGTAATCGAGCCAGAGCCCGGATTGCCCTGGTGCGGGACCGATCACCGGCTTCGAATCCGGGAAGCAGGGCCGCCGCCCCATCCAGGGCTCGGCCTCGACCGGCTCGCCGAGCGGAAACAGTCCGCGCGCCTTCGACATCAGGCGATCGAACTGCACCGGCGTCGGCGGCGCATCGCGCGATGCGAATTCCGCGCCCGTCGTCAGGCGAAGCCCCTGCTCCATCGGCACGACCGCATAACCGACCTCCGCATCGAGCACCGGACGGTTCAGTCCCTTGTTGCCATCCGGCCTGTAATGCCGGTGATAGCCGCGCTTCACCTCAAGCGGCAGATAGATCCCAAGCGGCTCGAGCAGATCCGGCGCCCAGGGACCAAGCGCCACCACCGCGACCGGCGCATCGACCGGCCCTTCCGAGGTGTCGACGCGCCACCGTCCATCGGTCTTGTGCAGCGAACGTGCGTCGCCGGTCAGCGACACGCCTCCGAGTGATCTGAACAGCTCGGCATAAGCACGCGTCACGCCGAGCGGATTGCTGACGCTGGCAGCCTGCGGCCAGAAGATGCCACGCTCGAACACCGGCGACAGACCGGGCTCCAGCGCCATCGACCCGTTCAGGTCGAGCGGTTCGAAGGCGATGCCGGCTGCAGCGATAGCATCGAGGTCCGTCTTGGCCTCGTCGAATGCGCGCGTCGAGCGATAGACTTTCAGCCAGCCATTGGTTCGCAAATAGCGCTCGGAATTGGACTCGCGCATCAGCTTTTCGTGCTCGGCGATCGAGGCTGCAAATAGCGGACGCATCTGCTCGGCGAAGTCGAACATCGCTTCGGTCGTCGAATGACGCAGATACGCGAATAGCCAGGGCGCAAGCTTCGGCAGATAGGACAGATGGTAGTTCGCTTCCGGCGCCTGCTTGAATGCGATCTTCAGCAGGGCCGACGGCTTCAGCGGAAACGGGTAGGGAAAATAGGTGTTGCCCTCGATGATCCCGGCATTGCCGTAGGAGGTCTCTTCGCCGGGCGCACGGCGGTCCACCAGCGCCACCGACAATCCACGCCTGGCGAGATGAAGAGCCGCAGACACGCCGACCATGCCGGCGCCAAGAACGATTGCATCGGTACGAGCCATGGAGTCCTCAAAACGCCGACGGAGATCGCGTCTCCGCAATTCACGGGATGAATGACACAGATATATGGATTACGCGACGCCCGTGCAGTATCACGCGCCATGCCCATTTTCGACGCAGGCGTTGTCGCATCAAGCCTTGTCGCATCAAGCCTTGGAGCTCTGTCCTGGCTCGGGCGGCAAGGCACCCGCGCGCTTGCACTCTCAGTCTTCGTCGGGATCGCGCTGCCGCTGCTCGCGGCTGTCTTCAAGCATGTCTTCCTGGAGGCTCTGCTGGCGTTGCTGACGCTGGCCTTCCTGCGCGTCGATCCGGCGAGCCTGCTGAAACAGTTCCGCCGCCCCGGTCTCGTGATTGCGGCAAGCCTGTGGACCCTGATCGCGGTGCCGGCGCTGATGTGCGGCGTAGCGCTTGCGTTCGGCCTCCCGGTCGCCTCCGAGGCCCTGTTCCTTGCGCTGGTGCTTCAGGCTGTCGCCCCGCCCATCATCGGCAGTCCGGCGCTCGCGGCGCTGATGGGGCTCGATGCAGCGCTGTCCCTCGCGACGCTGATCGTTGCCACCGCGTCCACCCCACTCACGGTGCCGTTGCTGGCCTCGCTGTTCGCCGGCCCGGCGCTGGAGATCTCGCCGTTCTGGCTCGGCATCAAACTTCTCGCGATGCTCGCCGGAACCGCGATCGTCGCCTATGCGGTCCGCCGCGCCAAGGGTGCGGATTGGGTGGCGCGCCACAGCGGGCCGATCGATGGGCTGTCGGTCATCGTGCTGTTCGTGTTTGCGATCGGTCTGATGGATGGTGTCGGCAGACATATCCTGACGCAGCCGCTGCTGGTCGGCGCGCTGACGCTGTTCGTCTATGCGCTTTCGATGGTGCTGATCGTGATGACCTGCGTGATTTTCCACAAGGCGGGCCGCTCCTCCGCTCTGGCGCTCGGACTGGCGGTCGGGAGCCGCAATATGGGCCTGATGGTCGGGGCCGCCGGAAGCGCAGTCCCGGAACTGACCTGGCTGTATTTCGCGGTCGCGCAATTCCCGATCTACACGTTGCCGCATGCCTTGCGGCCGCTCATTCACCGGTGGATCGAGCCGCGCATTTTGCCGCCCGGGACGAGCGGTGTAAGACGGGGCGCCGACCAATGACCGAGCAACGCATGTCACGCCCCCTCCTCATCGCACCCTCCATTCTCGCGTCCGACTTCTCAAAGCTGGGCGAGGAAGTGCGCGCCGTCGATGCCGCCGGAGCCGACTGGATCCATCTCGACGTGATGGACGGGCATTTTGTGCCCAACATCACCTTCGGTCCGGATGCGATAAAGGCGATGCGTCCTTATTCGAGCAAGATTTTCGACGTGCATCTGATGATCGCACCGGCCGATCCGCATCTGGAGGCCTTCGCCAAGGCGGGTTCCGACATCATCACGGTGCATGTGGAGGCAGGTCCGCATCTGCACCGTTCGCTGCAGACGATCCGCTCGCTCGGCAAGAAGGCCGGCGTCACGATGAATCCCGGCACACCGGAAAATACCATCGAGCATGTGCTCGACCTCGTGGATCTCGTACTGGTCATGTCGGTCAATCCGGGATTTGGCGGACAGGCCTTCATTCCGGCCGCGATCGAAAAGGTCGCCCGGATCCGTGCGATGATCGGCAACCGTCCGATTGACATCGAAGTCGATGGCGGGATCACCGCCGAAACCGCGCCCAAAGTCACCGCCGCCGGTGCGAATGTGCTGGTGGCAGGCTCCGCCGTGTTCAAGGGCGGCGCGGCGGCTTATCGCAGCAACATTGCGGCAATCCGTCACGCCGGGGCGCTCGCGCGCGGCGAAGCGGCGTGATCGCACCCACTCATGCGCTGACACTGCTCGGCGACAAGCTTCAGCCGGGCGAGCGTGTTCTCTACGCAGTCCGGCCCGATATCTGGGTCACCATTCGCAACAAGCTGTTCCTGCTGTGGATCGGCATTCCCTGGTGCGCCGGCACGCTCAGCCTGTATTTTGCGGGACGCGCATCACCACTGGTTGCGCTGCCATTGGCCCTGATCGGCATCGCGATGGTGGCGGCCCCGATCATCATGGCAATCGATACCCGTTACACGATCTACGCCGTTACCGACCGCCGCGCGCTGATCGTGCATGACGGCTTTCGCGCCGACGTGGTGAGTTGTCCGTTCGAGC
The DNA here is from genome assembly GCF_035565795.1 of Pseudorhodoplanes sp. Taxonomy (GTDB): domain Bacteria; phylum Pseudomonadota; class Alphaproteobacteria; order Rhizobiales; family Xanthobacteraceae; genus Pseudorhodoplanes. The sequence goes on from NZ_DATMRV010000119.1 coordinate 32,399, forward strand.
GGATGGATGCGACGCTCGAAATCCTGGCACCCGCCGGCAAAGGCGGGCATCTCTATTTTGCCTCGGGAATGCCAACGAAGCTCCGCGATGTGGATTATACAGGGAAACTCGCCTTCCGCGATCTGGCCGAGCCAAACGAGGCGGCCGAACGGCTGGAGGCTGCACGCAAGGGCCTCTAAGGGCCTATGATACCCCCCGAATCGAATGCTTACCGAATGTTCCGGACTTCCGACATGAAGCAGATCGCATTGGCGGCATGCCTGATGGCCATATTCGCAACGGCAGCGGATGCTGCGAACAAACGCGCCGAAGCCCGGCTGCAAGCGCTCGATCCGACCACCCGGCTGGAGCAGGTTTGCGCGATGGAAGCGATGTCGCGGGTCGGCAAGGATCCCAATCCGCACCGTCCGGACCGTGCGATCATCTACGCCCTGGCCGCGCCGGTCGTCCGTGGCGACACCATGAAAGGCGATGGTGGCGCGTTCCGGAGCAAGGGCAAGTGGTATCGCTATTCATTCAACTGCCAGGCGGCCGCCGACCACATGTCGGTTTCCTCCTTCAGCTACAAGATCGGCGATCCGATCCCCGAGGACCAGTGGGAAACCTACGGCCTCTATTGAGGCGCCGCACGCTGTGAAAAGCCCCGCCGGGGCGGCCGGACGGGGTTTGCCGCGACACGGCCCTGTGTTACGCGACGGCGCAACCTGACCCCGATTGCCGCGTCCTAAACCGCGCTCCAAACCGCGCCGATGAGCTGCCGATGATCCCCCGCTACAGCCGCCCGGAAATGGCCGCCATCTGGTCGCCGGAGCAGAAATTCCGCATCTGGTTCGAGATCGAATCGCATGCCGCCGATGCCATGGCGGAACTCGGCCAGATCCCGAAGGAAGCCGCTGCGATCATCCGCGCGAAGGGCAGCGCCGCGAACTTCAATGTCGAGCGGATCGACGCCATCGAGGCCGAGGTCAAGCATGACGTCATCGCCTTCCTGACCCACCTGGCGGAATTCGTCGGACCGGAAGCGCGCTTTGTGCACCAGGGCATGACGTCCTCGGACGTGCTCGACACCTGCCTGAACGTGCAGCTCGTGCGCGCGACCGACATCCTGATTGCGGATGTCGACAAGGTGCTGGCGGCCCTGAAGCGCCGCGCCTTCGAACACAAGCTGACGCCGACCATCGGCCGCTCGCACGGCATCCACGCCGAGCCTGTGACCTTCGGGCTCAAGCTGGCTCAGGCCTACGCCGAATTCACCCGCGGCAGGGCGCGCCTCGTGGCCGCCCGCAAGGAGATCGCCACCTGCGCCATTTCCGGCGCGGTCGGCACCTTCGCGCAGATTGATCCGCGCGTGGAGGCCCATGTCGCCAAGGCGATGGGGCTGGAGATCGAGCCGGTTTCGACACAGGTGATCCCGCGCGACCGTCACGCAATGTATTTCGCCACCCTCGCCGTCATTGCCTCCTCGATGGAGCGGGTGGCGATCGAGATCCGGCATCTGCAGCGCACCGAGGTTCTGGAAGCCGAGGAGTTCTTCTCGCAGGGCCAGAAGGGCTCGTCGGCGATGCCGCACAAGCGCAATCCGGTTCTCACCGAGAATATCACCGGCCTCGCCCGCATGGTGCGGGCCTACGCCCTCCCCGCGATGGAAAACGTGGCGCTCTGGCACGAGCGCGACATCTCGCATTCCTCGGTCGAGCGTATGATCGGACCGGACGCGACCGTGACGCTCGACTTCGCGCTCAATCGTCTGGCCGGCGTGATCGACAAGCTCGTCGTCTATCCGGAAAACATGCAGAAGAATCTGGACCGGCTCGGCGGCCTCGTTCATTCGCAGCGCGTGCTGATTGCCCTGACCAACAAGGGCGTATCACGCGAGGACGCATACCGCATCGTGCAGGACAGCGCGATGAAGGTCTGGCGCGGCGAAGGCGACTTCCTGGCATTCCTTAAAGCCGACCCGCGCGTAACGTCAAAGATGAGCACGGCGGAGATCGAGGAGAATTTCGACCTCGGCTATCACTTCAAGCACGTCGATACGATCTTCAAGCGCGTGTTCGGCGACGCCTGATCCGGCACGACGCCGCGTTCAACCCGCCTCCGTGGTGCGGATGTCGATCTCGGACGTCAGCGTGCGGTGGACCGGACACTTGTCGGCGATCTCCAGCAGACGCTTGCGCTGGTCGGTGTCGAGATTTCCGGTCAGCGTCAGAACGCGGTCGATCCGGTCGACCTTGCCTTCCTTTGTCTCGCAATTTTCGCAATCCGCAGCGTGAATGCGGGAATGCTTGAGCGCCACCGATACGCGCTCAAGCGGCAATCCCTTCCCGTCGGCATAGAGGCGCAGCGTCATGGACGTGCAGGCGCCGAGGCCGGCGAGCACCAGATCGTAAGGATTCGGCCCTGAATCGGCGCCGCCCTGCGCGACCGGCTCGTCCGCGGTCAGCACATGGCGCCCGGCGCGGATGGTCTGCTGAAACTTGCCTTGCCGCGTCTCGGTGACCGTTACCTCGTCGGGGCTCGCTTCAACCTGATCAGGGGATATCGGCACGTCGAGATAGCGCTCCGCCCAGGCGGCGACGACGTTTGCGACATAGGCGGCATCGGCCTTCCCGCTCAGGAGATGATCGGCGCCCGCGAGCGATACGAAACTCTTCGGATGCCGTGCAGCAACGAAGATGGCGGTCGCATTCTCGATGCCGACGGTCGCATCCGTCGGCGAGTGAAACACCAGCAGCGCCTTGCGCAGCGTCTTGATCCGTTCGACCTGCTTCTGCGTCTGGATGTCATCCAGAAACTCCCGCCTGATCCGGAACGGCCGTCCGCCGAGCGAGACTTCGAGTTCGCCGGCGTCGCGGATCGTATCGACGTGCTCGCGAAACTGGTGCGTCACATGAGCGGGATCGAATGGCGCCGCGATGGTCACGACCGCGCGGGCTTCCGGTATCGATTCCGCTGCCGCGAGGATCGCCGCTCCCCCGAGGCTGTGGCCGATCAGGAGAGCCGGAGCGCGACCTTGCTCGCGCATGTGGTCCGCGGCCGCAACCAGATCGCCGATATTCGAGGAGAAGGTCGTGTTGGCGAATTCGCCCTCGCTCGAGCCAAGACCGGTGAAATCGAAGCGCAGCACGGCGATCCCGAGCGCCGTCAGGCCGGCTGCGATCCGCTTCGCCGCGTGGATGTCCTTGCCGCAGGTGAAGCAATGGGCAAACAGGGCATAGGCTCGCGGCGCTCCAACCGGGAGATCGAGCAAGGCGGAGAGGCGCTCGCCGCGCGCATTGGGAAAGTCGAAGCGTTCAGCCGGCATCGCACACTCCGTCCGCTGGTGCAGCCACCGCAGTGGACCGGCAAGAGCACTCGCCCGTCAAGACGCCGCTTTGCGCCATTGCCGGGTCGTGCGAGAAGCACATCCGCAAAAATCAACGGAAGCCTCAGCATGCGCAAGCCCGTGAAGATGCCCTCGCCTCGCCTGAACATCCCGCCGGAGAGCAAGCTTTCCGCAAAGCAGAAAGCGCTCCTCGCCGACATCCGCAAGACCCGAGGGTCGGGCACGCTCGGAGGCCCGTTCGCCGTCTTCCTGCAGGCGCCCGAATACGGCGACCTCGCCCAGAAGCTCGGCGCCTTCTGCCGCTACAAGACATCGGTTGCGCCGCACCTGTCGGAATTCACGATCCTCGTGCTCGCCCGGTTCTGGCGTTCGCAATACGAGTTCTGGGTGCATGCGCCGATCGCGCAGAAAGCAGGCGTCAAGGCGGCCACCATCGAAGCCTTGCGCACCGGCCGCACGCCGCGTCTCAGCAAGGACGAGCGCGCGATCTATGACTTCATCGCAGAACTGCACAAGACCAAGCGCGTCTCCGACAAGACCTATGCCAAGGCTCACGCCCTGTTTGGCGACGCGGGCATGGTCGAGTTCGTTGGCATCCTCGGCTACTACACGCTGGTCGCGATGACACTGAACGTGTTCCGCGTGCCGCTGCCGGATGGCGAGGCCTACCCGTTCACCGAACCAAAGCCGCCCGCGCGGCGCTGATGCAGCCGATATCGGTATCAGGCTGCTGACGATGAGGTGCACTGCAGCCATTTCCAGATTGCGCTTTCCATCCCCTTGACGATGGCCGATGGTTTCAAGGCTACGAATCTAAGCCGGGGGCTACACATGAAAAAGCTGATTGCCGAGTTTATCGGCACATTCACGCTCGTCTTCTTCGGATGCGGCGCAGCCGTCATTGCTGGAATGGGAACAGGTCCAACTGCGATCGACGTGCTCGGAATCGCTTTCGCATTCGGCCTCGCCATCGTCGCCATGGCCTATGGAATCGGGCCGATCTCCGGCTGCCATGTGAATCCTGCCGTGAGCTTTGGCGTCCTCGTTGCCGGCCGCATGTCGGTGGCGGAGTTCATCGGCTATGTGATCGCGCAGGTCGCCGGCGCTCTCGTCGGGGCTTTGGTTCTTTATCTCATCCTGTCCGGCAAAACGTCGGGATGGAATGGTGGGCTCGGCCAGAATGGCTGGGGCGCGGGTTATCTCGGCCAGTACAATACGACGTCGGCGTTCGTGTTCGAGGCCGTCGCGACGTTCCTGTTTCTTGTCTGCATTCTCGGTTCGACGCACGGCAAGGCGCCCGTGCATTTTGCCGGTCTCGCGATCGGCCTCACGCTGACCGCGATCCATATCGTCGGGATCAACGTGACGGGCGTCTCGGTCAATCCGGCCCGTTCGATCGGGCCGGCCCTTGTCGGATACGGCACGAACCCTGCCGCTGTCGGACAACTCTGGCTCTTCATCATCGCGCCCCTGCTCGGGGCGGCCGTGGCCGGAGTGCTGTTCAAGTCGGGCCTGCTCGAGCCCGATCCGTCCTGACGGAGCTTTACGGTCGGGAGCACCTTCCCTTACTCGCGCGGCCCTGCCGCGCGAGTTCCGGAAAATTGTCCTTGTTGCGCAGACCGATCGCTACTCAAGACGTTATCGAATGGCACGCGAAGGGCGGATCGTGCTAAACAAGACGGGATAAGTCGCGAGCGAGGCGATGTCGGACCATCCGTCATCAACCGAAGACCACCGGGTCATCAGTATCCGTACGAGACGACCCTGGCACCCGACTGGCACAAGCCGGAATGCGCAGTCATCGGACGATCTCGATCAATATAAGCGCAGCGAAGAACCTGACGACTTCCGACATCGGACGCTGGTCAACGCAGCAGCCTTCCTGTTCGTCACCTGCCTGATCATTGCGGGCGTGTGGTTGGCGGACACCATCACCACCATGCGCAAGGCGCAGGACTGCGTGCTCTCGGGCAAGCGCGGTTGTACGCCGGTCGAATCGCCGGTGCTGAAGCGCTAATTCCGCGTGACGCGTTCGGCACCGACGCGGGAGAGCGAAACAGGTGCCAATCCTGAAAATCCAAGCGCTCCCGCGGCTTTTGGCGTCAGATCGATAATGCGTCCGCGCGCGAACGGTCCACGATCGTTGATGCGAACGACGACAGACTTTCCGTTCTTCCTGTGCGTGACTCGCACCATCGTACCAAAGGGAAACGTCCTGTGAGCAGCCGTCAGGGAATGCGGGTTGACGCGCTCTCCACTGGCGGTTTTCGAGCCGGCATGTCTGTCGCCCTTGAAGCCGTAAACAGAGGCGATGCCATCACTCGCAATCGATGTATCCGATAAGGCCGTCAGAAAAAATGCGCAAAAAAATCCGCCGATCGCGCGTACGATCATATGCTTTCCTCATCAATGTGTTGATGCGGAAAGCGCAGTAAATGCCGAATGGTTCCGCCCGCCGGACTGATTGCAGGAGCTTTCCAGCCGGAAATGCCGACTCCTGCCTCCAGATCGCGCACGAAAAAGCCGCTCGCCAGTCAATGGCGGCGGCTCATTCCTCTTCAATGCGCAGAGTGCGACGCTGGAAGCCTAGAAGCGAAGTGCGGGCTTTCTGCCGGACTCGGATGCGGGCTTGGATTCGACAGCGGCAGGACGCGCGGCCGCCGACGCGGAGCCTGTGTGCTCCACCGAGACGGCAGCGCTGGCGCTGGTGCTTGCAGTCGTCTCCGGCTTGGATGCCGGCGTGGCATCGGCAGCCGGCTTCGTCGCTGGCGCCTCTGACGCAGGGGCTACGGCCGGTTCACCAGCCGGCGCGGTGGCGCGTGGCCGCTGCGCGGGACTCGCTTCTTCGGTGCGCGGCGCACCGCGCGAACGAATCACCGACTGAATGCGAGCGAGCACCAACGCATGAAGGCGCGCTGACTTGTCGATGTCGATATGGCCATAGCCCTGGCCGCTCACGTCGACATTGTTGAGCGTGCCGCGAAATCCTGCGCCCTTGCGCATGTAGGCATAGTCGCGCTGCGTCAGATTGTAGACCTGGCTGACATTGCTCGAAGCTGCGAACGAGCCCGTGCCGTCGAACGGCACGACGAGTGCGACGGGCACGCCCTTCTTGCCAAGATATTCGGACATGAACATGACCGCGTCCGCGCCGAGCGAATGCCCGACCAGGACCACCGGACCATGCGCGCGCGCCTTGTACTTCGCGGCGATCTCGTCGGCGAGGCCCTGCCACTCCGAGTGATTATGCACGCTGGCGCTGATGCCCTGGGCGCGGATCTTGGCGGCAAGGTCGTCCATGCCGAGCGAAAAGATGTTGAGCAGGCCGCGCAGGAGGTAAACGTGACCGTTCGCCTGCGACGTTACCCGCTTCGGGGAGGGCCTGGAGGTCGTCCCGGAGCGCTCCGTGGAGGCCGTGGTCTGGGCCAGCGACGGCGCAGCCAGCGCTACAGCGGCCATGACAGCCGGCACGAGCAACCAATTTCGTCGGATCCCCTTCATCGGCCCCTGATGCTCCGCGTCTTTTTCTGATTCGGGCCTTCAGCACCCGCCCGATGAGTAAATCCGGTTTACAACGGCTTGCCTACAAAACGCCACATGACTGGAAAGCGCCGAATGTGAACATTCCGGTGTGTTGCCGGGATGCCACGGCGCGTCTTCTAGTAGATTCCCGGAATCAATCGCGCGGTCCGCTTCATATAGGCGCGATATTCGTCGCCGAAGCTGTTGAGCATCATCTCCTCTTCCTTGCCCACACGGAACAGGAACAGGGTGCCAAAACCCACGAGGCCTGACAGTCCCGCAATCCAGTTCGGCAAAAGAAGGGCCTGCGCCACCGCCCACATGAAAAAGGCGCTGTACATGGGGTGCCGCACGTAGCGGTAGAGCCCATCGGTGACCAGGGCATGCTGTTCGCGCACCTCAAGCGAATCGGACCAGTTCCGGCCGAGCTCACGGTGCACCCGGTAGAACAGCCAGAGCGATGCGACGAACACGGCGGCCCCTAGATAGGCCAGGATCGGCTGGAAGGTATAATCGGCGAAGCGCGGCCGCCCGGAGATCACGTAGAAAAACGGGATGATGCCGAGTCCGGTGAACGAGCAGGTCAGCAGGACTTTCTCGCGCGTGCTGCGCTGATCGAGCCGCGTCTTGGTTTTCCACGACCGCCGCTGATGCGGCCAGCGGATGATGAACCAGGACACGGCGCCGATCACGAGAATCGCTTTTGCGATGGCTGGCGTCATGCTGTCTTCTCCGCAGGGACTGGATCGATAAGGCTGCCGTCAGGGGCAAAGCGCGGAACAACGGTTTCCGGCTTCAGCACGCGCGTTTCGAAGCGCAGCGGCCCGCAGCAGATCATGTAATAATCGTAGAAGTACCGCTTCTCGTTGCCCATCACCAGCTGACGATGCAGGCGGAAGAAGTTTGCCTTGAAGCGGCGGTAAGTCGAAGCCTCCAGCATGTCGCGGATGTGTACGCGCCGGATGAAGGGCCGGCCGGTGTCCGGCAGTTTCAGCACCTTCAGCATGTCCACGTTGTAGAAGCTGATGGGGTCAGCCATCGTCTGGTAATCGATCCAGAAAATCGCCGGATTGGCCGAGACGCGGCGGATCGCATCACGGAGCCAGCCCCCCTTCGGGTGGAAGGCGATCTTCAGAATCGAAGAGCCGGTGGACAACAGGTTGAGCCGTTCGCCGTTCTTGCCGAAATCGGGGACGAGTTGCAGCGCCCGGTCCACAACGGCGACCTTGAGCGCACAACCCAGGCTATGGGCGGCAAACACCACCTCATCCTGATCGCCTTGCCGCAGCGTCTCCGCCAATTCCTGTGCAAATCCTTCCAGCCGCCGGTCGAATTCCGGACGCGCGCGATGGATCAGCTCGTGCCCGAAAATCCAGTCGTCCATCATGTAATCGAGCATGAGGAAGCGACCCGGCCAGACCATCAGAAGGGTGAAAACCAGGATTGCCGCGATCGGAACTGTCAGAATCGGCAGGGGTGCCCCCAGGGCCGGCAGGAACGACGCGACGTAGATCGACAGCGCCACGAAGGCGAGGAGCAGGAAGACCGGATAGGCGAAAAACAGGCCATAGCGCCAGTTTACGCGAAAATACCGGAAGGCCGTCCCGGTCAGGATGAGGTCGCCAAAGGCCACCACCGCCCGGAACAGGCGCTGCCAGCCCGGTCGGGCGAAATCCGACAGCACGATGTCGTGCCACAAGAGGGACTTGTACGCGGCGCCTGTGGACCAATTGGGCCCGCTGGCGGCAATCTGCCACGTCCCGACCATGCGCTCGGGCGCAAGCTCGAGGGGCCCGACCTCGGCTTTCGCCGACCAGACCCGGCCGGACCGGGAAAGCTCACGAATATACCGTTCGCGCTGGCGTTCCGGAGGGATCGGTTCATAGCCCCCCAGAAAGTATACACAGCGCTTTTTGACCGTGGTGTCGCTCATCGTCCACCGATGCGGGCTCGCGGGGCTGCTGGTTAGGGAATTGGCGCCTTCTGCACAAGGCCGAAACCAGTCCTTCGTGCCGTTGAACTTGCGGCCCGCGTTCGGTATAGGGCTTCGAAACCCCGAAAGCGGCAGACTTTAGCCGTCCCGTCCCTCCATTGGGCGCGCCGCCTGCCCGTGATCCTGAGAGCACCGATGTCCACCACTTTCGACAAAGTCGCCGATATCATTGCCGAGACTTGCGATATTCCCCGCGACAAGATCACGCCGGACAGTCACGCCATCGATGACCTGAAAATCGACAGCCTCGATTTTCTGGATATCGCCTTCGCCATCGACAAGGCGTTCGGGATCAAGCTGCCGCTCGAACAGTGGACCCAGCAGATCAACGACGGTCAGGCGACCACCGAACAGTATTTCGTGTTGAAGAATCTCTGCGCCCGCATCGACGAACTGATCGCGGCCAAGAGCGCGGCTTGAGACGCGTCCGGATGAGATTGCCGGCTCGTCGCTTCAAGCCGTTCCGAGTACGGGCGGGCGTCCATGCGGCTTGAATATTTCCAGATGCTCGACCGCTTCGTCGAGGTGAAGGCCGATGAGCGCTGGATCCGCACGGAGAGCAAGGTCCCGATGGAAAGTCCCGTCTTCGAGGGCCATTTCCCCGGTTACCCGCTGATGCCGGGTGTGCTCCTGATCGAGAACATGGCGCAAACCTGTGGATGGCTCGTGAGTGCTATCACGGGCTTTACCGGATTGCCGGTGCTCGCAGGGGTGAAAGAAGCCAAGGTCCGCGGCGCGGTATTCCCCGGCATGGAGCTGTCGACCGAGGGCAAGATCGTGCACGACGGTTCGGGCTTTGCGATTGCCGATGGCAAGATCAGGTCCGGAGACACGGCGATTGCGGATGCCCGGCTGACCTATCGCATCATCCCTTACCCGAGCCCGGAATTCCAGAACACCATGGTCACGTGGGCCAAACAGCTCGATTTCCCGCTCGACAAATTCCGCAAGACCGGCGGGCAGGAATAAGGTGCGTTTGTGAGCGACCGACAGGACGTCTGGATCACCGGCACCGGTCTCGTCTCCGCCCTTGGCGAGGGACTCGACCAGCATTGGGATGCGCTGATGGCCGGCGGAACGCCGCCATACGACGACAAGACATTTGCGCCCTACATCACCTTCCCGACCAAACCGATCAATTACGACACGCAGATCCCCAAGAAGGGCGATCAGCGTCAGATGGAGGCCTGGCAGCGCATTGGCGTCTATGCCGCCGGCCTTGCGCTGACCGATGCCGGAATCGCCAAGAACGCCGAGATCCTAGACAAGACCGACATGATCGTCGCAGCGGGCGGCGGCGAGCGCGATGTCGCGGTCGATTCCTCGATCCTGACCGATGTGCGTGGCGTCGAGAAGCGCGATGCCTTCGTCAACGAACGCCTGATGAGCGATCTGCGTCCGACCCTTTTCCTTGCGCAGCTGCCGAACCTGCTGGCCGGCAACATCTCGCTGGTGCACGGCGTGGTCGGCTCTTCGCGCACGTTCATGGGCGAGGAAGCGTCAGGCGCGGATGCCCTGCGCGTGGCGCATGCGCGCATCGCGGCCGGGCAAAGCGATATCTGCCTTGTCGGCGGCGCCTATAACGGCACGCGCTGGGATCTTGTTCTCCTGTTCAGCCTCGGCACGCCACTGCTCGAAGCGCCGTTCCGGCCGGTCTGGGACCGTGGCCCTGAGGGCGCATTGGCGTTGGCTGCCATGGGCGCCTTCGTCGTGATCGAGAGCCGCGCACACGCGGAAAAGCGCGGGGCGAAGCCCGTGGCGCGCCTGACCAACGTACAGTCGAACCGCAATCCGCGTCAGGCCGGCGATACGACGTCGACGTTGCTCGACGAATGGAAGACCATCGAAAACCTGGTCGATCCGAAGAGCGCGGTTGTCATCTCCGGCGCTTCGGGCGCGGAACCGGCAACGTCGGAAGAGCGTGACGCACTCGGGCGAATCGGCCTCCCGGTCCGCGCGACGACCACCTATATCGGCAACGGGATGGAGGCGCAGTTTCTCGCCAATATCGCCATCGGTTGTCAGGCGGTACGCATGGGGACGCTGTTCCCGGCCTCCGGCGTCGGCGATACGGGTGAAGCGCCCTCCGGCGGGATCCGCCAGGCGGTCGTGACCAATGTCGGCCACTGGCGCGGGGAAGGCTTGGCGCTGATCGAGCGCGTCGATTAAGGGGTGAGTCCCATGTCAGGAACGGGTTTGCGCGACACGAAAGGCCGCCCAGTCGTCGTCATCACCGGCATGGGCATCGTCTCCCCGCTCGGCTCGGGCAAGGAGGACAACTGGAAGCGCCTGACCGCGGGTGAATCCGGCATCCGGTCGATCACGCGCTTTCCGACCGAAGGATTGCGAACCACGATCTCCGGCGCGGTCGACCACGTCTATGAAGAGGGGATGGTATCCTCCGAACTGTCGGAAAAGCTCGCACGCCTCGCCGGCAACGAAGCGATTGAACAATCCGGAATTGCGAAGGGCGATTTCCCCGGCCCCTTCTTCCTCGCTTTTCCGCCGATCGAGATCGAGTGGTCGCAGCGCTACGCACTTGCAAGCGCATCGGGCGCGAACGAAAAGATCGAATATGCCGATCTCGTGCGCGCGGCGACCAAGCCCGAATTCAGGCCCTTCTACGAAGAATCGAAATACGGTGTTGTGCCCGAGCGCCTCGCCGAACATTTCGGAACCAAGGGCTCGCCGATCTCGCTGACCACGGCCTGCGCATCGGGCGCAACCGCGATCCAGCTCGGGGTCGAAGCGATCCAGCGCGGTGAGTGCGATGCAGCGCTCGCAATCGGCGCTGACGGTTCGATCACCGCGGAATCCGTCGTGCGGTTCTCGCTGCTATCGGCGCTGTCGACCAATAACGGGGCGCCCTCCGGCGCGTCCCGTCCGTTCTCCAAGAATCGCGATGGCTTCGTTCTTGCGGAAGGCGCCGGCGCCGTTGTGCTGGAAAGCTACGATCATGCGGTCGCGCGCGGTGCGAAGATCCTCGCCGTGGTCGAAGGCTGCGGAGAGAAGGCAGACAATTTCCACCGCACGCGCTCGAGCCCGGACGGCAAGCCGGTCATCACCTGCATGCGCTACGCGCTCGCCGATGCCGGCGTCACGCCCGCCGACGTCGATTACATCAATGCGCACGGCACCTCGACGCCCGAAAATGACAAGATGGAATATCTCGGCGTTTCGACCGTGTTCGGTGACCGGCTGAAGGACATCCCGATCTCGTCGAACAAGTCGATGATCGGACATACGCTGACGGCCGCGGGTGCCATCGAAGCGGTGGTGTCCGCGCTGACCATCATCAACCAGCGCATCCCGCCGACGATCAACTACGAAGTGCCCGATCCTCTGATCCCGCTCGACGTGGTGCCAAATGCGGCACGCGACGCCAAGGTTCGGCGCGTGATCTCCAATTCGTTTGGATTTGGCGGACAGAATACCTGTCTCGTGATCACCGGCGAGCCGAACTGAGGCGATCCCGCGGGTGCCTTTGCGGTTGACGCCCCCCGCAAGTGGGCGATAGGCAAAGCGCGCAGTCCCCTCCCTTAATGTCCGGAGACCAGCGCGAATGCGTGCGCTCGCCCTGATTGCCGACCGCAAGCTTGACCTTGTGGACCTCCCTGCCCCGCCGCCGCCCGGCCCGGGAGAGGTGCAGATCCGCGTGAAGGCGGTCGGCCTGAACCACCTCGACCTGTGGGGCTATCGCGGCATGGCCTTCGCCAAGCGCGCCTTCCCTGTGGTCGTGGGCGTGGAAGCCGCCGGCGAAATCGTGTCGGCCGGCGAAGGGGTGACAAAATTCAAGGCCGGCGATCCGGTCGTGATGTACGGCGCGCTCACCTGCGGCAAATGCAAGGCCTGCGTCGAGGGTCGTGACAATCTGTGTGAGAATGTCGGCGGCGTGATGGGCTTCCACGTCGACGGATTCGCGCGCGAACTCCTGAACATGCCGGAGCGCCTGGTGATCCCGGTGCCGAAGGGCGTGTCGATGCGCGACGCCGCGTGCGCGCCGGTGGCATTCTCCACCGTGCAGCACATGCTGTTCGACAATGCCAAACTGCAGCCTGGTGAAACGGTGCTCGTGCACGCGGCAGGGTCTGGCATCGGCTCGACCGCGATTCTCATGGCCAAGGCGATCGGCTGTACCGTCATCACGACCGCCGGCGATGACGCCAAGCTCGAAAAGGCCAAGGCACTTGGCGCCGATCACGTCATCAACTATCGCACGGACCGCTTCGAGACGATCACGCGCAAGCTGACGAACAAGAAGGGCGTGGACGTCGTGTTCGAGCATGTCGGCGGCGAAGGCTTCAATGGCTCGCTGCTGGTGCTCAAGCGCGGCGGCCGCCTCGTGACCTGCGGCTCGACCGCGGGACCGACGGTGCAGATGAACCTGATGCAGCTGTTCCAGCAGCAATACAAGATCTTCGGCTCGTTCGGCGCGACGATGAAGAATATCAGTGAGAGCCTCGACAAGATGGCCGGCGGCATGCACCCGGTCATCGACATGGAAGTGCCGCTCGAACAATTCGAGAAAGGCCTCGAGCGGCTCGAGACGCGCAAAGTGTTCGGCAAGGTCATCGTTACGCTGTGATGCGCGGCGCTGGCTTCAGGTCGTCCCCGCGCAGGCGGGGACCCATATCGCAGAGCGGTGGTTATAGGCCCCCGCTTTCGCGAGGGCGACGGCAGGGATAAATGCGCATCCGCGTTCCGAACGCCGTCCGCGACGCCGTCGTCGGCAATGCCGCCGTCGGCATGATCAGGATGCTGCGCTGGACCGATCCGCACCGCATGTCGGACTTCGCGGCGAAGGTTATGCGCAAGGTCGGGCCGAAGCTGCGCGAGCACAGGATCGGGCGCGCCAATCTTCGGATGGCTTTTCCCGAAAAATCAGACGCCGAGATCGAGGAGATCCTGCTCGGCGTGTGGGACAATCTCGGGCGGCTCGGAATCGAGTTTGCGCACCTTGATCGCATCTGGGACCACGACCCGGACAATCGCGGCGCAAGCCACATCGATTTCGATCCGGCATCCGAAGAGCGCTTCATCCAGCTGCGTGACGACGGCAAGCCCGCGCTCGTCTTCGCAGCGCATCTCGCAAACTGGGAGATGCCTGCCCTGCCCGGCCCCGCGCATAATTTGCCAAGTGCCGCCGTCTATCGCGCGCCCAATATCGGCAAGGTCGCGGACATGGTGATGGCGACCCGCGGCGTGAATATGGGCCGGCTGATCAAGACCGGCATGGATGGCGCGCTGAAGGCCGGCGAGGCCCTGCGGGAAGGCCTGCATGTCGGCATGCTGGTGGACCAGTATTACGTGCGCGGCGTGCCGGTGACGTTCTTCGGACGCGAGAC
>NZ_DATMRV010000120.1:0-3393 GCF_035565795.1 Pseudorhodoplanes sp.
CCCTTGAAGGCGGGGAGGAGCGCCGGATGGATGTTGAGCATCCGGTTCGGCCATTGTCCCACAAACCACGCGGTGAGGATTCGCATGAAACCGGCGAGGCAGACGACTTCGATGCGATGCTGAAGCAACACGTCCTGCAACGCGCGTTCGAAGGCCTCGCGATCCTTGCCGTAAGTTTTGTGGTCGACCACAGCCGTCGCGATCCCGGCCTCGGCAGCGCGCTGCAGGCCGCCAGCGTCCGGCCGGTTGGATACGACCAGTGCAATTTCAGCGGGATAGCTCTCGTCGCGCGCAGCCTCGATCAGCGCGGTCATGTTGGAACCGCGACCGGAGATCAGAACAGCGGTCCGCTTGCGCGCCATGATGCGCGTTACAGCGACAGGTCGAGCGCGCCGCGATAGGTCACGCGATCCTCGCCCGCCGCCGGTACGACCGTGCCGATCTGCGTTACCGTCTCGCCGTGGTCGCGCAGCACCGCAAGCACCGCATCGACATTCCCGGGCGCGACAACCGCGATCATGCCGATCCCGCAATTGAAGGTGCGCAGCATTTCAGGGACCGCGACGCCGCCTTCTTTCGCGAGCCAGCGGAATACGGGAAGCGCGTTGACGGCGGAGAGGTCGATGTCTGCGCCGAGCCCCTTTGGTAACGCGCGCGGGATGTTGTCCGGAAAGCCGCCGCCGGTAATGTGCGCCAGCGCCTTGACGGCGCCGGTCTTGCGGATCGCGGCAAGGCAGGACTTCACGTAGAGCCGGGTCGGTTCGAGCAGCGCTTCGCCCAGGCTCTTGCCCGGTGCGAACGGTGCCGGCGCCTCGAAGCCGAGGCCCGAGCGCTCCACGATCTTGCGCACCAGCGAGAACCCGTTGGAGTGAACGCCCGAGGACGCCATGCCGATGATCGCATCGCCTTCGCCGATATCGGCGCGTGGCAGGATCGTGCCGCGTTCGGCGGCGCCGACCGCAAATCCAGCGAGATCGTAATCGCCCGGCTGATAGAGGCCGGGCATTTCCGCGGTCTCGCCGCCGATCAAGGCGCAGCCGGACTCGCGGCAGCCCTTGGCGATACCGGCCACCACCTTCGCACCGGCATCCGGATCGAGCCTGGAGCAGGCGAAATAGTCGAGAAAGAACAGCGGCTCCGCGCCCTGGACGACGAGGTCGTTGACCGACATGGCGACGAGATCGATGCCGATCGTGTCGTGCCGTCCGGTCTCGATCGCGATCTTGACCTTGGTGCCGACGCCGTCGGTCGCGGCCACGAGGACCGGGTCCCTGAAGCCGGTCCGGGCGAGATCGAACAGGCCGCCAAATCCGCCGATTTCGGCATCGGCTCCGGCGCGTGCCGTCGACCGCACCAGCGGCTTGATAAGGTCGACCATCCGGTTGCCGGCATCGATGTCGACGCCGGCCTGTCCATAGGTCAGGCCGCCCTCCGGGATGGATTTCTTGCCGGACATCTGTTCAAAGCCCCATCGTCCAGAATTTGGCGCGCCTTGCGGCAAATTCGCCGCGTGGTAGCGCGAAAATCGTATTAGGCGCAATGCTTTGGGCGCGGTTATAATTGTTCGAGGGCCGAGTTATCCGGTCCTGATTCTGCCGGGGCCTTGCGTTGAGCCTACCTAACCTCATTACCATGGCACGCATTCTGTGCGTGCCGCTGATCGTTTGGGCCATCACGTCTGGCCAGATGCTGCCTGCCTTCGTGCTGTTTCTTGCCGCCGGCATCAGCGACGCCGTCGACGGCTTCCTTGCCAAGCGGTTCGGGATGGCGACCGAACTCGGCGCCCTGCTGGATCCGGTGGCCGACAAGGCCCTGATCGTGTCGATCTACGTGGCTCTTGGCTTCACCGAGACGCTGCCGCGCTGGATGGTGATTCTGGTGGTATCCCGGGACATCCTCATTGTCGGCGGCTTTCTGCTGGCCATGCTGATCAACCGCCCGATGCCGGTCCGTCCGCACCCCGTGTCGAAACTGAACACCGTGGCCCAGATCGTGCTCGCCGGCACGGCGCTGGGATCGCTCGGCCTGCATTTTGAGGTCGGATGGGTCTTGCCGGTTCTGATGGCTCTGGTCACGATATTGACGTTGCTTTCGATCGGCTTCTATGTCGCCGAATGGATACGCCATTTCGGTACCAATGGAGCCGCACAATAAGGGCGGCAGGGGGCGGCAGAGCATGAACACCACGACGACGGGTCCGACCGACGGTCCGCCGCCGCAACTGACCGGCGGCCCGCTCACATTGCGGCGTCAACTCATCTTCTGGACTGGCGCGCTGGTCGTCTTCATCCTGTTGCTCTGGTTGCTTGGCGATGTGCTGATGCCGTTCATCGCCGGCATGGCGCTCGCCTATCTTCTCGATCCGCTGGTCCGTCAGGTGCAGCGCCTCGGTCTCAGCCGAGCGATCGCTTCCGTCGTCGTTGTCCTGATTTTCATCTCCCTGATCGCACTCGCGCTGATCCTGCTGGTGCCGGTTCTGGCCGAGCAGATTGCCGATTTCGTCGCGCGCGTGCCGCATTACGTCGAGCGGCTGCGTCAGGTGGTCAACGAGGCAAGTCAGGGCTGGGTCGGGAAATACATCGGCGAAAAGATGCCCGAGGCGCAGAAGTCGGCGGGCACAGTCGCGGCCACCGCCGCCAGCTGGGCAGGCTCGTTCCTCGGTTCGCTCTGGACCGGCGGGCGTGCGCTGGTGTCGGTGCTTTCGCTGGTGGTGATCACCCCGATCGTCGCCTTCTATCTGCTGCTCGACTGGCCGCGCATGCTCCAGACCGTCGACTCATGGACGCCGATCCATCATCGCGAAACCGTGCGCGGTCTCGCGCGCGAGATGGACAACGCGATCGCGGGCTTCGTCCGTGGTCAGGCCATCGTGTGCATGATCCTCGGCACGTTCTACGCCGTCGCACTGATGCTGATGGGCGTGAATTTCGGGCTGCTGATCGGGATCACGGCCGCCATCCTCGGCTTTGCGCCGTATGTCGGGACGATCACGGGTTTCCTGCTCGCAGTGGGTGTCGCGACGGCGCAGTTCTGGCCGGACTGGCATATGCCGGCGATGGCCGCGGCCGTGTTCCTGGTCGGACAGTTTGTCGAGGGAAACATCCTGCAGCCTCAACTCGTTGGCAAGGAGATCGGACTGCACCCAGTGTGGCTGATGTTCTCCCTGATCGCCTTCGCCTATCTGTTCGGTTTCGTCGGGTTGCTGGTTGCGGTGCCGGTCGCGGCTGCGATCGGTGTGCTCGTGCGTTTCCTGCTGCGGCAATATATGGCGAGCTCCTATTACACGGGCGGCAAGTTGGGCTGAGTGATGGCGTCGCCGCCGCGGCAACTCGCGCTCTCGCTCGATCATGAGGAGAGATTGTCGCGCGAAGATTTCCTGCCCGGGCCGCCGAA
>NZ_DATMRV010000121.1:0-8671 GCF_035565795.1 Pseudorhodoplanes sp.
GGTGGCTTTTCGATTTGTGGCCTCTCGTCCACGACCCCGCCGTAGCGCCACGCATTGATGCGGTTCCATCCGGACGGTAAATGAGGGTGCCCGCGGGGCCAGTGCCTTGCGGAAAGCCGGCCATTAAAGTCCGGCTGTCCGTTTCCAGCCTATTGGGGGACCTGGATGCGCCTGCCCCGCTTCCTTGCCTTGGCTCCGCTTGCCTGGCTCCTGGCCGCAAGCCCGGCCACGGCCGTGACCGAAATCCATTGGTGGCATGCGATGCCCGGCGAACTCGGGCGCGAAGTCGAGCGGATCGCCGGCGATTTCAACCTGTCGCAATCCGAGTACAAGGTCATTCCGACCTACAAGGGTCTCTATACGGAAACCATGACCGCAGCGATGTTCGCGCTGCGGTCGAAACAACATCCAGCGATCCTGCAGTCTGCCGAAGTCTCGACCGCGACCATGATGGCGGCGAAGGGTGTGGTCTATCCGGTGCATCTCCTGATGCGCGCGCAGGGGATGGATTTCTCGCCCTCGACCTTCCTGCCGGCGATCGCCGCCTATTACGCGGATACGAGCGGCAACATGCTCTCGTTCCCATTCAACGCCTCGACACCGATCCTCTATTACAACAAGGACCAGTTCCGGCTGGCGGGTCTCGATCCGGATAAGGCGCCCGCAACCTGGCCCGAGGTCGAGGCGGCGGCGCGCAAACTCCTCGAACGAAAGATTCCGTGCGGTGTCACCACCGGCTGGCCGTCCTGGGTCAATGTCGAGAACTTCTCCGCTTTCCACAACCTGCCGATCGCAACCCTCGATAACGGTCTCGGCGGTCCGGGCGCACGGCTGCAATTCAACAATGTCGCGGTCACCGGCCATCTGTCGGCGCTGGTCGAATGGCAAAAGAGCAGGCTGTTCGACTATTCCGGCCGGACCAACGACGCAGAGCGGCGCTTCTACGGAAGCGAATGCGGGATCCTGATTTCGTCATCCGCAGCCCGCGCCGACATCATCGCCAACGCCAAATTCGAAATCGGCTACGGAATGCTCCCGTACTGGCCGAATGTCACTGGCGCTCCGCAGAACTCGATCATCGGCGGCGGCTCGCTATGGGTGCTGCATGGCCGTCCGGATGCGGAATACCGGGGCGTGGCGCGCTTCTTCGCCTTCCTGTCACGGCCTGATGTGCAAGCGCATTGGCACCAATGGACCGGGTATATGCCGGTGACCCAGGCCGCCTATGAACACACGAAGGCGCTCGGCTTCTACGACCGCAATCCCGGTACCGACATCTCGATCCGGCAGTTGACCCTCAACCCGCCCACGGCCAACTCCAAGGGGCTGCGGCTCGGCTCCTATGTCGTGATCCGCGACATCATTCAGGAGGAGATCGAGGACGCCCTCGCGGGCCGGAAATCTGCCAAGACCGCCCTCGATGAGGCCGTCCGCCGGGGCAACGAGATCCTGAGCCAGTTCGAAAAGGCTAATTGAGCGGCGCCACCTGCGACCCGGCTCCCTGGCCGGCGAGCAAAAAACGCGTAAACTCAATCTCTTACGCGGTCTTGAACCCAGAGGCCGTTGCGACCATATATTTCTCGGTTCCGGCGGGTCCGCCGGGACTGTTGGGGGTGCCTCTTTGGGCCCCGTCAAAGTCGCTGGAAAGGACTTTGAGATGTCCAGGATGCCTTCGTTGTCCAGCCCGTTTCTTTTGGGTTTCGACGAGATCGAGCGCGTGCTCGACCGTGTCACCAAAGCGGCGGACGGATATCCCCCCTACAATATCGAGCGCATCCCGCGCGACGATCGCAACCCCGATCGCTTGCGCATCACGCTCGCCGTGGCCGGCTTCACCCTCGATCAGCTCGAAGTGAGCATCGAGGAGAACCAGCTCGTCATCCGCGGCCGACAGACCGAGGACAAGACGCGCCAGTTCATCCACCGCGGCATCGCCGCCCGCCAGTTCCAGCGCGCCTTTGTGCTCGCCGACGGAATGGAGGTGCTGCGTGCGGATCTGAAGCACGGCCTCCTGTCGATCGACCTCGCGCGCCCGGAACCGGCGCGTGTTGTGCGGACCATCTCGATAACTCCGCACGAGTAACCATATCTAGGGTCAAGACCCGGATATGCGACGATCGGCGGACGGAACCGATGGACCATAGGGGCAGTTGAGTGACACGAAGGAGTAGCTGACATGACCAACGAACACACTGAAAAGCCGATCATGTCGACTCAAGCTTTCGCCGTGCTGGGCGGGGGCAAGATCGCCTATGTGAAGCCGATCAAATCCGAGAAAGTGCACGAGCTCTACCCGCAGGCGCCGGAAATGCAGCCCGGTATGCAGCTCTTTGCGCTTCACGCCGCCGACGGTACGCCGATCATGGTAACGGATACCCGCGAAGCCGCGGTTGCGAATGCCTGGAATAACGAGCTGGAGGCCGTCAGCGTCCACTGACGCGAACGCCCCCCACCGATCTGCTTACGGGCCACGGCCGGGATATCCTGGCCGTGGCCTTTGTCGTTTCAGGGTCAGCGCGCTCACCGTCATGTGAGAGCTCCCTTGAACCCGCGGCGCGCTCCGGCCGTCCAATAAACAAAGGAGCCGCATCATGTCCGCATCTGTAAGCCGCACGGCGACGGTCATCTCAATGTCCGCCCGCGATCTGGCGTCCCTTGCCTGGCGCAATCTCGCTTATGTGCGCGTCGCGCGCTCGGAAGATGTCGGGTTCTTCTGCCCCGATGCGCCCCTGCTTGCACCAGGCCGCGACGTGTTCGTGCTATACGGTGCTGACGGCAATCCGATCTTCGTCACGGATACACGCGAATCCGCGATCGCAAACGCCGAGAATGAAGATCTGGAGGCGCTAAGCCTGCACTAGTCGGTCGTATCGCTACACCGCGTGCGAGGGCGTGGTCAGCACGGCATAAAGCGCATCGGCATCGCGCGATTCACGCAACTTGTTGGCAACGTCGGGATCGCGCAGCAGACGCGCGACGCGCGCAAGCGCCTTCAGGTGATCGGCACCGGCTCCTTCGGGCGCCATCAGAAGAAAGATCAGATCGACAGGTTGCCCATCAAGCGACTCGAAATCGATCGGTCGCTCGAGCCGAGCGAACAAACCAAACAGCCGATCCAGTTTCGGCAGCTTGCCATGCGGAATCGCGATGCCGTGTCCGATACCGGTCGATCCCAGTTTCTCGCGTTGCAGCAATGTTTCAAAAATCGTGCGTTCACCGAGCCCGCTGATTTCAGCAGCGCGCGCCGCAATTTCCTGAATCGCCTGCTTCTTGCCGTTGACCTTGAGTGCGGGGATCACCGCGTTCAGGGCCACGATGTCGTTAAGCGCCATTGGAAACGGTCCGCGTGTCCGCCGGAAAAAGGGGCCGAGTTGAGGTTGTCGGGGGTGAAGCGCGGCGGACCATACGGACGCCCCCCCGCCCCGTCAATGGCCATCGGCCAAGCCGCGGAGAACGCACGCCCGTAACGGCTGAAAAGAAAAATGACCAGCGATTCCAGTAATTTAGGTAAGACCAGCATTCCCGCTGCGGCGCATTATCGGGAGAGGGCAGCACCCTGCTTTTCGCGCCGCCGCTGAACCGACGAGGCGATGCGCATACCCTCGCGGTATTTCGCAACGGTGCGGCGGGCGATGTCGATTCCAGCCTCACGCAGCTTTTCGACGATCGTGTCATCGGAAAGAATGTCATTGGGTGTCTCCGAGTCGATCAGATGCTTGATGCGATGACGGACCGCCTCAGCCGAATGCGCTTCGCCGCCATTGGCGGCCGCGATCGCAGAGGTGAAGAAATACTTCAGCTCGAAGATGCCGCGCGCAGTTGCCATGTACTTGTTCGCAGTCACACGCGACACGGTGGACTCGTGCATCGAAATCGCGTCAGCGATGGTCTTGAGATTCAGCGGTCGCAGGTGCTGAACACCGTGCGCGAAGAATGCATCCTGCTGCTTCACGATCTCGGCGGAAACTTTCAGGATTGTTCGGGCACGCTGATCGAGCGCGCGGATCAGCCACGTCGCCGATTGCAGCTTCTCGGCGAGATAGGTCTTGTCCGCCGGCGTCGCAGCATTTTTCGATACGCGCGCGTGGTAGACCTGGTTCAGCAGAATTTTCGGAAGCGTGTCGGAATTGAGTTCGACATGGAACGTGCCGTCCGGCGCCGCCCGCACAAACACGTCCGGTACGATCGGTTGAACTGATGCAGATCCGAACGCGAGACCGGGCTTCGGATTGAGCCGCTTGATCTCCGCCACCATGTCGGCAAGGTCTTCGTCGCTGACGCCGCAAAGCTTGCGCAGGCTCGCGAAATCGCGCTTCGCAAGAAGATCCAGACGCCCGAGCAGCGCCTCCATTGCGGGATCGTACCGGTTCAGTTCCTTCAGCTGGATCGCAAGGCACTCGGTGAGATTGCGCGCGCAGACACCCGCGGGATCGAAGCCCTGCAGGATCGCGAGAACCGCCTCGACTTCGGCCATGCTGGCGCCGAGCTTGTCCGCAACCGCCGCGATGTCGCCGGACAGGTATCCGGCTTCATCGACCATATCGATGAGGTGCTGGCCGATCATTCGCTGCGCGGGATCGGTGACCGACAGCGACAATTGTTCGGCAAGATGATCCGCAAGCGTGAGCTCTGCGGACACGAAGGCCTCGAGATTATATTCGCCGTCGTCACGGCCGCCGGTCCCGACGCTCGCCCATTCGGAATGCGCCGCACTCACGTCCTCCGCCCGAGCCGATGCCACCGCAGGACCGCCGTCATCGGGAAACACGTTGTCCAGACGGGTCCCGAGATCATCCTCGATGGCGTTGCGGCTGGTTGCGAGGTCCTCCCCCATCCATTCCTGGGGACCCTCGCCGTCCGAACCGACGCTGGCCGGCTCGGACACCTCTCCGGGAAGGGCCGGACCATCGTCGTCGCTGACCCGCTCGAGGAGCGGGTTTTTCTCAAGTTCTTCCTCGACATAGGCCATCAGATCGAGGTTCGAGAGCTGCAGCAGCTTGATGGCTTGCATCAGCTGCGGCGTCATCACGAGCGCCTGGCTCTGGCGGAATTCGAGGCGGGTAGTCAGTGCCATGGGAGGAGTCCTAACCCAGCGGCACGATTTGTGCATGTGGAAAAAAGGCGCACTTGCAACCCTGGCGACGCCGGGTGCGGTTGAGGTAAATGCCTAAAACTCAGGCAAATCAACCGTGTGCGCCGCTAGAGGCGGAACTGCTCGCCGAGATAGAGCCGGCGGACATCCGGATTATTCACAATATCCTCTGCCCGGCCCTCCATCAGGACTTCGCCGGAATAGATGATATAGGCGCGGTCGGTCAGGCCGAGCGTCTCTCGGACATTGTGGTCGGTGATCAAGACCCCGATCCCGCGATAGGTCAGATGCTTGACGAGCTGCTGGATGTCGCCGACCGCAATCGGATCGATGCCGGCGAACGGTTCGTCGAGCAGCATGTAGCTCGGGCGGCTGGCCAGCGCGCGCGCGATTTCCACGCGCCGCCGCTCACCACCAGAGAGCGCGATCGACGGCGACTTCCGTAACCGCGTGATGTTGAACTCATCGAGCAGCGAGTCGAGATCGCGCTCACGCCGCTTGGCATCCGGCTCGACCACCTCGAGAACCGAGCGGATGTTGTCCTCGACATTGAGGCCCCGAAAGATCGAAGCTTCCTGCGGCAGATACCCGATGCCAAGGCGCGCGCGCTGATACATCGGCAGCGGCGTGACGTCGTTTCCGTCGAGTTCGATCTTGCCGGCGTCGGCCCGGATCAGCCCGGTGATCATGTAGAAGATCGTAGTCTTGCCGGCGCCGTTCGGCCCCAGAAGGCCGACGGCTTCGCCGCGACGGACGAACAGGCTCGCGCCGCGCACCACCTTGCGGACGCCGAAACTCTTTTCGACGCTATGCGCCGCAAGATAGCCGTGCGGGGCGTGCGGGCGCTGCTCCATCGGGTCCTGACGCCGCGGGCGCGGCGGGACGAAACGCGGTTCGGACGTGCGGGGCGGCGCAATCGTCGGCGCGGGAGCAGACCGTCCGTCGCGGGCATAGCGTTGAGCCGGGTCCGTGCGGAAATGATCGGTGCGGAGCGTCTCGGGATGAAGCGGGTGCTCCCATTGCGATCTCTGGCGCGTCTGGTCGCCCACCAGAAACTCATCCCGCAGCGGCTCGATCTGCAGGGCTTCCGGAACGGATGCTGGTTGCGGCGCGGCCGCACGTTTGGCCGGCGTTTTGCTGCCGACCAGCCCGCCGATCTTCTCAAGCTCGACGCGCCACGCGCCGGATGACTTGCGCTGGCGCTGCTTTCCGGGCTTCCGACGGCGGAATATCGAGAGGAAATCGAACACCCAAATTCCTTCAGACTGACCGGCCGCCGGTTACCGACATAATCTGACGGAATCTCGGTTGCAACGGAGCACCAGTGCCGGTCAGTTGGTGACCGGCGCACTCGACGATGGCAAGGCCGTCGGTTTCTTCCTGACGGACGGCTTCTGGTCCTTGTCGGATTTGTCGTCCTTTCCGCCGGGTTTATCGTCCTTGTTGGTCGAGAAAATACCCTGCACGCGCCCGCCCTCGACCTTGGCGAAATTGGTGGTCAGATCGACGACCAGCCGCTCTCCCCGAAGAACGTTGTTGCCCTGGCTGATCACCACGCCACCGGACAATGTCACGGTGTTGGTCTTCATCTCGAAAATGCCGGTCGCTCCGGTCGCGGTCTGGTCCTTGGTGGTAACGAGCACACCGCCGCGCGCTTCGAGCCGGCGGATCGACTGGCGGCCGCCCGGGCCAGGCTTTGCAGCCTTCATCGTGCTGGCCGTCTTGGCGCCGTCCTTGGATTCGTCCTGGTCGTAATAGACCCGCAGCTCCTTGCACTTCATCACGGTGTCGCCCTGGGTCACGACAACGTTGCCGGTAAAGACAGCCATCTTGTCCTTGTCGCGCACTTCGAGAGAAGCCGCCTCGATCTGAACCGGCTGATCCTTGTTCGTGCCGAAGCCCTGCAGCGCGTTCGGCACGCCCGTATCCTGCGGTTTCGACTGCGCCTTTTGCGCCTGCGCAGTCGCGACACCTGCCAGCAAGACCAACGCGGCGACCGCCATCGGCAGCCCCCGATACACGCGAAACATCTTCATTGCGCGTTAGCCTGATTGGCCGCCTGCGACTGCATGCCGCGATTGAGCGCTTCCGGCGTGAGCATCATCACGACGCCGCCATCGAAGCGGATATTCCCGCCGGTCTCGGTGACTTCCATGCGATTGGCGTCGAGCGTTCCTTGCGGCATCTTCAACTGCACCGGCTTTTCCGAGACAATCCGGCCCTTCTTCACTTCGACCTGCGCTTCGGTCAGGCGGCCTTGATACCCCGCAGTCGAGATAATGAGAATCTCCTGATTGAGCTTCAGCAGGTCGGCCTTGGTGTCATAGATGCCTTCGACAGCCGAGAGCGTCACCTTGCTCTTGTCCTCCATGTCGATGCGTCCGCTGATCCGCTTCATCTCGACGATCGTGGGATTCTTCGTGTCCTGGGACGCCGATGCCGCCGTCACCTCATATTCCCGCTGGTCGCGGGTGAAGCCGGCGAGGCGAGGCGCCTCCATGGTGATGGTCGATCCCGAAATCACCAGCGTGCCGAACTCCGTCGGAATCTTCAGCCACCGTGCGGGATTGAGGTAATTCGCGGCCATGAGTCCACCCAGGGCCAGCACCAGAGCGACGGGGACAGCCCGTCGCAGCAGCCGGACGCGGCGGCTGTGCTTGCGGGCCCCGCTGATGACAGCCTTCGGCCGGCCCGCAGCCGGTTGGCCCGGCTGGCCCCAGTCCTCGGGTCCGGCAAGCATGCGGTTCATGGAAAGCGTCGTCGTCCTGCCCGGAATCGATGGTCAGACATTGCCATCATAGCCCGGAGCCGGCGGAAAATCGCGCCCGAATATGGCTCGGGCACGGCGGAGGCTCAGGAATGGGCGAAAATGTCCTCGTCCGGCCACCCCAGAAGGTCCAGCCGGGCCCGATGCGGCAGAAACCGGAAACAGGCCTCGGCGAGGTCGGTCCGGCCTTCCCGCGCCAGCATGGCATCGAGCTTTTCCTTGAGCGCGTGCAGGTACAGCACGTCCGAGGCCGCGTAGGCGATCTGGGCCTCCGTCAGGACCTCGGCGCCCCAGTCGGACGATTGCTGCTGTTTGGAAAGATCGACGGCAAGCAGTTCCCGCACGAGATCCTTCAGGCCGTGCCTGTCGGTATAGGTGCGCGCCAGGCGCGACGCGATTTTAGTGCAGTAAATCGGCATCGGCCACACGCCGAGCGCATTGGACAGCACGGCGACGTCGAAGCGCGCATAGTGGAAAATCTTCAGGATCGCGGGATCGGCGAGGAGCTGCTTC
This sequence comes from Pseudorhodoplanes sp., assembly GCF_035565795.1. Taxonomy (GTDB): domain Bacteria; phylum Pseudomonadota; class Alphaproteobacteria; order Rhizobiales; family Xanthobacteraceae; genus Pseudorhodoplanes. The sequence goes on from NZ_DATMRV010000121.1 coordinate 8,373, forward strand.
AGGTTCGGCGCATCGGCGCCGCCGGCCGGAATCTGCACGACATCCGCCGATCCATCGCCCGGCGACAATTGCACGACGCAGAGCCGGTCACGGTGCGGGTTGAGCCCCAGCGTCTCCGTATCGATCGCGACCGAGTTCTTGTAGCGCGAGAGGTCCGGCAGATCGCCGCGGTGCAGACGGATGGTCATTCAGATCTCGATACGAGCGCTTCAGGCCAGATGCTCGCGAGACAACGCGCCAGCACCACTTTTCAAGCGAAATCAGCACCTTAGGCGCCAACCGCACTGGCTGTGTACCAC
>NZ_DATMRV010000122.1:0-9576 GCF_035565795.1 Pseudorhodoplanes sp.
CGCAAAGCGGACATTCGGTGCTCAGAGCACCTTCCCCGGATTGAGGATTCCGTTCGGGTCGAGCGTCGCCTTCAACTGACGCATCAATTCGAGCGCCGTCTGGTCCTTCACGCGCGGCAGCCACTCGCGCTTGGCGATGCCGATGCCGTGTTCGGCCGAGATCGAGCCGCCGTATTTCGCGACGATGCCGAACACCGCGCGCTGGACATCCTCCTCGCGTGCCATGAACGCGGCCTTGTCCATGCCGGGCGGCTGCGTCACGTTGTAATGGATGTTGCCATCGCCGACATGGCCGAACGGCATCGGACGCGCGCCGGGCACGACCGCGACCGCAGCGGCGCTCGCTTCCGCAATGAAGGCCGGGATGGATGCGACCGGCACCGAGACGTCATGCTTGATCGAGCCGCCTTCGCGTTTCTGCACATCGCCGGCTTCCTCGCGAATGCGCCAGATTGCCTTGGCCTGTTCAAGCGTCTCGGCGATCGTGCCGTCAATGATCAGCCCGCGTTCGACGCCAGCCTCGAAAATCGCTTCGACGAGATCGCGCAAGCCGGTTTCGGTCTGCGATGACAGCTCCATCAGGACGTACCAGGGATGCGGCGCGTCGAGCGGATCGCGCGTGCCTTCGATGAATCGCACGGCGAGATCGACATTCATCCGCGTCATCAGTTCGAAGCTCGTGACCTGCGCGCCCGCGCGCTCATAGGCGAGGCCGAGCAGATCGACCGCAGCCTGTACGGACGGGACACCGAAAAACGCAAGCTCGACCGAACGCGGCCGCGGCACGAGCCGCAGCACCGCTGCGGTGATGATACCGAGCGTGCCTTCCGCACCGATGAACAGGTTCTTCAGGTCGTAGCCCGTGTTGTCCTTCTTCAGCTTGTTGAGGTTGTTGAGCACGCGCCCGTCTGCCAGCACGACTTCAAGGCCGAGCGCGTGCGAGCGTGCGACCCCATGTGCGATCGCGGCGGTGCCGCCGGCGTTGGTCGAGAGATTGCCGCCGATCGTGCAGGTGCCTTCGGAGGGGAGGAGTTGCGGGTAAAGCCGGTCGGCTTGCGCCGCGGCCTCGCGCGCGCGCTGAAGCGTGACGCCGGCTTCGGCGGTCAGCGTATTGGTCACCGGATCGACCTCGCGGATGCGCGTCATGCGGTTGAGCGACAGCACGATCTCGCCGTTGAGCGCGACCTGCCCGCCGACGAGGCCGGTGTTGCCGCCCTGCGGCACGATCGCGGTGCGGGTCTCGTTGGCGAGTTTGAGGATCGCCGAGACCTGCGCGGTGGACTCGGGGCGCAGGATGAGCGGGGAGTGGCCCGGCCAGCGCTCGCGCTGCTCGTGCAGATAGGCCGATTGCACGTCCGGATCGGTGATGGCGTATTTCTCGCCGACGATCGCGGTGAACTTCGTGATCAGGTCCTTGTCTGGCGTGAGCATGCGCACTTCTACGAGGATGAGATTAGGGGAGAGTTTTCGGTGCAGCGGCGCGGCGCAGCCGGTCGTTGATCGCCTCGCCGAGGCCTTCATGGGGTATCGGCATGACGGCGATTCCCGCTGCGCCTATCGCATCCAGCTGCCGCAAATAGCCGAACAGATTGGCCGCAGCTTCCGCGAGATCGGAGTCTTCGGAGAGGTTCAGTGTGGCCTTAGCGCCAGTAAGCGGCGTGCCGAAGGCGAGCAGCACTTCGTCAGGCTCGACGCTTTTCGCGTCGAGGCGAAGCCGCGTCCGGGGCGCATAATGGCTTTCCAGCATGCCCGGCGCGAGCGGCGATTGCTCCGCCGTTTCAGATGCTTGCGCGGGCTCGCGGCCGAGCGTCGCCGCGATGTCCGCGCGCGCCAGGCCGCCGGGGCGAAGGATGGTCGGCTCGTCGAGACAGGCAACGATGGTCGATTCGATGCCGAGCGGCGTAGGTCCCCCGTCCACGATCAGGTCGATTCTGCCGTCGAGGTCCGTGGCGACATGCGCCGCCGTGGTTGCCGAGACGTGCCCCGATATGTTCGCCGATGGCGCAACGATCGGCTTGCCGAAGGCGCGCAGGATCGCCCGTGCGAGGGCGTGGTCCGGGACCCGGACAGCGATGGTGTCCAGTCCCGCGGTCGCCAGTTCCGACACCGGGCACGCCGTCGCCCGCGGCAGCACCAGCGTCAACGGCCCCGGCCAGAACGCCGCGGCCAGAGCCTCGGCGTCCGCGTTGAAGACGGCGATCTGCCGCGCCGCATCGATGTCCGGGACATGCGCGATCAGGGGATTGAAGGCGGGGCGGCCCTTGGCGTCGTAGAGCCGCGCGACTGCCTGGCCGTTCGTGGCGTCGGCGCCGAGGCCGTAAACGGTTTCGGTCGGCAGCGCGACCAGGCCGCCCCGTTCGAGGCACTCGGCGGCCGCGTGCGCGGCGCCCGGAACGGCCTTGATGAGGCGGGTTTTCGACAGGACCTGCATGTCAGGGTCTTACCCGGTTTTTTCCGCACCGTTATGAAAAATAAGGCCGTCTCCGTGCCTTGCAGGGCGGGCGGACGGTGGCTATAAGACCGGCCTTCCAAGTCGGAGTGTAGCGCAGCCTGGTAGCGCACCTCGTTCGGGACGAGGGGGTCGCAGGTTCAAATCCTGCCACTCCGACCATTTATTCAGGGGTTCCCGAACCCCGCTGTTTCCCGGCCACCGATACGTCCGTTTCAACTGGTCTTGACCGCCGTATGGAGAGGGCGTTCGCTACTTCCAGCCTGTAATCAGGGTGGTGGTGGCCGTAATTCCGATCAGAGTTTCCACGGTCATCCCGAGGAACCCGGCCGTTCATTAAGGGAAGGTTTTGCTGAGGTATGTGGACAACAGCGCTAGAAGTTCGAGTACCAAAACTGCGGGGGCGTATCGATCTGACGGTGCAGCACTCCCCGGTTGCGGGGCGCCCACCACTCTCTACCCGAATAAAGGAGACGATAATCAGAGCCTTTCGTGGCGTCAGGCTCAGGTTCGAGAAATACACGTTCCTCAGTCATCGCTGTGATTATCGCGTACCCGTGTGAACGCCGTCCCGTCCAGAAGTACACCATATCGCCAACCGAGTAGGGCATTCTAAGCCCATCCTTGTTATTGAGCAGCCCGTCAAACACAGTCACGCTCCTTTCGCGGCTCGGCACGAGAGTATACCCCAATCAGGAACGCTGCCCGGTCTCGCCGGGTTTTGGCCTCGGGCGCGCTCGGTTTCTGACCTCACTCTGCAGGTGACACGTTTTCTCAGTGAGATGGACGCTTCGGCCCTAACACGCAGCGCGCCGAGCAGGGCATCGCGGGCACTCGTGAACGGGCCACCACCCTCACCACCGAAAGGCCGTGAGCGGGGGGCTGAGATCTGCCATCAGCCCTCCCGCCCTACGGAGCGGATTGTCGAACGTTCGACGCGTTATTTCCCGCCGGCGAGCTTGGCCGATTCGGCGATGCGCTTGCGCTGCTCGTTGATCTCGGCGGCGAATTCCGCGGCAGGCCCCGGCCGAACCACCTGACCCATCGGGGTCAGCTTCTTCACCACCTCAGGATCGGACGCCGCCTCGATCAGATCGGCAGCGATGCGGTCGCGAATTTCCGGCGACATCTTCTTCGAGCCGAACAGTCCCACCAGTCCGTCGAGCGTCAGTGTATCGAAACCTGCTTCCTTCGCCGTCGGAACATCCGCAAGTGCGGGCGCGCGCTGTGCGTTCATGAGCGCGAGCACCTTCACCTTGCCGGCGGCAACCTGCGGCCGCATGATCGCGTAAGCCGCGCCATAGATCTGGATGCGGCCTTCCGCGAGATCGTTCAGCGCCTGCACGCCGTCCTTGTACGGAATTTTGGCGACATTGATGCCCGCGTCCTTCAGCCAGCCCGACACGACGAAGTCGACCGCGCCTGTGGTGCCGGCATAATTGAGCTGGCCGGGCTTTTCCTTCGCGAGCTTCACGAAGTCGGCGAGCGTGTTGATGCCGAGCGAAGCCGGCACGCCGATCGCAATGAGCGTGTTGGTGGCACGCGCGACCGGCACGAGGTCGGTCGCCTCGTAGGGCAGCTTCTGATGCAACAACGGATGCGCCGTGAAAGTCGAGGTCGGCGCCATGAGGAATGTGTGATCGTCATTGGCGGACACGAAGGCGTTGATCGCAACAATCGCGTCGCCGCCGGGCCGGTTTTCCACCACGACCGGCTTACCCCATTTTGCGGACAGCTTTTCGGCAAGGAGGCGCGTCGTGATGTCGACGCCGCTGCCGGGGCCAAGCGGCAGGATCATTGTGACGTTACGCTGCGGCCAGTCCTTTGCCGGTGTCTGCGCGTGGGCCGGGCTTTGGACCGCGGCAAGCGACGAAAGGACAAGGCCGGTAGCGGCAAGCAGGCGGAGCATGGCGTTTCCTCGAGGCTTTTAAGGTTGCTCTTTGGCTAGCCCCTCCACGCAAAAGGGTCAATGCGGCATGGTTTTGCGGCAGGCCGCCCCGCCTGCTGCCAGTGCGGTCATTCCGGAAGCCCCGCCTTGCGCAACCCGTCGGCGAAGGTGACGAGATCGCCTGGCCGCAGGATCGGCAGCCAATCCTTGATATTGGAGATGCGCAGCGAAGGATCGAGCTTGCGAACATGATGCATGGCTTTCTCTGCTTCAGTCTGCCGGCCCGCGAGTGCATGGCTCGCCGCGATGACGGCGGCCACGATCAGGAAGCCCGATAGCTCCCGGATAGCCTTCTCCGCGAACGACGACGCGACATCAAAACGTTTTGCCAGAAGATGCGCCATCGCCATCCCGGCCTGCATGCGGAACATTTCGGGGTCGAGCGGACTCAACCGCATTCCGCGCTCGAAGCGCTCGATCGCGCCCTCAGGGTCGCCGCGCCAGATTCTCAGGAAGCCGCTGATGAACCAGGCTGTCGCGAGGTTCGGGTTGAGCGCCAGCGCCTTGTCGAGTAAGGCGACGCCGCTCTCGACGTCGCCAGTAAAATGCGAAAGGGCGTGCCCGGCACGCGCCAAAGTGACGGCGTCGTCCTTGCCGAGCGCCGCCCCGCGCTGCGCCAGCCGGATGCCCTCGGCGATCTCCGACGGTCGATCGATCATCCAGCCGTTGATCTTGCGCCAGAAATAGCACCATGCCGCCATCGCATAGGGCGGCGCAAAATCCGGGTCGAACTCGATCGCGGTCCCGAACAGCTGCAATGCGTCGGCGGTGGCCTCCTTCGTGCTGCGATGAAAGCTTGCCATGCCGCGCAGATAATAGTCGTAGGCGCGAAGGTTTTCGGTCGGCTTGCGCTTCGCGCGTTCGATCTCTGCGCTCTCGAGCGTCGGCGCGAGTGCGCCGACCACGCTCGCGGCTACCTGATCCTGCAACGCAAAGATGTCATCGAGCGTGCTGTCGAAACGCTCCGCCCAAAGATGTGTACCGGTCGCAGCATCGACGAGCTGGCCGGTGATGCGTACGCGGGTGCCCGCCTTGCGCACACTGCCTTCCAGGACATACCGCACGCCGAGATCGCGGCCCACCTGCTTAACGTCAACGGCACGGCCCTTGTAGGTGAAGCTCGAATTGCGTGCGATCACGAACAGCCAGCGGATGCGCGACAGCGCGGTGATGATGTCCTCCACCATGCCGTCCGCGAAATAGTCCTGCTCGGGGTCGCCGCTCCAGTTCTGAAACGGCAGGACGGCAATCGACGGACTGTCGGGCAGGGTCAACGCGGGCACCGGTTCGTTCGCCCGCGAGGCCTCTGTACCCGAACCACCTTCAGAGTCTGCAGCACTGGTCTCCGTCACGTCGCCAACGAACCGGAAGCCCTTGCGGGGAACCGTCCGGATCAGGCGCTGTTCCTCGCCGCTGTCACCGATCGCCTTGCGCACCGCATTGATGTGACTGGTGAGCGTGGATTCGGACACGATGCGTCCGCCCCATATCGAATCCAGAAGGTCGTCCTTGCTCACGACGCGGTCGCGGTTTCGCACGAGATAGGCCAGCAGGTCGAAGACTTGTGGTCCGACCGCCACGGGCTCGGCCGCGCGGGTCAATTCGCGCCGGTCGAGGTCGAGCGCACAATTGCTGAAAATGTATTGCACTAAGGCGCTCCGTCGCCCCCGGTGCATGAACCGGTCATAGAGGCGAGCGTTGATAGCACGGCAGTCAGTGCCTGGGCATGACCGTTTGCCACATCGGGCCACCGCTGCTTGGACGAATATTCAAGGGAAATCCAAGCGCACGACAAGGTCCCTGCAAAGTCTTTCGAGCCAGCGACAGGCAAAAGCGTCTCCATCGCAACCCCGGCAACGGCCGCGGGTAAGGACGGTCAACAGGAGACAGACATGAGCCTCGACATCATCTCGCCCGCCGCCAGGCCGGCACCCGATGAACTGGTTCCCTCGCGCTACGCGCTGAAGATTGGAGAGATTGACGTACTGGTGATCAGCGACGGGGTGTTGCCGATCCCGGCGAAAACGCTGGCACACAACGTCGACGCGGGCGTCCGGTCGGCCTGGCTGGAGGACGAATTCCTGTCGCCGGACATGATCGATTGGCCACTGAACGTGGTGCTGGTGCGCAGCGGCGGCCGGACCATACTCGTCGACGCCGGGCTCGGGGCGGACCCGAACCTGCACCTGCCGCAAGCCGGTCGGCTGGTCCAGCGGCTGGAGGCCGCCGGTATTGATCTCGCATCCGTGACCGATGTGGTGCTGACCCACATGCACATGGACCATATTGGCGGGCTGCTCGTGGACGGGATCAGGGAACAGCTACGTCCGGACCTGCGGATTCACGTGGCAGCCGCCGAACTCAAATTCTGGGAATCGCCCGATTTCTCCCGCGCCGTGATGCCGCAGGGATTCCCGGACGCACTTCGTCGTGCAGCGAAGCAGTTCGTGAAGGATTATCGCAACAACCTGCGGCCGTTCGAAGAGGAATATGAAGTGGCGCCGGGCGTTATCGTCCGCCGCACCGGCGGTCATACGCCCGGACACAGCATCGTGCGCCTCGCATCCGGCGCTGACCGGCTGACCTTCGCCGGCGACCTCGTGTTTCAGGTCGGGTTCGATCACCCCGACTGGCACAATGGTTTCGAACACGACCCGGAGGAGTCTGCGCACGTCCGCATCAAACTGATGCGCGAACTGGCCGCGACCCGCGAGCCGCTGGTGGCCACGCATCTGCCGTTCCCGTCCATCTGCCATGTCGCGGTCGTCGGCGATCACTTCCGCTGCGTGCCGGTTGTCTGGGACTACTGACCGTCGGCTGAACCAAAACGACTGCATCTGTTGAACAACTGGCGCCTTCATTTCTGATGAAGGCGCCAGCAGGAGCAGCGCTGTGCCTGCGCGCGCGTGTGCTCGCCACACATCACAAGGAATTTTCGATCATGAAACGACTTCTCATCATCGGCGCCGGATTTGCCGGAATGCACGCAGCTCTGTCCGCCGCACGTCTTCGCGATCTGCAGGGAGTCCGCCCGGGCGAACTCGAAATCGCGCTGATTTCGCCCGAGCCCTTCCTCGTGATCCGTCCGCGCCTTTACGAAGCAAACCCGGAGACGATGAAGGCGCCGCTCTCGGAGGTGTTCGCGGTTTGTGACATCCGTTACGTGCAGGGCAGTGTCGAGACGATCAACACCGGCTCAGGCTCGGTGGTCTTCACTGCGCCCGGCGGCGGGAGCAACATCCTTCCGTATGACCGGCTAGTGCTGGCCGCCGGAAGCACCGGCTTCCGCCCGAACATTCAAGGGCTGGCGGAATACGGTTTCGGCGTGGACATGATCGAGGAAGCGATCCGCCTCGACCGGCATCTTCATGCGTTGCCTGACCGTCCGGCGTCAAAAGCGCGCAACACGGTTGTCGTTGCGGGCGGCGGCTTCACCGGCATCGAGACCGCCACCGAGATGCCCGAACGTCTGCGCACCATTCTGGGCAAGGACGCCGATATCCGGGTTGTGATCGTCGAGCGCGGCGAGGCGATCGCGAAGCAGATCGGCGACGATCCGCGCCCGGCGATCATGAAGGCGCTGGGCGAACTTGGCGTCGAAACCATGCTTGGTATCGGCGTGACATCGGTGGACGAAACCGGCGCCGTTCTCTCCAACGGCGATCGCATCGACAGCGCGACCGTGATCTGGACGGCCGGGATGCGCGCGTCGGTGCTGACCGCGCAAATCGCAGCGCCACGCGACAATCTCGGCCGCTTGCAGGTTGACCGCGACCTGCGCGTCCAGGGCGTCGGCCACGTGTTTGCCACCGGCGACACCGCGAGGGCCGAAAGCGACGACCTCGGCAATGTCGCAACGATGTCGTGCCAATTCGCGAAGCGGCTTGGAGCGTTCGCCGGCCACAACGCCGCCGCCGACTTGCTCGGCCTGCCGCCCAAGCCCTACGAGCAGGCTGCCTATGTCACGTGTCTCGATCTCGGCGCGGCCGGTGCGATCTTCGCGCGCGGATGGAATGCGAAGCTGAAGCTGACAGGCACGCAGGCCAAGTCGCTCAAGCGCGATATCAACACCGTCTGGATCTATCCGCCGCGCGCCGATCGCGCCGAAATCTTCGCCGCTTCAGAACCGGAGCTTGTGCTCGATCTTGCAGCTCCGGCTCCGCAGGAGCTGGCCGCATGATGAAGTTCGGGGCGGAGACGCTCGCACGATCCGCCCCACATTGCCGACGTGAATGGCTCAGGTCCGCGGCGGACGCCGCCGCTCGCTGAACCATGCGCGATAATCGACCATCTTCGCGCGCTGGCCCTGCGGCGCCCTGCGCTTGCAGGTCGCGAACTCCTCGGTTCCTTCCTTGGCGCCCCAGCGCAGTTCGACGCAATCGTTGACGTTGTACGCCATTTCGAGATCGCCGATGCGGTCGATCACATCCTTCAGCGACAGCGTCCATTGCGAGCCGTCCGTGCGCGGATAGGAGAATTTGCGAGACGACAGTTCCTGCGCCAGCACAGCCTTCAACTCGGCCTTCACCTGATCGACATTCTTGTTGTGCGGCATCGCGTAACGCTCGGGACGTCGCGCGACACGGTCGGGGAAGTTGCGCACAACGTCCATTGCGATCAGGAGGCGCAAATCGCGGGACGGAGTTGCGAAGTCTTCCCACGCGCCGGTGGTTTCAAAGATCGCGGCGCCATCCGGCATCGAGGCATCGCCCTTGCCGCTCAGCTGATACTTGCGTCCGTTCTCGACCGAGGTGACGCGCGCCTTCACCTGCTCCTCAAGCGAGGTGATAGCCTCTTTCATTGCGCCCAGCGGATCGAGCGGGTTGGGCGACATCACGTCGTCCATCTTGTCGTAGAAGCCCTCGACCGAAAGTTTCGTCTGCTCCAGCGAAAAATCCGAATAGTTCGGGTTCTTGGAGATTTCCGCGACGGTGAGACGGCGCAAGGCGCCGTTCTTGTCGCGCACAATCGGGCGGAAGCGCTTGAAGCCCGGATCGCCGAGCGCCGGATCCTGCGCGAACAGGAAGTTACCGCGCCAGAAGCGCTTGCGTGAGACCGTGCCGTCGGGCTGTGCGTCGACGGCGAGGAAGACGCCGGCATTGCCATCGGTCTGCGGCACGCGCTTTGCGATGATGAGGAGATGCCCGTACGGATCAGCGTAAACGGTGCCGGGCCGAAG
>NZ_DATMRV010000123.1:0-3747 GCF_035565795.1 Pseudorhodoplanes sp.
TCGAGAAGCGTGTCGCCGAGATGCAGGCGCGTGGCGAGCCGGTCCGGGCCGACGACAATGCCGAATCGCTGAAAAAGCGGCTCGACGCCTACCACGCGCAGACCGCGCCGCTGTCGCACTATTACCGCCGGAAGGGCCTGCACAAGGCCACCAACGGCATGGCCGGGATCGACGAGGTGACCGAGGCGATCGGGGCGCTTCTCGCGGCCCCGGCGCGGCGCAAGAAGGCGCCTGCCCGCAAGCGGGCGGTTCGCGGCGCTCCGACTCGCCGCGCCGCCGGGCGCAAGCCGCCGTCGCGCGGAACCGGGGCCCGGGCGGCCTCGAAACGGACCTCAAAGGCTGCTGCCAAGGGTGCAGCCTCCAGGGGAACGGCCAAAGGGACGGCTAAGGGAGCTTCAAAGGGTGCTTCCAAGGCCAAAAAGGCGGTCAAGGGACGGTCGCGGAAGGCCGCTTCCAAGTCCAGGACCGTGAAATCGGCCAAATCGGCCGGTACCCGCCACAAGGCGGTCAAGAGCAGGAATTCGGGCCGGAACCGGGCATCAAAAGCCCGTTCCGGACGAGGCCGGAGGTTGACGAAACGCCGGTGAATCCGTACATACCGCGCCATTCAGTGGGAGAACGTACGCGCGATGCCGGGCCCCGAGAGAGGCGGGGGCAAGGTGTCGTGCTAACCCTTTGCGGTCCCCTCCGAAAGACACGGACAGAGCAGGAAGGTTGATCGGCAGCCGAGGGAGGCTGCCGACACATGGAGCGAGATCGTGGCCCGTATTGCAGGTGTCAATATTCCAACCAACAAGCGCGTCGTCGTCGCGCTTCAGTATATCCATGGCATTGGTGAGCACGCAGCGAACCACATCATGGAGGAGCTGCACATTCCGTATGAACGGCGTGTGTCCCAGCTCACGGACGCCGAAGTCCTGCAGATCCGCGAAATGATCGATCGTGAATACACGGTTGAAGGCGATCTTCGCCGCGAGACCTCGATGAATATCAAGCGCCTCATGGACCTCGGCTGCTATCGCGGCCTGCGTCACCGCAAGGGCCTGCCGGTGCGCGGTCAACGTACGCATACCAACGCCCGCACCCGCAAGGGACCGGCGAAGGCGATTGCAGGCAAGAAGAAGTAATTTCGGATCGGGTCGCTTCGGGTCGCGAATCGCTGATCGCGAAACTGGAGCGCTGCGAAAGGAACGAGAATGGCAAAAGAAGTAACGCGCGTCCGTCGCCGGGAGCGCAAGAATATTGTTTCCGGCGTTGCGCATGTGAACGCCAGCTTCAACAACACCATGATCACCATAACCGACGCGCAAGGCAACACCATTGCGTGGTCGACGGCGGGGACCATGGGGTTCAAGGGCTCGCGCAAGTCGACGCCGTATGCCGCTCAGGTCGCCAGCGAAGATGCCGCCAAGAAGGCGGCGGAGCACGGCATGCGTACGCTGGAAGTGGAAGTCTCGGGACCGGGTTCGGGCCGTGAGAGCGCGTTGCGCGCGCTGCAGGCTGCCGGCTTCACCATCACGTCGATCCGCGACGTGACGCCGATCCCGCATAACGGTTGTCGGCCGCGGAAGCGCCGCCGCGTATGACGGATACGATGACCCGGTGGCAGGACGACGCGTCCGCCGCCGATACGCATGGCAAGACCGAGCCGACCAAGGCGATGGGTGCAAACGTGACGATCCAGAAGAACTGGCAGGAACTGATCAGGCCGAACAAGCTGCAGGTGTCGGCAGGTGCCGACCCGCGGCGTGAGGCGACACTGGTGGCCGAACCGCTCGAACGCGGCTTCGGACTGACGCTGGGCAATGCGCTCCGGCGGATTCTGCTGTCGTCGCTCCAGGGCGCGGCGGTGCAATCGGTGCACATCGACGGCGTGCTGCATGAATTCTCGTCGATCCCCGGTGTGCGAGAGGACGTGACCGACATCGTCCTCAACATCAAGGACATCGCCATCAAGATGCAGGGCGAAGGCCCCAAGCGCATGGTGGTGAAGAAGAATGGCCCGGGCGTTGTCACCGCCGGTGATATCTCCACGGTGGGCGACATCGTGATCCTCAATCCGGATCTCGTGCTCTGCACTCTCGACGAGGGCGCCGAGATACGGATGGAATTCACGGTCAATACCGGCAAGGGCTATGTCCCGTCCGAGCGTAACCGTCCGGAAGATGCGCCGATCGGTCTGATCCCGGTCGACAGCCTGTATTCGCCGGTGAAGAAGGTCTCCTACAAGGTCGAGAACACCCGCGAAGGGCAGATCCTCGACTATGACAAGCTGACGCTCGCGATCGAGACCAACGGTTCGGTGTCGCCGGAAGACGCGCTCGCCTATGCCGCGCGTATCCTGCAGGATCAGCTCAACGTGTTCGTGAACTTCGAGGAGCCGCGTAAGGAAGTCGTCGCGGAGTCGATCCCCGATCTCGCGTTCAACCCGGCCTTCCTCAAGAAGGTGGACGAGCTCGAGCTGTCGGTGCGTTCGGCCAATTGTCTGAAGAACGACAACATCGTGTATATCGGCGATCTCGTTCAGAAGACCGAAGCCGAGATGCTCCGCACGCCGAATTTCGGCCGCAAGTCGCTCAACGAGATCAAGGAAGTTCTGGCGCAGATGGGCCTGCATCTCGGCATGGAAGTGCCGGGGTGGCCGCCGGAGAATATCGACGATCTCGCCAAGCGTTTCGAAGACCATTACTGAGTTTGAGTTGACCGTCGTGGCCGGGCTCGCGTCCGGCCATGACCTTATCGGGCGAACGCAGGAAGCCCACCTGAGCACAACGTCGGACTGATCGTCGCGACGCAGAGAAGAGAAGGAAGAACCCCATGCGTCACGGTAATGCGCATCGCAAGCTGAACCGCACCGCCGAGCATCGCAAGGCGATGTTCGCCAACATGTGCGCTGCGCTGATCAAGCACGAGCAGATCATCACCACGTTGCCGAAGGCGAAGGATCTGCGTCCGATCGTCGAGAAGCTCGTCACCCTTGGCAAGCGCGGCGACCTGCATGCGCGTCGCCAGGCGGTGTCGCGGATGCGTGACGTCGACATGGTCAAGAAGCTCTTTGACGTTATCGGTCCCCGCTACAAGGACCGCAATGGCGGCTACACCCGCATCATCAAGGCTGGTTTCCGCTACGGCGACTCCGCTCCGGTTGCCGTGATCGAGTTTGTCGATCGCGATGTCGATGCCAAGGGCGTCGATTCCGGACCGGTGCAGGCGAAGGCCGAGGACACGGCGGCGGCGTGATCGTCGTCCCCGTGCGACCGGTTTCGAGAGCGGCGCTGTGCGCCGCTCTTTTCTTTTACGCCATTCTGTCGCGAGCGATGATGGGCGATGACACGCGTGCGCTGGCCGCGGTCGCGGGGACCCTCTCGGGGTGAAACCTTTGCTCGCAAGCGGCGCGTCGCGCTCTCGCTCGGGATTGTCGCGCTGGGCGCGGCTCTAGCCTATGGCGTGATGCGGGTCGGCGTGAAGAACAGCACGGCCTCCATGACCCCGACCCGAGCGCCGCCTAGCGCGTCCGGTCCTTAGCGCAAATTGCGTGTCGATTTGCACGGAATGAGAAGCGATTTCCCACGATCCGGATCGTCGCGAACTTCCGCGGCAGGACCGCACGAATTAGAATGCCTAAAGAGGCTGGGGGGAAATGCTGATGATTCGTTTTGCTTTGGCCGCCGTGGCGCTCGCCGCCGGCGCGTGGTCCGCTTTCGCGCAATCGCCGGCGCAGCGCGGCGAATATCTGGTCAATTCCAT
>NZ_DATMRV010000124.1:0-29602 GCF_035565795.1 Pseudorhodoplanes sp.
CCGGTCACTTCCGGGAAGTTGTTGGTCGAGAGAAGGTTGCGCGCCGCCTCCTCCCAATTGCCGCGATAGACGAGGTCGTTCCAGTCCGGGATCTGGTTATTGACCGGGCAGCCGTTGTGACAATACGGGATGCCGCAATCCATGCAGCGCGCCGCCTGGTCGCGCGTCTGGCCTTCCGGCAGCGGCAGGACGAATTCGCGATAGTGCTTGATACGCTCCTCGACCGGAGCGTAGTCGCGATCCTCGCGTTCGATTTCAAGAAAGCCAGTGACCTTACCCATGTGACTCTTACTCGGCAGCTTCCAGAGCCTGGGCGGCCTGCATTTCCTTCAGGGCGCGACGATATTCGACCGGCATGACCTTGCGGAACTTGCCAAACCACGTCTTCCAGTCGTCGAGGATCGCTTGCGCACGCGTCGAGCCGGTCAGCTTGGCATGCTGGCCGATGTAGTAGCGCAGCCGCTCGGCATCGTAGCGCGTCATGTCGGTGAGGATGTCGACACGGCCCGCGGTTTCGAGGTCGTGTTTGGAGTGATAGACGCGCTCGTTGATGTCTTCCTCGGCGGGTATCGGCTCCAGCTCCACCATCGACATGTTGCAGAGCTTCTCGAAATCACCGCTCTCGTCGAGCACGTAGGCGATGCCGCCCGACATGCCGGCTGCGAAGTTGCGGCCGGTCGGTCCGAGCACGATCACGATGCCGCCGGTCATGTATTCGCAGCAATGGTCGCCAGCGCCTTCGACGACGGCGACTGCGCCTGAATTGCGGACCGCAAAACGCTCACCGGCGACGCCGCGGAAGTAGCATTCGCCCTGGATCGCGCCGTACAGCACGGTGTTGCCGACGATGATCGACTCTTCCGGCTTGATACCGGAATCGGCGGTCGGACGGACGATGATCTTGCCGCCCGACATGCCCTTGCCGACATAGTCGTTGCCTTCGCCCTGCAGATCGAAGGTGACGCCCTTGGCGAGCCAGGCGCCGAAGCTCTGACCGGAGGTGCCGGTCAGCGAGACGTGAATGGTGTCGTCCGGCAAGCCTGCATGGCCGTAGCGCTTGGCCACCTCGCCCGACAGCATTGCACCGGCCGAGCGGTCGATATTGTGGATCTCGGCGGTGATCTTCACCGGCGCGCCGCGATCGAGTGCGGGCTGGGCCTGCGCGATCAGTCTGCGGTCCAGCACGTCATGGATCTTGTGATCCTGACGCTCGGAATTGTAGATCGCGACGCCTTCGGGTGCGACCGGCTTGGTGAACAGCTTCGAGAAATCGAGGCCCTTGGCCTTCCAGTGCTCGATCACAGCACGCTGATCGAGCATCTGCAACTGGCCGACCATCTCGTTGAAGGTGCGGTAGCCCATCTCGGCCATCAACTCGCGCACTTCCTCGGCGACGAAGAAGAAGTAGTTGATCACGTGCTCGGGCTGGCCGGTGAAGCGCTTGCGCAGCACCGGATCCTGCGTCGCGACGCCGACCGGGCAGGTGTTGAGATGGCACTTGCGCATCATGATGCAGCCGGCCGCAATCAGCGGCGCGGTCGCAAAGCCGATCTCGTCGGCGCCAAGCAGCGCACCGATCACGACGTCTCGTCCGGTACGGATGCCGCCGTCGACCTGAACCGTGATGCGGCCGCGCAGGCGGTTTCCAACCAGCGTCTGATGGGTTTCGGCGAGGCCGATCTCCCACGGGGAGCCGGCATGCTTGATCGAGGTGAGGGGAGACGCACCGGTGCCGCCCTCGAAGCCCGCGATGGTCACATGGTCCGAACGCGCCTTGGACACACCGGCGGCTACGGTACCGACACCGACCTCGGAGACGAGCTTCACCGAGACGTCACCCGCCGGGTTGACGTTCTTCAGGTCGTAGATCAGCTGCGCGAGGTCTTCGATCGAGTAGATGTCGTGATGCGGCGGCGGCGAGATCAGGCCGACGCCCGGCGTCGAGTGGCGCACCTTGGCGATGGTCTTGTCGACCTTGTGGCCGGGCAATTGCCCGCCTTCGCCGGGCTTTGCGCCCTGCGCCATCTTGATCTGCATCACGTCCGAATTGACGAGATATTCGGTGGTGACACCGAAGCGTCCGGACGCGACCTGCTTGATCGCCGAACGCAGCGAGTCGCCGTTCGGCAGCGGCTTGAAGCGATCGGACTCTTCGCCACCTTCGCCGGTATTCGACTTGCCGCCGATGCGGTTCATCGCGATCGCGAGCGTGGTGTGCGCTTCGCGCGAGATGGATCCGAACGACATCGCGCCGGTTGCGAAGCGCTTGACGATGTTCTGCGCGGGCTCGACTTCGTCGAGCGGGACGGGCTTGCGGCCGTCTTCTTCCGCGCTCTTGATCCGGAACAGGCCGCGGATGGTCAGGAGCTTTTCGGACTGCTCGTTCAGCGTGCGCGCGAAGGCCCGGTATTGTTCGTAGGAATTGCCGCGCACCGCATGCTGCAGGTTCGCGACCGTCTGGGCGGTCCAGACGTGATCCTCGCCGCGCGTGCGATAGGCATATTCGCCGCCGACATCGAGCGCATTGCGATAGATCGGCGAGTCGCCGAACGCGTCGCGGTGCCGCCGCACGGTTTCTTCGGCGATCTCAGGCAGCGCGACGCCCTCGATGCGGGTGGCGGTGCCGGTGAAATAGTTCGCGACGAATGCCGAGCTCAGGCCGATGGCGTCGAAAATCTGCGCGCCGCAATAGGACTGATAGGTCGAGATGCCCATTTTGGACATCACCTTCATCAGGCCCTTGCCGACGGATTTGATGTAGCGCTTGATGATTTCCTTGTCGTCGAGCTTTTGCGGCAGCGTGTCCTTCATCGCGATCAGGGTTTCGAACGCGAGATAGGGGTTGATCGCTTCCGCGCCGTAACCGGCCAGGCAGGCGAAGTGATGCACCTCGCGCGGTTCGCCCGATTCGACAACGAGACCGACGGAGGTGCGAAGGCCTTCGCGGATCAAGTGATGGTGCACGGCCGCGCAGGCGAGCAAAGCCGGGATCGGCACGCGTTCGGCGCTGACCTTGCGGTCGGACAGGATGATGATGTTGAAGCCGTCGCGCACAGCCCTTTCGGCGTCCGCCTTCAGCTGCTTGAGCGCCGGCTCGAGACCGGCCGCGCCGGCTTCGGCCGCGAAGGTGACGTCGAGCGTGCAGGACTTGAAGTGATTGTCTTCGATGTCGCCGATCGACCGGATCTTCTCGAGATCCTTGTCGGTGAGGATCGGCTGACGCACTTCCAGACGCTTGGTGGTTGAAGTGCCTTCGATGTCGAAAAGGTTCGGCCGTGGGCCGATGATCGACACGAGGCTCATCACGATCTCTTCGCGGATCGGATCGATCGGCGGGTTCGTGACCTGCGCAAAGTTCTGCTTGAAGTAGGTGTAGAGCAGCTTCGACTTGTTGGACAAAGCCGAGATCGGCGTGTCGTTGCCCATCGAGCCCGTGGCTTCCTCGCCGATCGAGCCCATGGGCGTCATCAGGAGTTTGATATCCTCCTGCGAGTATCCGAAAGCCTGCTGACGATCGAGCAAGGACAGGTTCGACAGCGCCGCCTTGCCGCCGGATTCCGGCAGTTCCTCAAGCACGATCTGGGTGCGATGCAGCCACTCCTTGTAGGGGTGCGACTTCGCAATATCGGCCTTCAGCTCGTCGTCCGGGATGAGCCGGCCCTGCTGCAGATCGACCAGCAGCATCTTGCCGGGCTGCAGACGCCACTTCTTGACGATGTCCTTTTCCGGAATCGTCAGCACGCCCATTTCGGACGCCATGATGATGCGGTCGTCGCGGGTCAGACAGTAACGCGCCGGACGCAGGCCGTTGCGATCGAGCGTCGCGCCGATCTGGGTGCCGTCGGTGAAGACGAGCGCCGCCGGTCCGTCCCACGGCTCCATCAGCGCGGCATTGTATTCGTAGAAGGCGCGCCGCTGCTCATCCATGAGCGGGTTACCGGCCCATGCTTCCGGCACCATCATCATCATGGCGTGCGACAGCGGATATCCGCCCATGACGAGGAATTCGAGCGCGTTGTCGAAGCAGGCCGTGTCCGACTGGCCTTCGTAGGAGATCGGCCAAAGCTTGTTGATGTCGTCGCCGAACAGCGGCGACGATACCGAGGCCTGCCGCGCCGCCATCCAGTTCACATTGCCGCGCAACGTGTTGATTTCGCCGTTATGCGCGATCATCCGGTAGGGATGCGCGAGCGACCAGGTCGGGAAGGTGTTGGTCGAGAAGCGCTGATGCACGAGGGCGAGCGCGCTTTCGAAATCCTTCTCGTGCAGATCGGGATAATAGGTGCCGAGCTGGTCGGCGAGGAACATGCCCTTGTAGATCACGGTCCGGCAGGACAGCGACACCGGGTAATAGCCCGACAGGCGGCGTTCCCTCCGCAGATAGATCGCGTTCGAGATCGCCTTGCGCATGATGTAGAGGCGGCGCTCGAAATCCTGCTCGGTCTTGATGCTGGCCGGGCGTTCGACGAACACCTGCATATGCACCGGTTCGGTGGGCTTCACCGACTCGCCGAGCGTCGAATTGTCGGTCGGCACCGTGCGCCAGCCGAGGATCTTCAGGCCTTCCTGCGCCGCGACCTGTTCATAGGTCTTGCGGATTTCGTCGCGCCATTCCTGGTCGCGCGGCAGGAACAGGAAGCCGACCGCGTAATGGCCAGGCGCGGGCAGGGTGAAACCGTTTTCCTTCGCCTTGCGGGCGAAGAAGGCGTGCGGGATCTGCACCAGAATGCCGGCGCCGTCGCCGGCGCGCGGATCGGCGCCGACGGCGCCGCGATGCTCGAGATTGACGAGGATCGTCAGCGCGTCCTCGACGATCTGATGCGACTTGCGTCCCTTGATATCGGCGATGAAGCCGACGCCGCAGGAATCCTTGTCGAGCGCGGGATCGTAGAGGCCGAATCCTTCAGGTGTGCCGGGGTCGGCGGAATCGGCAAAATCGGAGGCGCGCAACACGCTCCGCTTCTGCTGCACTCCCCGGTCGTTCGTCCGGCTCATCTCGACGCGATCCCTCGATGCGTTTCTCTGGCGTACCCGCCGCCTTCGCTGCGCCGGAGGTCCGGGCCTGCGTTGAGCGGCAAATCTCGTGCTCGGAGTGACAGCCCGGACCCACCCAGCGGCGGGCCCTGCGGGCTGCTTTGAAGTCGGCGCTGCGATGCCGAGCCGCACCGTGCGCCCCCGGTCGGCAGGGTGGCTCGAAAAACCCGCCGCCTCGACTTCGCAAACTGGGACAGCAATGCTGTCCTATCGTTCCTTTGCCAAATTTTCGCCCAGCCGACAAGTGCCAGGGGGGCGAGTCCTTGGCATTCTTCCAACATTATTATTCTTTCCGCGGCGGAGCTTCCTAACAAGCGGATTCTTTTGTTCCGCCTGATCCAATTTTGCCCAACGGGCCTCCCGACGGCGCTGGTCTCTGCTATCGGTCAGCGAGGGGCTCGCCCGGACCGGGCCAATGAACGGGGCTTTTTGGTGAATTTTGCAAGCGACAACACCGCCGGCATTGCTCCCGGCATCATGGACGCGATCGTCCGCGCCAACCAAGGTTTTGCGCTCGGATACGGCAACGACGCGCTTACCCGCTCCGTCGAAAGCCGGATCGGCGAGGTGTTCGAGTGCGACGCCGCTGTGTTCCTGGTTCCGACCGGCACGACCGCCAATGCTCTGTCGCTCGCTCAGGTGACGCCGCCCTGGGGCGGCGTGCTCTGCCATGCGCAGGCGCACATCATGACCAGCGAATGCGGTGCGCCGGAATTCTTCGGGGGCGGATTAAAGCTCATCGGGCTGTCCGGCGAGGACTGCAAGCTGACGCCCGATACGGTTGAACGCGCGATCGCGCGTTACTCCGGGCATGTTCCGCATCAGGTCAATGCGGCGGCACTCTCGATCACGCAGGCGACCGAAGCCGGTACGACCTATCGCGTCGAGGAGATTGCTGCACTATCCGACGTCGCGCATGCGCACGGGCTGGCCGTTCACATGGACGGAGCGCGTTTCGGCAATGCGCTGGCGCGCATGAATGTCACGGCAGCGGAGGCGACGTGGAAGGCTGGCGTCGATGTGCTGTCGTTCGGCGCCACCAAGGGCGGCGCGATGGCTGCCGAAGCCGTGGTGGTTTTCGATCGCAAGCGTGCAGCCCACATGGCCGAGCGGCGCAAGCGGTCGGGACATCTGTTCTCGAAGCACCGCTTTCTTGCGGCGCAATTCGAGGGCTACCTGAATGACGGCTACTGGCTGGCGCTGGCGCGTCACGCCAATGCAATGGCCGACCGTCTGTCGGAAGGCTTGCGGTCCTGCGGTGTTTCCATTGTCTGGCCAGTCGAGGCCAACATCGTCTTCGCGCTGTTGCCGCAGACGCTCGATGCGAAGCTGAAATCAGCGGGCGCCGCTTATTATGTGCGTCCCAATACGCAGGCGGGTGACGATGTTAAGATCGGTCCCGACCAGATGCTGGTGCGGCTCGTGACATCGTTCGCGACCGTGGATGCCGAGGTTGATCGTTTCGTTGCGCTGGTTCGCGCGGGCTAATAGGGGAAAGAGCATATGAAGGTTGCAGTCGTCGGCGCATCCGGACGTGGCGGATCGCGTATCGTCGCAGAGCTGGCACGGCGTGGTCATCAGGTCACGGCGATCGCGCGCAATATCGAAAAGGTCGAGCCGGGCCCGAACATCACCGTCCGGCGGGGCGATGTGAACGACCTCGGTTTTCCGGGGCTGCTGGCCGGTCACGATGCGGTCGTCAGCGCGGTTCGCTTTGTCCAAACCGATCCCGACGTGCTGATCGGCGCTGTGCGCAAATCCGGCGTGACGCGCTACGCGGTCATGGGCGGCGCCGGAAGCCTTGAAGTGGCGCCCGGCAAACGGTTGCTCGATACGCCGCAATTCCCGGAGGCCGCGAAGCCCGAAGCGCTGAAAGGCGTCGCCTTTCTCGACAAGCTCAAGGCGACGACGGATATCGACTGGGTGTTTCTGTCGCCGGCGGCGGTCATCGCTTTCGGCGAACGCACCGGAAAATTCCGGCTCGGCAAGGACGAGTTCATGACCGATGCCGATGGCAAGAGCACGATCTCGTTCGAGGATTATGCGGTCGCGATGGTCGACGAGCTCGAACAGCACAAGCATTCCCGCGAACGCTTTGCGGTCGCGTATTAAGGCGGCCGCCCCTGATGTGCTTGCAAAATGATCGGGGGCTGATTCAAAGCCGCTGAAATTCCGCCGTAGCCGCGCCCAAATCGCTGAGCACGCTCACAGGTGACAGGCGATGCTCGTTGGCATCGCGGTACCTGCCTCGGTTGGGAGGGGCTACGTGAAATACGCATGTGTTGTTGCGGCCGTAGCGGCCGCAATATCAGCTGCACCCGTCAAGGCGCAGCCGGTAGCGGCAGATCTATTGCCGGCCTACGAGGTTTCGACCATCATCGCATCGATGGGGATGCGTCCGGTTGGCCGCCCGGCCTGGGCACATGGCCGGTATGTCGTTGCGGCGATCGACCGGCGCGGCCGAGAGGTCAATGTCGTCCTGGATGCGCGCGACGGGCAGGTGCTCGCGGTGCGTCCGCTCGGCCGCGATAGCTTCGGTCCTCCGCCGCCTGGCTATGGTCCCCGTCCGGCTCCTTACGGACCAATGGATGGTCGCGCACCGCCGCCGGATGCGGGCCCGGGCGGTCGGCCGCCGATGGACGACGAGCAGTTCTTCGACAACGATCAGCAGCAGGGATCTCTGCCGCACCGTGCGCCTGCACGCGCCGCGATGCCGCCGCGCGATCTGTCGGTGACCGGCGGCGTGCCGCGCGCTGCGCCGGCTCAGCGTAAAGACGTCGCCAAGGATCAGATGCCGATGCCGCGTCCGCGGCCGGCGTTCGCGAAAGTGAACGACCCGAGCAACAAGCCTGCCGACAAGCCGGTCCCCGCTGCAAAACCCGACGAGAAGGCGGGGGCATCCGCCAGCGCGCCGAAAACTGAAGGCAATGCCGCTGTGAAGCTCGAACCGGACCTCACGCCGGCAACCGCATCGCAGGCCGCCAAACCTGAGCAGCCAAAGCCCGATCAGACGAAGGCGGACGCCGCAAACAAACCGGAGGCGGCAAAGCCCGATGTGCGTGTGATCGATCTGAGCAAGTCGAAAGCGGCCGCGACGCCGGAGGCAAAGCCCGGCGAGGCGATCCGCTTCTAGGTTTACCGGGGAGCCGTGCGCAACTGCGCCCTGCATCGCAGGGCGCATTTTTTTCTACGCGATGGGTGCGTGTGGCGCGCGCGAAAGCGCCCCGGTTTCCCGGGGCGCTCCGTTGCGACGGAAGTCGACGTGAAGGCGCCGATCAAGCGGCGGCCTTGGTCTCCACCTGACCTTCGATAGCCTTGTCGGTCGCGGATGTGCCGTTGATCGGAATCTGGCGCGGCTTCTTGGCCTCTGGAATCTCGCGTACGAGATCGACATGCAGGAGGCCGTTCTCGAGAGTGGCGCCTTTCACCTGGACGAAATCGGCGAGCTGGAATACGCGCTCAAACGCGCGCGCCGCGATGCCCTGATAAAGGACGTCGGCGGATTTTTCCTGCTGCCTGGTCTGCTTTTCGCCCTTGATGGTAAGGGTGTTCTCTTTCAGCTCGATATTGAGCTCGTTCTCCGCGAAGCCCGCGACAGCAACGCTGACGCGATAGGCGTTCTCGCCGGTCCGCTCGATGTTATAGGGCGGGTAGCCGGGGGCGCTTTCCGCGTTCGTCTGATCGAGCAGATTGAACAGCCGGTCGAAGCCGACGGTGGAACGATAGAAGGGGGTGAGATCAAAATGGCGCATCGTATGTCCTCCTTTGAAGCGACATTCGGAATGAGGTCCTCCCGTAGGGGCCGGACCTTCGGTCTGCGCCGCCTGATGGCCGGCGCTCCTTTGACTTAGGAAGCCGGCTTTTTCCGTCAAGGGGGGCTTAACTTGAGAAAATTCAGTTACTTACGAAATTGTCAGAATCGACGCCGGTTTCGGCGCCGCGCCAATTGAGACTCGCTCCGCCCCTGCTATAACGCCGGACCCGCCGCGCATGCGCAGTCCCCGATGAAGCTGATCTCGATCCCCGCCAATCCGGTGCCTGAGGATGTTGTCACCGGGACGCTGAAGACACCCGATCGCATCGACTTGCGCTTCGCGCGCTGGGCGCCGCCGCCGGGGCGCAAAGGCACGGTGTGCATCTTTCAGGGCCGCGCCGAATTCATCGAGAAATATTTCGAGATGGCGCGTGAGTTGCGCGCACGCGGTTTCGCGGTCGCGACCATGGACTGGCGCGGGCAGGGCATGTCGCAGCGCATGCTGCGTGACCCGAAGAAGGGTTATGTCGAGAGCTTTCGCGAATACGAGACCGATCTCGAAGCCTTCATGCGCGAGATCGTGCTGCCGGATTGCCCGCCGCCTTATTTCGCGATCGGACATTCGATGGGTGCCTCGATCCTTACGCGGATCGCCCATCGCGGCTATCGCTGGTTCGACCGGATGGTGTTGTGCGCGCCGCTGATCAAGCTCGGGCCACAGCTGCTCACGCCTTACGCGAAGCCCGCGGTGAATTTTCTCAACGCGATCGGCATGGGCCGGTCCTATGTGCCTGGTGGCGGTCCGGCGGTGGTTGCGTCGCAACCCTTCATCGGAAACGTTCTGACGTCGGATCCGGTCCGTCACGCGCGCACCGCCGCGATCCTCGAAGCCGATCCCTCGCTCGGCCTTGGTTCGCCGACCAACGCCTGGGCATCGGCGGCGTTCTCGATGATGCGTGAGTTCGAGGACGTCAATTATCCGGGCAAGATCCGGCAGCCGATCATGATGATCGCGGCGGGTCGCGATGTGACGGTCTCTACCGCCGCGATCGAGGAATTTGCCGGGCGTCTGCGTGCGGGCTCGCATCTCATCATTGCCGGCTCGCGGCACGAGATGATGATGGAGACCGATCGTTACCGAGCGCAGTTCTGGGCGGCATTCGACGCCTTTGTGCCCGGCTCGCCGGCCTTCTAGCCCGCCGCGCTACGACGCGCTCTTGGGCTCAAGGGTGAAGAGCTCTTGCGGCCGTTCAACACCGCGCAATGCGTAGCGTCCGATCGAGACCAGCCGGCCTCTCATCCCGTCCACGGCGGCGAAGGCCTGTGACACCAGCACCGGCTGTTCCACCGAACGGCACATGGCGGCGATGCGGCTGGCTTCATTCACGGCCGGTCCGACCACGGTGAAATCCAGCCGGTCACGCGATCCGACATTGCCGTAGAACACCTCGCCGACATGCAGTCCGAGATACATGTCGGTGACAGGCAGCAGATCATGCGCGCGGCGCGCATTCAGTGCGGCCACCTCGCGGCGTACGTCGGTGGCGCAATTGAGCGCGGCGGCGCAGGCCTGCGCGCGGTCCTCGGCAGTAAAGATCGCGAGGATGCCGTCACCGATCAGCTTCAAGACGTCGCCGCCATGCGCATGGATCGCGGAGACGGCGGCATCGGCATAGTCGTTCAGAAGGGGAATGACCTGCTCGGGCGCCGAATCCGTGACGCGGGTGAAACCGCGCAGGTCGCTGAACCAGATCGCAGCGTCAATTCGATCGGCGACGCCGCGGATGATGCGGCCCGACAGCACGCGGCGCGCGGCGTCGCGGCCGAGATAGGTTTCCATCAACGTGCTGGTCATGCGGGTGAGGGCGAGCGCCTTGATGGTGAGCGCAAGCGTCCGCACGAGACGCTCCAGCGCATCGAGTTGCTCGTCCGTGAAACCTCCCGGCTGTGCCGTCATCCATGACGAGTAGACGGCGTCCATCTCGCCGATGACGCCGGCGGGCGCAAAACTGTTGATGATCGAGACGCCGCCTTTCATCCCGGCAGCGACATAATCCTGCATGACCGGAAAGACGGGAACATGCTCCTGCGTCAGCCGCAGCAGGCTCAAGCCATTCTGCAGCATGTAGAAGAATGGGCTGGCGCGCCAGTTGGCGGCGCCCCTCTCTTCCTCGGCCCCGAGCACCATGCCCTCGGGTACGACAGTGCGGCCATACTCCACCAGGCTGGGCTGGGACGGATCGTGTCCCCACCGGAACAGCCGGCCCTCGTAGACGGGGTGGAGTGTGTCGATGATGACCAGCGACCGGCTGACGGGAATTCCCATCGCATTGGCGCGCTCGCAGAAGCCGTGGACGACTTCATTCTCGGCGGTGCCGGTGAGGCCGGCTTCTGCGAGCCAGGCCGTCAGTGCGCTGATGTCGTTGTTGGAAATCATGCGGTCTCGACTTCGACCACACGAGTTTATCCCAATCAGTCGCGACCCGCTTCCACGAATTTGTACGCGAGTAGTTGTTCGTGGAGATCGCTTCGCGTGCAGAAAAGCGCGCGTTTCCGCGCGCGATATGTCATTCGAGAAAAGCTCCGCGGATGCGTGTTACGCCACGGCGTCCGAGCCGGCACAAGCGAGGCTATTTGCCCCGCAGAATCTCGAGAGCTGCGGCATGAATCCGGGCATCGCCCGCCGCGACCACGCGCCCGCCGAGCGCGGCGGGGCCACCCTCCCATGACGTCACAACCGCGCCGGCACCCGAGAGGATCGGGATCAGCGGGATGATGTCGTACGGCTTGAGTTCGGTCTCGATTACAAGATCGACATGACCGGCCGCCAGCATGCAATAGGCGTAACAGTCGCCGCCATAGCGCGACAGCTTGACCGCGGTTTCGACCTTCTGAAAAGCGGCGCGATCGGCATCGTTCATCAGCAGCGGGCTGGTGGTAAACAGCACGGCATCGGAGAGCGCATTGCAGGACCGCGTGCGCAGTCCCCGTTTACCGGCAGGGCCGCGATATTCGGCTGCGAGCCCATCGCCGGAAAACAGTTCGCGCATGAAGGGCTGGTGCATCATGCCGAAGATCGGTTCGCCCAACCGGGTGAGTGCGATCAGCGTGCCCCAGACCGGCATACCGGCAATGAAGGACTTGGTGCCGTCGATCGGATCGAGCACCCAGACATATTCGGCGTCGGCGCGTTCCGGCCCGAATTCCTCGCCGATGATGCCGTGCTCCGGAAATGTGCGGCGGATCAGGGCGCGCATTGCCTGTTCGGCGGCGCGGTCGGCTGCGGTCACGGGGTCGAAGCGCCCGGCTGGCCCCTTGTCGTCGATCCCGAGCGAGGTGCGAAAGAACGGCATGATGGTTTCGCCGGACACCGCGGCGAGCTGATCCACGAATGCCGCAAAATCGATCGCTGTCATGTGTCCCGCCGCGCCCAATACCGTTTCTCACCTATCGAATAGTCGCCGCGCGGGCAACCGACCTTGCCGGGAGCGCGCGCCCGTGCCAACACAACCACCCTCGCTTGCACAACCGCTCAGGGCCGGGAAACCATGACAGCGGACGTTGCACGCCGGTCGTCGATTGCGACGCGCGAAACGGTCGTGCTCGTGACCGCGCTTGGCGGCATTTACATCGTCAGTCAGTTCTTACGGAACTCGGTCGGAGTCATCGCGCCGAATCTGGCCAGCGAGCTCGGATTGTCGGCGAAAGAAGTCGGCCTGCTGGCGAGCGTGTTCTTCTTCGCTTTCGCGGCGGCGCAGATCCCGCTCGGGGTTGCGCTCGACCGCTACGGTCCGCGGCGCTGCATGCTGGTTTGCGCCGGCGTTGCGATTGCCGGCACGCTGATGTTCGCGTTTGCCACTTCGCCGTTCTGGCTGATCGCGGCGCGTGTGCTGATGGGCATCGGTTCCTCCTGCTACCTCATGGCGCCGCTCGCGCTCTATGCCAGGCGCTACCCGCCGGACAGCTTTGCGACTATGGTTGGGCTGCAGATGGGGCTCGGCACGCTCGGTACATTGCTCGCGACGGCGCCCTTTGCATTCGCGGTCGATCTGGTCGGCTGGCGCGTCAGCTACGTTGTCGTCGCCGCGCTTGTGCTCCTGGCCGCCTTTGCGGTTGCGGTCGTCGTGCGGGATGACAAGAGCGATCGGGGCGTCGCGCACGAGACCCTGCGCGCCAGCCTGAGGGGCACGCTGGAGGCGGTGCGGGTCCCGTCATTCTGGCCGGTATTCGCGCTTCAGCTGGCGAGTTATTCCAGCTTCGTCGTCGTGGTCGGCCTGTGGGGCGGCCCGTACCTCACACACATCTACGGCTACAGCCTTACCGAGCGCGGTAACATGCTGTTCGTTGCTGTTGTCGCGCAGATTATCGGCTCCTTCCTGTGGGGGCCGAGCGACCGGCTGTTCAACAGCTACAAGGTACCGGTTCTGACCGGGCAACTGCTCACCGCGACGGCGCTCGGCCTTGCGGCGCTGGTCGGGGTGTTGCCCAAGGCCGCTCTGGTTCTCTGGTTCGTGGCGATCGGCCTGTTCCCGGCGGTGGTGACGGTTCTGATCGCGCACGGCAAATCATTGTTCCCGACTCAGCTCGTCGGGCGCGGCATGACCTTGATGAATATCGGTACCATGGGAGGGGTTTTCGTCTCCCAGACGGTCACCGGGTTCATTATCGATCTATTTCCCATAGTGAACGGTGGGTATGCGCTTAATGCATATCGGGCGGTTTTCGGGTTCCAGGCAGTCTTTATCCTATTGATGTGCTTGATCTATTTGTTTTCGCGCGATCCGCGCCGAAATCCCCGGGATTGGGGATAGGTCAGCATCTCTGACGTTTTGACTTGCTTTTGGTGCGACGCAATGCAATATTGCTGCAGCGCGGCAATGTGCTTCGCACATTCCCGCCGCCCTCCTTGGGCGTTTCCTCCCTAGACTTGGGCCGCTAGCTCGCTAGCGGCCCTTTTTTCTTTCTGCCCGTCGATAATCGTTGCGTCGAAGGCGAATGACCTGGCCGCGATTACTCGGCGGCAGCTCGATAGGGCCGCAACTCTTCCAGCGGTATCTCCGCAATCCGGTCAGCCAGCACCTCGAGATGCGACGCGAGCCGCCGGAAGCCCGCGAGACGTTCGTGTGTGCGCTCGTCCATGTAGAGCGCACGGTTCAGTTCGATCTGGATCGCGTGAAGTCCGGCGGACGGATTGCCGTAATGCTCGGTGATGAAGCCTCCTGCGTAGGGCTTGTTGCGGCTGACCGAGTAACCGAACGACCGCAGCACCTGCTCGGTGACTTCGGCAACTGCTGCCACGCAGCTTGTGCCGTATCTGTCGCCGATCACCACATCGGAGCGCGGACGATCGTCGCGCGATCCGCTCGCCGACGGCATGGAATGGCAATCGATCAGAACCGCTGCGCCGAAATCGGCGTGGACCTTCGTGAACAGCTTCCGCAGAGTGCGATGGTACGGCTTGTACAGGCTTTCAATGCGGCGCAGCGCGTCATCGACCGAGATCCGCTGATCGTAGATTTCCTGCGCGTCGCCGACGACGCGTGCAACGGTACCGAGACCGCCGGCAACCCGCATCGACCGCGTGTTCGCGAAGGACGGCAGGCGTCCGTCGAACATGCGCGGATCGAGTTCATAAGGCTCGCGATTGACGTCGACATAGCAGCGCGGGAAATGCGCGCGCATCATCGGATAACCGCGTGGCACCACACCGGCGATCAGTTCATCGACGAAGGAATCTTCGCTACGGCGTAAAGTGGCGTGGTCAAGCCGCGCGGACATCAGGAAAGCGCGCGGATAGACCGACCCACTATGCGGCGAGTTGAAGACCACCGGCCCACGCCAGTGCTCCGGCTCGATCACATCATAAGGGGGGTCGAATTCGTCCGAAACCGTCATCCACAGGGATTCTGTTGGAACGTGCCGCAGCAGCAACATAGGGCGCGGGAGAGCGTTCCGGTATCCTTTTTCGCAGCCGACATGCTTTTTTTGAACGGCTTTGACGCATCGGGGCGCTGCTTTCACCCGATATTTACCGGCCGGCGCACTAATGCAGCAGGGGCAGGGAGATAGCGGCCGGGGGATTCCGGCAGCGCCGTCTTGCAAACTTGACCCCGGACATGGAAGCTTCAGGCCGGCTTTGGACGGCTCAAGAAATCGGTTGTGTGTATGAGTAACGATCTGCCGAAAATCCTGCTTGCCGAAGACGACACCGACATGCGGCGGTTCCTGGTCAAGGCGCTGCAGAATGCCGGCTTTGCTGTCGCCTCATACGACAACGGACTTTCGGCTTATCAGCGGCTTCGCGAAGAGCCGTTTGAGCTTCTTCTGACCGATATCGTGATGCCCGAAATGGACGGCATCGAGCTCGCGCGCCGCGCGTCCGAACTCGATCCCGATATCAAGATCATGTTCATCACCGGCTTTGCCGCGGTGGCGCTGAATGCGGATTCGCAGGCGCCCAAACACGCCAAGGTGCTGTCGAAGCCGGTCCATCTGCGTGACCTCGTCAATGAGGTCCAGAAGATGCTTGCGGCCTGAGCCTGGCCTCACCTCGCTTCTTCAGAGGTCGTCCCGCCCTGCTTAAGTTCCCGAGATCGATCGAGGGAATGAAACCATGATGCGCATCGCGCGCCGGGACTTCATCCGCATCGCAGCCGCTTCGACATTGGCCGCGCTGCCAATGCGCGGGGCGGTGGCTCAGCAGCGGACGCCGCATAACCGGCCGCCGGCGACACAGGTCGATCAGGCGCAGATCTATCTGATCCGCGGTCTGTTCGGTGTCTTCTCGTCCGGCATGGATCAGATGGCGGCGCAGTTCCAGGCACAGGGCTACGGGAACGTCTCGCTCTGGAGCTGGACGGATGTCGATCAGATTTCCAACGACATCATCGGCGGCCACCAGAACGGCGACAACGCGCACATCATTCTGATCGGGCATTCGCTTGGATCGAATGCGGTGGTGCAGGTTGCCGACCGGCTCGCGCAGCAGGCAATCCCGGTCGATCTCGCGGTGACCTTCGATATCACCGAAGGCCTGACTGTCCCGCTGAACGTCCAGCGTTTCGTCAACTTCTTCCAGAACAATGGGTTCGGTCGACCGGCGATCGAGCCTGCGGGCTTCACCGGCGAATTCGCGAACATCAATCTGTCGAACCAGGCGTCGCTCGATCACGGCAATATCGACAACGCGCCGCAGCTGCAGCAATACGTGTTGCAGCAGGTCTACGAGATTACGCATACGCATGTGCGCACGCGGGTCGCGCGGCGCAAGGAGCCGCGGCGCGGATAACTAGCGCCGCCGCTTCACGTCGCCGGCGACCACCTTCGCCGCATTGTGACCCGGAGCGCCGGTGACACCGCCGCCTGGATGCGTGCCGGACCCGCAGAGATAGAGCCCCGCCAGCGGAGAACGGTAGTCGCCATAGCCGAGCATGGGCCGCGCCGAGAAAATCTGGTCGAGCGTCATTGCGCCGTGAAAGATGTCGCCGCCGATGAGCCCGAAGTCGCGTTCGAGATCAAGCGGCGTCAGCGCCTTTCGCGCGATCACGCTCTGCTTGAAGCCGGGTGCGTATTTGTCGACGGTCGCAATCATCAGATCGGCCACCGTGTCGCGATGCTGATCCCAGGATGAGCCGTCCGGCAATTGCGGCGCGACATGCTGGCAGAACAGGCTCGCGACATGCTGGTCTTTCGGCGCAAGTGAATCGTCGAGCGTCGAGGGGATCAGCATCTCGACGATCGGTTCGCGGCTCCAGCCGAACTTGCGCGCGTCGTCGAAAGCGCGGTCCATATAATCGAGGGTCGGCGCGATGATGATGCCGGCGGTATGGTGATCAGCCAGGGCTCGGCCGGGCAGGGCGGTGAAATTCGGCAGTTCGGACAGCGCGACATTCATGCGGAAGGTGCCCGAACCGCACTTCCAGTGTTTCATGCGCGCGAGGAAGGCCGGCGGCAGCGCGGTATCGGGAACGAGGCGCTCGTAAAGCAGCCGGGGATTGACGTTGGATACGATGGCGCGGGCGCGGATCGTACGGCCGTCGTCCAGCACGACACCCGTGGCGCGACCCTTCTCGACGATGATCTCCCGCACGCCGGCTTTCGTCTCGATGTCGGCGCCGTGCGCGCGCGCAGACTTCGCCATTGCCTGCGTGATCGCGCCCATGCCGCCGATGGCATGCCCCCAGATGCCCTTCTTGCCGTTCACCTCGCCGAAGC
Organism: Pseudorhodoplanes sp.; assembly: GCF_035565795.1. Lineage (GTDB taxonomy): Bacteria > Pseudomonadota > Alphaproteobacteria > Rhizobiales > Xanthobacteraceae > Pseudorhodoplanes. The sequence goes on from NZ_DATMRV010000124.1 coordinate 17,003, forward strand.
AATGGTGCAGCAGCACATAGGCCGAATTGGGCGTATACGGGCTTGCGTAGTTGCCGACCACGGCGTCGAAGCCGAGGACGGCCTTGATCGGATCGCTTTCGAAGAAACGGTCGAGGTAGTCCACGGCGGACTTTGCAAACAGATCGAGCAGCGCGCGCTGACGCTCCATGTCGAGCTTGCGCAGCCTTTTGCCGACGAAGGCGAGCCGCAGCGCCTCGCGGAAGGAGCGCGCATTCCAACCCTGGACGAGATTGGGCGGCTGCTCCAGCACCAGATCGCGCAGGACGTCGGTGATGGCCTCGAGTTCGGCGCCGTACGCGTCGTAGTTCTCGGCATCCTTCGCACTGAACTTTGCGATCTCGGCCTTGGTGCGGCCTTCGCCGGTGAGCAGGTAGCGGCCGTCTTCGGTCGGCAGGAAATTGAGAGCGCGCCGTTCGACGACTTTCAGGCCATGCGCCGCGAGATCGAGGTCCCGGATCACCTTCGGATTGAGCAGGCTGACCGTGTAGGCCGCGACCGAATTGCGGAAGCCGGGATGAAATTCCTCGGTCACGGCCGCGCCGCCTTCGACCGGACGGCGCTCGACCACCTTTACCTTCAGGCCGGCCATACCGAGATAGGCCGCGCAAACGAGCCCGTTATGCCCGGCGCCGATGATGAGGGTGTCGCAGGTCTCGGGCATCGCTCTCCCTTGCCCCTCTCCCGATGAAACGGGAAGAGGGCAGAAGAACCTACGCCGTTGCGGCGCGCTTCTTCACGACGAACATCAGCGGAACACCAAGCAGGAGGACGCCGATGCCGATCCAACCGAAGACGTTGGAATCCTTGCTCGCAGCATACACGAGGCTTGAATAGAGCAGGTAGCCGCACATCAGGCAGAACAGGATCGGCGTGATCGGATAGAGCGGAACCCGGAACGGGCGTTCCCGGTCCGGGTCAGTCTTGCGCAGGACGATCAGGCCGAGGCCGGTGAGCAGAATGAAGAACCAGAAGACCGGCGAGGTGTAGAGCACCATCCCGAGGAAGCCGTCCTGCGACATCGCCCCGAAGATGATCAGGACGAAGGCAATCACGCTCTGCACGATGATGGCGTTGCGAGGGTTGTTGCTTTCGGCATTCCAGATGCGCAGCCGCTCGAGTGCGAGATCCTGGCCGAGCGCGTGATAAAGACGCGCCCCGGTGAAGATGCTGGCGTTGATGGTCGAAGCCGCGGCGCAGATCACGATCACACTAAGGACGATCGCGCCGCTTGCGCCAAATGCCGCGCGCATGACCGAAGCCGCGACCGCATCGCTCTTGCGGATGCCTTCAAGGCCTAGCACGGCGAGATAGGCCATGTTGATTGCGACATAGAGCACCGTCACGACCGCGGTCCCGATCAGCAGGATGCGGATCATGTCGCGCTTCACGTTTTTCAGATCGGCGGAGATGTAGGCCGCTTCGTTCCAGCCGCCATAGGTGAGAAGGATGAGCACCATCGCCAGTCCGAACGCGCCGACGCTGAGTTCGCCGCCCGCAGCAGCGGCAGGCGCCGCACCGCCGCCATACATGAAGCCGACCAGCGCGATTGCTGCGAGCGCGCTCGCCTCCAGCACGGTCAGGATGTTCTGCGCGGTCTTGCTTTCGTACGTGCCCGCGAGATTGACCAGCGTAAAAATGAACAGGCCGGCCGCGCCATAGATGGCCGAACCGTATTTGCCGAGCGAATAGATCTGCTGGGCATAGTCACCGAAGACGAAGCAGATCGCGGCAATCGCGCCGGTCTGGATTACGGTGGTGCGCGCCCATGCGAACAGGAAGCCAACACCCTGGCCATAGGCGCGGGTGAGAAAGTGATATTCGCCGCCCGTGGACGGGTAGGCCGCGGCCAGCTCGGCATAAACCAGCGCACCAATCAGCGTGCCGGCGCCGCCCAGCGCCCAGGCTGCGATGAACCACGCGTCGCTCGGTACGTTGAACGCCACGATCTGCGGCGTCTTGAAGATGCCTATGCCGATGATGACACCGACCATCATCAGTGCGCCGTCTACGACGGAGAGACTTGCGCGCGGGGCGCCCGAGCTTTGGGTTGTCATTCAGAAAATCCTGCGCGCCGCGCAATGTGAGAGGAAGACGGACCGCGAAGATCCGTCTTCCTATTGTGACCGGTTAACGAAGGCTGGAAAAGCCCTCAAAGCGATCAGGCCTTGGTGGCCTTCCAGCCGTCGCCGGCAATCGAGTCGCCGGAGACTTTGCCGGTATAGGTCTTGCCGTCGACCTTGAAGGTGATGTTGGCGCCGGTCAGCTTGCCATCGGTGATCTCGACCGACTTGCCGCCGATATCCGCCTTGCCGGTGATGAACTGGTACTTCTGATCGATATCGAGCGTCATCTTCTGACCGCCGTCGACCTGCCACTTGCCGCCGACCTTTGCGGGCACGATCCAGAAATACACGTTCCGGCCGTTGACGTTCTCATGCACCTCCGGCTTCCAGTCGCCCATGTCGAAGGCATGCGACACGATGCGGGTGCCCGGCCTCATGGTGTCGAGGATCTTGGGACGCAGGCGCAGATTGATGTCGGTGAGGAGATACATCGCCATCACGTCGGCCTTCGACAGGTCCTGCTCGAACAGGTTGGCGATCTTGAATTCGACCTTGTCGGTAACGCCGGCTTTCGCGGCGTTCTCGTTGGCTTCCTTGATGCGCTGCGGATTGATGTCGACGCCGTATCCGCGGGCGCCGCGTTTGGCTGCCGTCACCACCATGCGGCCGTCGCCGCAACCGAAGTCGATCATGTAGTCGCCGGGGCCGACCTTGGCGAGCTCAAGCATGCGGTCCACGACCTCCTGCGGGGTCGGGACGTAGATCACGTCGAGGCGCGGCTCCTGCTGTGCATAGACGGTGGTCGTGGCGGCAAGGCCGGCGGCCAGGGTCAGCGCAAGGACGGTCGGACGAAGCGATACCAAACGCGAAATCATCAGTAGGCTCCTCTGGGCATTGTTGTTGTGTCCCGGCCGTCGCCCGGGCTCCAATGGTTACACCTTATGCGCGTTCCTTATTCCCTTTGTGGCGGGTTTGGAACGGGGCGGGGTCTAAAGCCGCCGGAGTCGCACGGAAATACCGAGCATCTGCTTGCTTCGCGCCATGTGAGCGACTATAGGGGCGCCTCGACCCGAGACGGGCGCGTAGCTCAGCGGAAGAGCACTACCTTGACATGGTAGGGGTCACAGGTTCGATCCCTGTCGCGCCCACCATCCGGAGCCGGTCCCTTACGTTTGCCGAGGATCGGACGGATGGGCAGTGGTACCGGCCGAAGCGCCCGTACACATTCAGTCGCGGTTCATAGCATTTCACACACAAGCGAATTGGCTGCGTGCGGTTCGCAGATCGCTTAGCGGCGCGCCGTGTCTTCGCGAAAGCGGGGATGGGGCTGACTTTTCTGCATTTGCCTGGGGAGATGTCCATGATGAAGATGGTGTCGAAATTTACGTTGGTCGCCGCTGTCGCCACGCTCGCCATTGCCGGATCGGCCGGCGAATCCATGGCGAAGGGCAAGAAGGCGGCTGCGGCCTGTACGCCAGGGGCCCTGAAGACTGCGGCCTGCGGGCCAGCCGGTTGCACCATGCAGCGCTGCTGGGCGGACGGTAAGTGGTATCCGTCGCTGGTCGCCTGCTGGCAGCCTTGGTGTCCGAAGTAAGGGCCAAGGTCCCTACGTTTCCCAAATCACTGAATTCGAGAAGGGCCGCATACTTCGTATGCGGCCCTTTTTCTGCTCATAATGAGGTATCTAAACACCAAATCCCCCGCCTCGTCCGTTGACTTCCGGGCGCCGCCTGCCTAGTTTCCGCGCCAATCCGGGCCGCGATTGCGCGGCCATTTTTAATGCGGCCCCATGGCCGCCGAGTTTCGAGAACGGCCATGAAAGTCCGCAATTCGCTCCGCTCCCTGCGCGCCCGCCATCGCGACAATCGTCTCGTGCGCCGCAAGGGCCGCGTCTACATCATCAACAAGACCCAGAAGCGCTTCAAAGCCCGCCAGGGCTGATTGACGCCGCGGCTGAGGCCGTCGGTCTGACGCGATTTCACGCAGGCTTGACGTATATGCGGGCTTGCCCGGCGGGCTGGCCGGCATATGCTTGTGCGTATGCGAAAACTCCGATTCCGGATTGCCCTTCTCGCAGTGATCGGTGCCGTCGGGCTCGTGTCGCCGGCCTTGGCACAGGGGCAGAGGGCGGGCGAAGAGCAGAATTTCGCCCAACCGCCTGAGAAGCTCCCCAAGGTCCCGCGCGGGCAGGACATCGAGTTCCTGTTTGGCGCCCTCAAGGCCGCCCCCAGCCCGGAAGCTGCCAAGGCGGTCGAGGGCCGGATCTGGGCGTTGTGGATGGTCACGCCGAGCGACACCGCATCGCTTCTGATGGATCGCGTTCGCAAGGCGGTCGAGGTCAAGAACCTCGATCTGGCGATCCAGTTGCTCGATTCCATCGTGGTGCTGAGGCCCGATTACATCGAAGCCTGGAACCGGCGCGCCACGCTGCACTACATGCGCAAGGATTACACCCAATCGATCGAGGATATTCGCCAGACCCTGGCGCGTGAGCCGCGCCACTTCGGCGCCCTGGCCGGGCTTGGCATGATCTTGCAGGAACTCGGCGACGACAAGCGCGCGCTCGAGATCTTCCGCAAGGCAGTTGAAGTGAACCCGCACTTGCCGCGCATTCCCGATCTGATCAAGTCGCTGACCGAGAAGGTCGAAGGCCGCGACATCTGACGCCGAGCGGAGCTGTTACGGCTCGACCGCATCCGAACCGACGAACGCGATCCGCAACATGTTGGTCGCGCCCGGCGTGCCCAGCGGCACGCCCGCAACAATGATGACGCGGCGTCCGGCTTTTGCGAAACCGTCGGCGAACGCGATCCGGCAGGCGCGCTCCACCATGTCGTCCTGGTCATGCGCGTCTTCCGCGACCACGCAATGCACGCCCCAGACGAGTGAGAGCCTGCGCCCGGTGGCAACATTCGGCGAGATCGCGACCACGTGCGGCTGCGGCCGCTCGCGTGCAACGCGGAACGCTGTCGAACCGGAGAAAGTCCAGCAGATGATGGCGGACAGATCGAGCGTCTCGGCGATCTGGCGCGCCGCCGCGGCAATGGCGTCGGCGCCGGTCGGCTCCGGCTCTGCGCGCTGCCCCTGGATGACAGCGCGATAGGTCGGATCGCGTTCGACCTCTTCGGCGATCCGGTTCATGGTCGCAACGGCTTCAACCGGATATTGGCCGGCAGCCGATTCCGCCGACAGCATGATTGCGTCCGCGCCTTCGAACACCGCGACCGAAACGTCAGACACTTCGGCGCGCGTCGGCACTGGGCTGGTGATCATCGATTCCAGCATCTGGGTGGCAACGATGACCGGCTTGCCGGCGCGGCGTGCTGCGCGCGTGATCTGCTTCTGGATGCCCGGGACTTTTTCAAGCGGGAGTTCGACGCCGAGATCGCCACGCGCGACCATCAGCGCGTCGGACGCTTCCATGATCTCGTCGAGCCGCGTCACCGCTTGCGGCTTCTCGATCTTGGCCATCACCATCGCGCGGCCGCGCGTGATCTTCTTGGCTTCTGCGATGTCCTCCGGCCTCTGGATGAAGGACAGCGCAAGCCAGTCGATGCCGGCATCGAGCGCGGCCTCAAGGTCGGAGCGATCCTTCGGTGCGAGCGCGGAAAAAGGGAGCGTGGTCTCGGGAAGGCTCACGCCCTTGCGGTCGGACAGCTTGCCGCCGACTTCGACCTGCGTGCTCAACCGTCCGGGCTCGGAGGCGGTACAGCGCAGCCGCACCTTGCCATCGTCGAGCAGAAGGGTCTGACCCGGTTGTGCGGCCTGGAGAATTTCCGGATGCGGCAGGTACACGCGTGCGGCGTCACCGGGTGCGACATCGGAATCGAGAACGAAGCTGTCGCCCTTTTTCACAACAACCGAACCGCCGTCGAAGGTGCCGAGCCGCAATTTCGGTCCCTGCAGATCGACGAGAATGCCGATCGGGCGACCGGATTCCTTCTCGACCGAGCGGATCATCGCAACGAGTTCGCGCATGCGCTCGTGCGAGGTGTGGCTCATGTTGATGCGGAAGACGTCGGCGCCGGCCTCGAACAGCCGGCGGATCATGACTCGGTCCGATGACGCAGGGCCAAGCGTGGCGACGATCTTGGTCCGGCGCTGTCGTCTCATCGTCGAGGAGTTCCCGTTGCGGGCGGCGGAATGGTGAGCGGCGAGCGCGTGCCAGTCTGCGGCAATGTGAAGGATGGTGCGCCTGGAGTGAAAGGCGACTGGTCGGATGTCTCGGTCAATTGCACGGTCCAGGACCGCTGCTCGCCGGTATCCACTTCGAAAAAGCCGGTTCGATCAAAGCCGCGCGCAAGGCAGTCTTCGGTCCCGCGGATCGTGAATTCCTTCTCGCGCGAACACATGAATGCCTTGCCCGACCACTCGCCGCCGCGATCATAGTCGATGGCATAAACATAATAATATCGTGCGACGAGATTGCCGCGCAGCAGCGTCTCGCAGGATCGCGGGCCGAGATTCCACCAGCCTTCCGTGACCCAGCCCTCATTGTCCTTGTAGCCGAGCGCAATGCCAACCTTGCCGCTGGTGTTGTTGCAGAGGCGGAAATCGGCCGAGGCCGGCTCGCCCATGAAGCCGACAAGCGTCGCGGCGAGCGCAAGCTTGCACATGCCGGCAGAGCCGAGCAGACGGATCGGAAATGGAAGGGGTAATCGGATCACGGTCGTCAGATCAATCCATCAGGCGCCGTAAACGAGCTAAGTAACTGTTCTGCCGTGATTTTTTGCGCCGTGTCAACGTTCGTCCACCATGATCGCACGGAAATCATTCACGTTGGTAAAGGTTGGGCCCGGCGAAATAAGGTCTCCGATACCAGCAAAGAAAGCTGTCGAATTGTTGTCCGCGAGGCAACCAGCCGGGTCAAAGCCCGCCGCGCGGGCGCGCGTCGCCGTCTGCCCGTCGACATAGGCTCCGGCCGGATCGTCGGCCGAACCCGCCCCGCCGTCCGTGCCGTCCGTATCTCCTGCGAGCGCGGCGATACCCGAAATCCCGTCGAGTTCCGTCGCGAGCGCCAGAGCGAATTCCTGGTTGGGGCCGCCGCGGCCATTGCCACGAATGGTCACGGTCAGTTCGCCGCCCGACAGAATGACCGCACGCTTGTTCGCAGCTTTGAGTTCGCGCGCGAGCCTGGCTTGCTCCGCCGCGACGTCGCGCGCTTCGCCTTCAATCCGGTCGCCGAGAAAGATGCAGTCCCGCCCCGAGGCCCGGACGGCGGCTTCCGCAGCTTTGAACGCGTCGAGCGGCCGCGCGGCCATGTGATACTGCGTGTGCCGGAACGCGATGTCGTCCGGCTTCGGTGACTCGTTCGCGGGATCGTTCAGCGCGGCCACCACGGCATCGGGCAAATCGAGGCGATAGCGCGCGACAATGGCGCGTGCGTCAGCGAGCGTACTGGGGTCGGGGACGGTCGGTCCGGATCCGATGACCGCAGGATCGTCGCCTGGAACATCCGAGATGCCGATGGTGACAAGCTTCGCGGGATAGGCGTGACGGGCGAGACGGCCGCCCTTGATGCGCGATAGATGCTTGCGCACGGTGTTGATCTCGCCGATCGACGCGCCGGAGCGAAGCAGCGCGCGTGTGACCGCTTGCTTCGATTCAAGCGAAAGACCTGCCGCAGGCGCGATCCAGTTCGCAGAGGCGCCGCCCGACATCAGAACGAGGACGAGATCGTCTTTCGTCGCGCTGTCGGCGAGTGTCAGCGTGCGTGCTGCGGCGTCGAGGCCGGCCTGATCCGGCACCGGATGACCAGCTTCGATCATTTCGACAACGCGCAGCGGCCTTCCATAGCCGTGGCGCGCAACGGCAATGCCGGTCAGCCGATCGCTCGAAAATCCGCGATCGAGGTAATGTGCCTCCGCGACTTCGGCCATCGAGCCAGCGGCCTTGCCCGCAGCCAGCAGGATCAATCGTCCGTTTGCCGGCGCCTCAGGCAATAGCGGCGGCAGGCAGCGCCGCGGATGCGCCGCCGCGATCGCGGTCTGGAACAGCCGCTCCAGAAATTCACGATGCGATGTCATGGCAGGCTACCTGCTGCGGTGTTGCGTGGCCGCGCGATCCATATGCCTGCGAGGATCAGGATGCCGCCGAGCCACTGCATGGGTGCGAGCGCTTCGTGAAGGATGATCCAGGCGAACAGGGCGGCTGCGACAGCTTCGAGGAAAATCACCAGCGACGAGAATGGCGCGGGCAACGTACCGAGCGCGAAGGCGAGCAAGCCCTGGCCCGCGACCTGGGAGATCAGCGCGAGTGCAACAAGTACCGTCCATCCGTGGGCCGATTGCGGCAGCAAGCGTGGTTCGTAGGCATATGCCACGACGAACAGGATGACGGTGGTGATGGCGGCCGAGATGAATGACAGCGTGCCTGTCGGCACCTCGCGGCGGGCCGCACGCAACGCCAGCATGTAGCCGGCAAAGAAAACCGCGGTGACGATCCCGTAGAAGTCGCCGGTCAGCCGTTCGGGCGCAAATCCATAGCTGTGTCCGACCAGCGCTGCGCCGCCGATCAGGCACAGCGCCAGACCTGCGATCCCACGTTGCTGGATCCGCTCGCCGAGCAGGAACCATGCTCCGGCCACCACAAATAGCGGCGCGGTGGTTGCGAGGAAGGTGGCATTCGCGACGGTGGTCGCAAGGATCGCCAGATGCCAGAAGAACAGGTCGCCCGCGAACAGTACGCCGGACAACCAGACCGCGCGGTTTGAGGTGACAGGTCGCGGCGCGGCGGCTTTCTCCGTCAGCGCCCAGATCGCGAGGAAAGGCAGGGCGAGCGCCGTCCGCCAGAAGGCGCTGGCGAAGGGGCCGACATCGGCCATCCGCACGAACAAGGGCGACGCGCCCATTGCGATCGCGCCCAGCACCAGGGCCGCAAGCGCGGCGCCCTCGCGACGGCGATCGGCGAGTGACGTGGCAGGGAGGGACATGAGGCGGCCGGCTTCCGTTCGAGTGTGCTTTTATGGTCCAGATCGGCCCAAGTCACCCGCCCAGGACAAATCGGCCGACGGCCTTCACAATGGCAATCGTGTGCGGGCGGCCCTATCTTGGCGGGAAATCCACGTTACGAGGTTCCCATGGACGACCAGACCCGCCTTGAGCTCGAAGCAGCGGCCTTCCGCCGCCTGGTTTCGCATCTGCGCGAGCGGACCGACGTTCAGAATATCGACCTGATGAACCTGGCCGGCTTCTGCCGGAACTGCCTCTCCAACTGGATGAAGGAGGCTGCCGATCAAAAGGGCGTCCCGCTGTCGAAGGACCAGAGCCGGGAGGCCATCTACGGCATGCCCTACGAGGAATGGCGCGCGAAATACCAGAAAGAGGCCTCTCCCGAGCAGAAGGCGGCGTTCGAGAAGTCCCACCGCCATTGATGGCGCGGCAGGCAGGGGCTGCCGGACTTTTGACCTTTGCGAATCGGGAGCCTGTGCCTAGATTCGATGCATCGTTAACAACCGAAAGGAGGTGATCCAGTGTCTCATTGTCTATCGCCGCAGACGCGGAGGCTTGTGAACTGGTCCCTCGGCTCGTTCGAGGACGCGGCCGCCTGAGAAAAGCGGTAACGACCAGTCCGAGAAACCGGGCTGCGGTTTGACAATGGAAGGGCCGTCCGAAAGGGCGGCCCTTCTCCTTTGAAGGGCTCCAGGAAAACCCCATGCCCCGCCATGCGCCTTTTGCAGATGTCCTTTGTTTTGTTGACGAATCCGCGATTTTCCGGGTGCAAAAAGTTTGATTTTTTGCAATGCAGCAGGATCGCCACCTGACTTTGATACGGTAATGAGCGCATTCAACAGGGAACAGGTTCTCTCGGTCCGGCACTGGACCGACACGCTGTTCAGCTTCACCACCACCCGCGATCCCGGTTTCCGCTTTCAGAGCGGGCAATTCGCCATGATGGGCCTCGAGGTCGAGGGCAGGCCGCTGTTGCGCGCCTACAGCATGGCCAGCGCCCATTACGAGGAGAACCTGGAGTTCTTCAGCATCAAGGTTCCGAATGGCCCGCTGACCTCGCGCCTGCAGAAGATCCGCGAGGGAGACATCATCCTGGTTGGCCGCAAGGCCACCGGCACGCTGATCCTCGACAATCTGCTTCCGGGGTCGCGCCTTCTTCTCCTGTCCACGGGCACCGGCCTTGCGCCGTTCGTCAGCCTTGTCAAAGACCCTGACGTCTACGAGCGCTACGAGAGCATTGTCCTCGTCCATGGCTGCCGCCAGGTCTCCGAGCTCGCCTATGGCGAGGAAGTGGTCGAGCGCCTGCGCGGCGACGAGATGTTCGGCGAGATGCTCGAAGGCAAGCTGCACTATTATCCGACGGTGACACGCGAGCCCTTCCGCAATCGTGGGCGTATCACCGACCTGATTTCGACCGGCAAACTGTTCGACGATATCGGGCAGCACCGCCTCTCGGTCGAGACCGATCGCGTCATGCTGTGCGGCAGCCCCGGCATGCTGGAAGACCTTCGGAACATGTTCGAGACCGAAGGTTTCTCCGAAGGCAACCACAGCGAGCCCGGCCACTTCGTGGTCGAGAAGGCGTTCGTGGAGCGTTAGCCGCACGCGCGGCGAGGCATCGCGAGGTTGAAAAGACCGCCCCCGGCGGTCTTTTTCTTTTGTCGCGCGCGCTTCGCCGGTTGCGCGGGCGAGGGCGGCATCGGTTGGCAACGTTGGGTCATTTCAAAAATCATCCCGCCGCATTTGCTAACCTCGGGTCGCATCCGTCACCGGAGCTGGAACCGCCCGCATGTCGATCTATGGATTGAACCGCCTTTTCACGCCGCGATCGATTGCGATCGTCGGGGCCAGCCCGAAACAGTCGTCGCTCGGTGGCGCGGTCTTTGCCAATGCGCTCGCCGCCGGCTTTCGCGGCCGTATCGATCCGGTCAATCCGAAACACGACGCGATCGGCGGACGGCGCTGCTTTGCCTCCATCGATCAACTCGACGCCGTGCCGGATCTTGTCGTGGTCGCGACGCCGGCGCCGACAGTGCCTGCCATCGTCGAGGTGGCGGCGACGCGCGGGGTCGGGGCGGCGGTCGTGATCAGCGCCGGACTGGGGCACGGCGAAGGCTCGCTGGCGGAGAGCATGCATGAGCCCGCGCGCGTGCACGGCTTGCGCATCATAGGTCCGAATTGCCTTGGCGTGATCGCGCCGCATGTCGCGCTGAATGCAAGTTTCGCCGCGGTCACGCCGCATGCGGGTTCGCTGGCGGTGATCTCGCAGTCGGGTGCCGTCGCCGCGGCGATGGCGGAATGGGGCCTGCGCCACGACATCGGATTTTCGGCGATCGTGTCGGTCGGCGACCAGATCGATGTCGATGTCGGCGATCTCCTGGATTTCTTCGCGCTGGATCAGCGCACCCACGCGATCCTGCTCTATGTGGAGTCCGTGAAGGACAGCCGGAAGTTCATGTCCGCTGCACGCGCCGCCGCGCGGGTGAAGCCGGTCGTGGTCATCAAGTCCGGCCGTCATGACGAGGGCAAGCGTGCGGCTGCCACCCATACCGGTGCGCTGGCCGGATCGGACGCCGTCTACGATGCGGCATTTCGCCGGGCCGGCCTGTTGCGGGTGAACGGCATGAGCGAATTGTTCGCGGCCGCGCAAACGCTCGCTTTTTGCCGTGGCGTGGCCGGCAACCGGCTCGCAATCCTGACCAATGGGGGCGGCTTCGGCGTGCTGGCGGTCGATAGCCTGGTCGATCAAGGCTACCGGCCGGCGGAGCTGGCGGCCGAAACGATGCAGCGGCTGAACGCCACGATGCCGCCGCTCTGGTCGCATGCCAATCCGGTCGACATCATCGGAGATGCCGATGCGGCACGCTTCACGGCCGCGGTCGAAGCGCTGATCGAGGATTCTGGGAACGACGCCATTCTGGTGCTGAACGTGCAGACGGCGCTTGCGTCATCGCTCGATACGGCGAAGGCGGTCCGCGATGTCATTGCCGCCGAACGGTCGCGTCGGTTTAGTCCGAAGCCCGTGCTGACATCATGGATTGGCGCGGCGGACGAGGTCGAAAAGGTGTTCCGTGCCGCGCGGATCCCGCATTACGAGACCGAGATCGAGGCGATTGGCGGCTTTGCGCATCTCGCGCGCCGTCATGAGTTGCTGCAATCGCTGATGGCGCGCCCGGCCGCTGCACCCGACGATTTCACGGGCGACGAAAAGGCCGTGCGCACAATCGTCGAGGTTGCGCGCAGCGATGGCCGCGACTGGCTCGATCCGTTCGAAACCGATGCGGTATTGCGGGCTTACGGCATCCCCACGGTTCCGTTGCGCAAGGCCGCGGACGCCGCCGAGGCCGCCGAAACGGCCCGTGAATTCATTGCGCAAGGCCATCCGGTCGCGGTGAAAATCCTGTCCCGCGATATCCAGCACAAGTCCGACGTCGATGGGGTGAAGCTCAGCCTCACCAGCGAAGCCGATGTGCGGGCGGCGGCGGAGACCGTGATTGCCAATGCGCGCCGGTTGAGGCCGAAGGCCCGGATCGACGGTGTGATCGTGCAGCCGATGATTACGCGGC
>NZ_DATMRV010000125.1:0-20658 GCF_035565795.1 Pseudorhodoplanes sp.
GCCCAGGCAATACAAAATTGTCGGGAACGCTTCGGGCTTCCCAGATCGGGTAAGTGTAAATGTAGCCGGTTTCAGTGGTGATCGATCCGAGCTGCTGTGTATTTTGCGGAGCAAACGTTATCTCCGCGACAGCAAACTCGATATAGTCCTTGTCGTTAAAGCCGGTGGTGCCAGACACCTCGTAATAACGAGGCAGTCCGGTGTCATAACCATAGTAATTTATTGATTCAGCGAGACTTCCTGGAAAATTCTCTCGCAATCCAACGTATTGCCGCTTGACATAAACAATCTTGGCCATGGAACTGCTGCCTTTGCGGCGTGTCCGGAAAGACCCAAGAAAATCATTGGCTGACCACAACAATTACCATGATAGCGGCGCGGTAACAATCCACCGCTTCCGGGAGGGGATTGATCGTCTGGATGCCCGTGCGGCGCATCGGCGGCGCCGGCAGCCGCGGCCTTACCGGCAAACGGTCACTGCTGCCGCCGCGGCGCCTGGGTGGCCGGGCGTCCGCCGCCGAAGATGATGCGCGAGGGGTTCTCGTCAAAATTTCGCACCGCGCGATCGATCGTGTTCAGCGTACGGCGTCCGTCCACGACGAGGCCTTCGAGCCGCTTGTCGAGGTTTTCGGCGAGCGTCTTGAACGCGCGCACAGCCTCGGGCACGTCGCCTTTCTCCGCTGTCAGGCTTTCCACATTGCCGAGCACCTTGTCGGCGCTGACAAGCACGCGGTCGACCTTTTCCGAATTCTTCGCCAGTGCGTCGGTGAAGGTCTCGATGTTCTTCACGGACTTCGACAGCGAGTCCGAATTCTTCGACAGCATCTCGGTGAAGGTCTCGATGTGCTTCAGCGAGTTCTTCAGCGTCTGCTGGTTCTCGACCAGCACCGCATCGATCCGCCGCGCTACATCGCGCGCCGCCGCCATCATGTCCTGCGATGCGCTGGTGCCCGCGGTCAGAAGCGGCGTGTCGTTCATCTTTGCCGTCACCGGCCCCGCGTCCGCCGCACCACCTCGCAATGCGAGCACGGCGATGCCGGTCAGCCCCTGTGAATCGAGGCTCACTTCCGTATCGGCGCGCACCGGTGTGGTGGCATCGACCGAGATCACGGCAACGGAATTTTTCGGCTCCTTCGGATCGAGCGTCAGCTCGGTGACTTCACCGACCCGGATGCCGTTAAAGGTCACCGACGCGCCGGAGCGCAGGCCACCGATCGGTCCCTGGAACATCACGCGATAGGTCACGCGCTCACCGGTGCCGCCGACATGGTGGAACCAGTACACGAAGCCAAACGCGCCCATCACGGTCGCAAGCGTGAAGAGCCCGATCAGGATGTAGTTTGCCCTGGTTTCCATACTCCCCTCACATCGTTGCGCCGACGCGGCCGCGTTTGCCGCGAAAGTAAGCCTTCAGCCACGGATGTTCCGAGGCCAGCATTGTCGACATCGGCCCTGCCGCAATCACCTTGCCATCGGCCAGAACGGCGATGCGGTCGCAGACGGAATGCAGGGAGTCCAGGTCATGGGTTACCATGAAAACCGTGAGCCCCAAAGTTCGCTGCAGGGTCCTGATCAGATTGTCGAATTCGCCGGCGCTGATGGGATCGAGGCCGGATGTCGGTTCGTCGAGAAAGACGATCGCCGGATCGAGCGCGAGCGCACGTGCAAGCGCAACGCGCTTGATCATGCCGCCCGACAATTCCGACGGCATCTTGTTCAGCGCTTCCGGCGGCAAGCCGACCATCTTCAGCTTGGCGGCCGCGACCTCGTCGAGCAGACGCGGCGACAGGTTGAGATATTCGCGCATCGGAAATTGCACGTTCTGCCGCACGGTCAGCGCGGAGAACAGCGCGCCGTGCTGGAACAGGATGCCCCAGTGCCGCTCGATCAGCTGCTCGCGGAGTTCCTTCGCCTTGGAGAATTCCTGACCGAACACCTCGATGGTGCCGGAGGTCGGCTGGATGAGCCCGATCATCGTGCGCAGCAGAACGGACTTGCCGGCGCCTGACGCACCGACGAAGCCCAGCACCTCGCCGCGCTTGACGTCGAAGTTCACGCCCTTGAGCACATGCTGGCGCCGGAACTTCACCTGAAGATTGCGGACGCGGAGCGCAATGTCCTGCGAGATGTCGAGTTGCGGCTCGGGTCCGTCATCGAAGATCGACAGTATATCGAAGCCGCTATCGGAGATCGACATTATGCCCGCCTATTTGTCGATTGCCGCGAAGAATACGGCGAAGATGCCGTCCAGCACGATCACGAGGAAGATCGATTGCACCACAGCGGCCGTGGTCTGAGCGCCAAGCGATTCCGCCGAGCCCTTGGTCTCGAGGCCGCGCACGCAGGCGACGATGCCGATCGTCATCGCCATGAACGGCGCCTTGACCATGCCGACCATGAAATGATCGATCGAAATCACCTCGCGCAGCCGCTGCATGAACACTTCCGGCTGGATACCGCCGTAGAGCGATGCGACGAGGCCCGCTCCGTACAGCGCAGACATTTCCCCGAGGAAGGTCAGCATCGGCACGGCGATCACCAGCGCGAGGATCCGCGGCAGCACCAGCACGCTGATCGGATCGAAGCCCATGGTCTGGAGCGCGTCGATTTCCTCGCGCATCTTCATGGAACCGATTTCGGCGGTATAGGCCGAGCCCGAACGGCCGGCGACCATCACGCAGACGATCAGCACGCCGATTTCGCGCAGCACCAGGATGCCCACCATGTCGACCACGAACACGTCGGCGCCGAACCTGCGGAAATGGAAGATGCCCTGCTGCGCGAGAATGGCGCCGATCAGGAACGTGATCAGAAGGATGATCGGCACGGCTCGCCAGCCGACGAGATCGATCTGGTTGACGAGCGAGGTGAAGCGGAATGTGCGCGGCCGCCAGAACACGCGCAGGAACGCGAACGTCACCGCGCCGAGCATTTGCGCAAACAGGAGCGCCGACCTGCCGACCTCGGCGATGTTCTCGCCGACCGTTGCGAGCCAGTCGAGGACGCTGGTGCGGCGCAGCCGTTCCGGATCCGGCAGTTCCGTCGTCTGGTGGACGGTCTCCACGATCGTGCGGAACTGGTCGGGGAGATTGATCACGTCGGCCGCCGCACCGCTCTCGCGCGAGCCGCGCAGCAAGCGTTCCAGCAGCCAGGCGCCATAGGTGTCGAGCTTGGCGACGCGCTCCATATCGACGCGCACGGCCTTGATCGGGCTCTGCGTCGGCAGCGCCGCGGCCATGACCAGCCGCTCGAGATCGTTCGCGCGGTCGGCCGTCCAGTCGCCGGCGGCCGACAGCTCGAGTCTGTCGCCGACTACAGCCGCGGCGAGCAACGCTTCAGAACTCATACCACTCCCCGCCCCGCAAGCCCCGGACGGCTCTCGGCGCCCCGGCGTGACCGTCCGCCCGGCCAGCCATCTCGCACCTTGAGGAAAACCGCATTTCCGTCACATACTTAACAGAGCACCCCCGCCTGTCGAGTGACGTTAACGAAGCTTTAAGCACATGGTTAACCCGGCCGCCCAGCGGCTCGCCGTCAGGGTGGAAACCTGGCCGATCGCGGGCCTTTTCACCATCAGTCGCGGTGCCAAGACCGAAGCGAGGGTGGTGGTCGCGGAACTCTCGGCCGGTGCGCTTCATGGTCGCGGGGAATGCGTTCCCTATGCCCGCTACGGCGAAAGCCCGGAAAGCGTGGTCGCCGCTCTCGAGGCGATGGCCGGCAAGGTGGCGGAGGGGCTGACCCGCGAGGATTTGCAACACGAGATGGCGCCGGGCGCCGCCCGTAATGCCCTTGATTGCGCGTTCTGGGATCTGGCGGCCAAGCAGGCCGGCCGGCCGGCCTATGAACTGGCAGGCCTCCCCCCGCCTCACCCGCTGACCACGGCCTTTACGATCTCGCTCGGAACGCCGGAGGTCATGGCCGCCGCCGCGCGCAACGCGAGCGCCCGGCCGCTTCTCAAGATCAAGCTCGGCGCCGACGGCGACCCGGATCGGATTGCCGCGGTGCGTGCTGCGGTTCCAGAAGCCGAACTCATCGTCGATGCGAATGAGGGCTGGCGCCCTGACAACCTCGCGGCCAACCTCGCGGCTTGCGCGGCCGCCGGCGTCACGCTGGTCGAGCAGCCCCTCCCCGCCGATGCCGACGACGCGCTGCGGACCCTCGACCGGGCGGTGCCGGTCTGCGCCGATGAAAGCGCGCATGATTGTGCCTCGCTTGCGGCCCTCATCGGAAAATACGACGCCGTGAACATCAAGCTCGACAAGACCGGCGGGCTGACGGAAGCGCTCGCCATGGCCGCAGAGGCGCAGCGGCTTGGACTGATGACCATGGCCGGCTGCATGGTTGCGACGTCCCTGTCGATGGCGCCGGCCATGCTGGTCGCGCAGACCGCGCGCTTCGTTGATCTTGACGGTCCCCTCCTCCTCGCGCGCGACCGTGCTGAGGGCCTCGTCTATGAGGGCAGCCTCGTCCATCCCCCGGCCGCATCTTTCTGGGGATGATTAAACGTAACGGCCGGTAGTTCGGAACCGTAATCCAGTTCGGACGTTGTGTGTCGCGCATCGGTGTTCTCGGCCGGCCATTCCGGTGAAATCCGGTTTTCTTGAGAGTTTCGAGGGGAGAAGGGCCAGGCATGCTGGACCGTAATAGACAGCCCGTACCCGACGACCCGGATAACACCCTGCTGGATGCAAGGCCTCAGATCGTAAAGGACACGGCTGACAGGGCGCTGGCGCGGCATGCGCGCGAACAGGCCGCCTTGTTCCAGTTCACGGACAGGCTCTATCGCGCGGCTTCGCTGGCCGACACTTACGAGGCCGCGCTCGATGCGATCTTCGACACGCTGCAATGCCGCGCCGCCTCGATCCTTCGTTTCGACCGCAATGGCGTGATGAGCTTCGTTGCCTCGCGCAATTTGTCGGACACGTATCGCAAGGCCGTGCACGGGCATTCGCCCTGGACGGAAGGCGAATCCGATCCGGAACCGATTTTCATTCCCGACACCGCGCACGCGGATTTGCCCGAGGACCTTCGCAGGACCGTCGAGGCCGAGGGCATTCGCGCGCTCGCGTTTATTCCGTTGACGAGCGGCGGCCGCGTCCGCGGCAAGTTCATGGCCTATTACAACCGCCCGCAACAATTCGATCAGCATGACGTCGACCTTGCCGTGACGATCGCACGCCAGTTGGGCTTCAGTCTCGAACGCGCGCAGTCGGAAGAAGACAGGCTGGAAGCGCAGAGCATTCGCGCCGCCAGCGAGAAGCGGCTGGAGCAGGAGCTCGAGGCGACCAAGCGCCTGCAGGAGATCAGCGCGGCGCTCGTGCAGGAGGGCGATACTTCGGCCATCTATGAGAGAATTCTCGATGCCGCGGTCAGCGTGATGAGCTCCGACTCTGCCAGCATGCAGATTCTTCATCCCGAACGCGGCAAAGGCGGCGAACTGAACCTGATCGCACATCGCGGACTGGGCGACGCCGCAAAGTTCTGGGAGTGGGTCAGCATCGATTCTGCGACGAGTTGCGGCGCATCCCTGCGCAACGTCGAACGCACGATCTGCAGCGACGTGCGCGAGTGCGACTTCATGCAGGGCACCGAAGATCTCGCGATCTTCCTGAAAGCCGGCATCATCTCAATGCAAACCACACCGCTGCTCTCGCGCTCGGGACGCCTTGTCGGAATGCTGTCGACGCATTGGCGCAAGCCATATGAGCCACCCCTCGGCGATTTGCGCCGGCTCGACGTTCTGGCGCGCCAGGCGGCGGACCTGATCGAACGCGCGCGCGCGGAAGAGTTTCTGCGCGAACGACAGGAGCGATTGCGCGCGGTGTTCAACTCGCCTGCGATCGGCGCCGCCGTCCTCGCTCCCGATGCAGGATTCATCGAAACCAACGCCGCATTCAGCGATCTGTGCGGGTACAGCGCAGACGAACTTCTCTCGCTCAACGCGCTCGACCTCACTCACCCCGACGATCGCCCTGCGATGCGCAGGTTGCTTGACCGCATGCTGGATGGCAGCCGGTCGAACTTCGTCATCGAGAAACGGTATGTGCGCAAGGATGGCTCGGTCATCTGGGTCCAGAACAGCGTCTCTCTCACGCATGACGAAGCCGGCCGCCCGTTACATCTGGTCAAGCTCGTCCAGGACATCACGGAGCGCAAGGTCGCGGAAAAGCGGCAGCGCCTGCTCATCGATGAGATCAACCATCGGGTGAAGAACACGCTGGCGACGGTGCAGTCCTTCGCCTCGCAAAGCCTGCGCAATGCGAAGAGCCTGGCCGAAGGGCGCGCCGCTTTCGAGGCGCGGCTGATTGCGTTGTCGAAATCCCATGACGTGCTCACGCGCCAGCATTGGGAAGGCGCGGACCTGATCGACGTCGTGAACGGCGCGATCGCGCCCTATCGCGGCCGGTCCGAACAGGGCCGATTCCGGATCGAGGGCGAACGGCTCCGGCTGAGCCCGAAGGCGGTCCTCGCCCTGTCGCTTGCGTTCCATGAACTCGCGACCAACGCAGTCAAATATGGCGCGCTGTCCAACGACACCGGCAGCGTCTCCATAAGCTGGCGCATCGATCGAACGACGGGCCGGTTCCATCTGCGATGGCAGGAAAGCGGTGGTCCTGCCGTGAAGCCGCCGGGCAGACGCGGCTTCGGATCGCGCCTCGTCGAACAGGGCCTTGCGCAGGATATTGCGGGCGAGGTCCGTTTGAGCTTCAACGAAGCTGGCGTGGAATGCGCGATCGACGCGCCCTTGACTGAAATCGCCGGGCTGGACTGACGGCGGCCAGATTGACAGGAGCGTCTGTGAGTATGGCGGCGCGCGATCTTTCCGGCCGGCGGGTTCTTCTGGTCGAAGACGAATCGCTGATCGTCATGTTGATCGAGGATGCGCTTGCGGATTTCGGTTGCGAGATCGTGGGCGTTGCTTCGCGATTCGACGATGCGATCTCCAAGGCGCGGTCGCTTGCATTCGACCTTGCGATTCTGGACGTCAATCTTGCGGGCGCGCGCACCTTCCCGATCGCGGAGATCATCAGGGCGCGCGGAATTCCCTTCGTTTTTTCGACTGGCTATGGCGCGACCAGCATTCCCGAGAGCCTGAACTCGGCCCCCGTCCTCCAGAAGCCATTCGCGGCGGACGACCTTGCAAGCGCGATATCGATAGCCCTCGGTCGCGTGTCGTAACCGGCCCGTTTCAAGCGAGAATTTCCCCGCAAAAATCGCGCTGTTGCAGATTACTCACAGCTTCGCGCTTTAGTTCTTTTGCGCTTGGCAAGCCGTCTCATTCTTGTCTAGCTTTTCCCTCGAACGGTCTTGGGGAGCGCTGGGGCATGAGCGTGCGTGCGGCAATTTGCGGCGCGGTTTTCGCTATTCTGCTGGCGGCGGATGCCAGCGCCGCTGTTCGAATCTCGAACGATATGGGCGGACAGATCGGCCCATACCTCGACAATTATGTCAGCCTGCGCAATTCCGGGCAGAGAGTGGTGATCGACGGCCCCTGCCTGTCCGCCTGCACCATCGTGCTCGGCGTCATGCCGCGCGAACGAATCTGCGTCACCCGCCGCGCGCAGCTTGGTTTTCACGCGGCCTGGAATCCGGGGCGAAACGGCCAGCCTGTCCTGAGCGCAGCCGGAACCAAGGCGCTGTGGGATATCTATCCGGGCGATATCCGGGCCTGGTTGAAGAAACGCGGCGGGCTGAAGCCGAAAATGGTGTTCCTGTCCGGACCCGAACTGATGGCGATGTACCGCGCTTGCGACTGATTGGTCAGCGATTCGGCTCAGGCATTCGCGTCCACACCGCAATGGCAATCATGGCGCCCACGAAGGCGATCACGGCCATTGCGCCGTAACTTGCGACCCCGATCGCCTCGTATAGTGTTCCGGCCAGCAGCATGCTCGCGCTGAACGTGACGCCCTGCACCACCGAGAAATAGCCCTGCGCCGTGGCGCCACGGCCTTCCGGCGCCGCATGCGCAATGAATGCAACGGCGCCGAGATGGCTGGCGCCGAACGAGAAGGCATGCAGCAGCTGCAACATCGGCAGGGTCCACCCGGTCGGATCGAAAGCAAGTCCAGCCCACCGGATGGTTGCGCCGACCCCGCCCAGGACGATGAGCTGGATCGGACCGATTGACGGCGGCAGCCGGCCCGAAAACGCAAACAGGACGATTTCGGCGATCACGCCCAGCGCCCAGAGCGATCCGATCGCGATACCGTCGAACCCGGCGGCCTTCCAGGTGATTGTGGAGAAGCCGTAATAGGCCGCGTGGCTCGACTGGATCAGGCTCGCGGCCATGACGACCGCCATGAACCGAGGGTCCCGCCACAACGGCCGCACCGGCGCCGCCTCGGCGGTCGGAACCGGCGGTGGCGGCAGCGGCATCAGGATCATGGTGACAGCGGCCGTAGCGACCGCCGCTGCTGCGATCAGCCAGATCAGATTGCGCGTGTCGATCAGGTCGAAGGCAAGCCCGGCTCCGAAATTCGCGAGGATGAAGAAGATGGAGCCCCACAGCCGCACCGGTCCGTAGGCGACGCCGCGCGCCCGAAGCCCGCGCAAGGTATACGCATCCTGCAACGCGACGGCGGGCGTATGCGCGAAAGCCGTCATGGCGGTCAGCCCGACGATCATCCAGGGTCCGGACACGAGGCCGAGCGCGGTGAAGCCGAGCGCAGTCGTAATCGCGAAGGCGATGATTGTTGTCCGGAGTCCGAAGTGGCGGTCGGCGGCGGTTGTCGCGGTCGGGACCGAAATCACCCGCATCACCGCTGTCGCCGCAAGAATGGCTCCGACCTGCCCGGCGTCGAAGCCGGTCGACTGAAGCCACGCCGGAAAGAACGGCAGATGGATGCCGAGCAGGACGTTGGAAACGGCGTAGAAGACCGCGGCCCTGAGGGCAAAACTGTCTCGGGATCGGCTATCCTGCATCATGCTCGCGAATCAGCGCGCCCCGGCATCGAACGATTCACCGCGAGGCGATTCGGACTATGACATCATTCTCGCCGCGCTGTCCGAGACAGCGCGCGGCCGGGCATTCCTGCAGGAATATGCACAGCGCAATCGCGTTGCCGATACCGAGGCGTTGCTGACGGCAATCGGACGTATCGAGGAATTGCTGGCATCGCGAAGCCTCGAGCCCATTGAACCTCCGTCCCAGAACGACAACCCCGCTCCCGACGCGATTGAGGCGCGGGACATACAACCCGCGATCATCGAACCGGCCGCCGACGTCGCGGCCGAGACCTGCAACATCGACATGATGGCGGACGGCATCGTCGAGACGGACGACGCGATGACCGTCGCCGCTTCGAAGGTGGAGCCTCTCACCGTTGAAGTCGCGGAGATCCGCACGGTATCGGTTGCGAGGATCAACGTGAGCGAACGGCCTGATGCCGATGTACCTCACGCCAGCGCCATCGAGTTCCTCGGACCGGAACTGGCCGCCGCGGCGCCAGCGAAACGAGAGGAGATTCGGGCCGTGGAGCGTCCGCAACCTGCGCCACGCGATCCATTCGCCGATATCCGCGCGCTGTCCTACGAGGAAAAGATCGCGCTGTTCACCTGATGCGCGGCCTACGCCGCGATGATGCGCGAAAACAGGTCGGGATCGACATTCCCGCCGGACAGGATCGCGACCACGACCTTGCCTTTCACGTCCGGGCGCCCGGCCAGCAATGCAGCAAGGCCGATCGCGCCGCCCGGCTCCACCACGAGCTTCAGTTCGCGCCACGCAAAGGCCACCGCCTCCTCGACCTCGCGGTCGCTCGCGGTCACGCCCTTGCCGATCAGCCGCTGCGTGATCGGGAACGTCAGTTCGCCCGGCGTATTGCTCATCAGTGCATCGCAGATCGTGCCGCTCAGGCGCGCATTGCGTTCACGATGTCCGCTCGCGAACGAGCGCGCCATGTCGTCGAAGCCTTCCGGCTCGGCGGTATAAAGATCGGTACCGGGAGCGGCTGTCTTGATGGCCATCGAGATACCGGCCGCAAGCCCGCCGCCGGAGCAGCCGACCACGACCACATCCGGCCTCAGCCCGAGCGCTGACAGATCTTCCACGATCTCGCGGCCGACCGTGCCCTGCCCGGCGATCACCATCGGATCGTCGAACGGCGGCACGATCACCGCCCCGCGGGTGTCTGCGATCTCCTTCGCGATCGCCGCACGATCTTCGGTATCGCGGTCATAGAGGACAACCTCGGCGCCGAGCGCGGCGGTCCGCTCGCGCTTCGGACGCGGCGCATCGGCCGGCATCACGATCACCGCCGGCATGCCGAGCAACTTCGCGGCCGCAGCGACACCCTGCGCGTGATTGCCCGAGGAATAGGCCACGACGCCCGCAGCCCGGTCCGCCGATGGAATGGTCGAGCAGCGGTTATACGCTCCGCGGAACTTGAACGAACCCATGCGCTGCAGCGTCTCGGCCTTGAGATAGACGCGCGCTCCGACGCGTTCGTCGAGCAGCGGCGAGCGGATCAGCGGGGTGCGGACCGCAACACCCGCGATGCGGCTGGCGGCGGCTTCGATATCGACCGGGGTGATGGCATCCATCGGTGAAAGGTAGCGCGCGGCCCGGCCTTTTCAATCGTCCGTCTGGGCGTCCCACAGCGCATTGAGCCGCCGGCGGAAGCCCCTTGGCGTTTCGGCGAACAGCCGCGTTGCGAGCCGGCGCGCGGCCTCGACATGCTCGGCCTGCCGGTGCGCGATCACCGGCATGAGTTTCGATCGCCAGCGCGCCAGCGGCTGGCGCGGCTGAACCTTTGCGGCCAGCATTTCGAGATCCTGGTATTTCCCGAGCCGGGTGCGCAGACGCTGCGCCTCGTCGACCCAGATGCGCCCGACGCGTGGCCAGAGCGGCTCGACCAGTTCCATCTGATAGCGGTGTTCGACCACACGCCGCCGCAGATCGTGCAGGCGCTCGCCTTCGGCCGTCGCCCAGTCATCAGGCATGGTCTTGCGCGCGCGCCGATAGGTGGTGGTCAGCATGTCGGCGAGATCAGAAAACGAGAGCCCGTCGAGATCCCATTGCGAGACCTGCGCGGCCGCGGCGTTGAGATAGTCCGTCAGATCGCGCTGGATATCGTCGGTCCAGATGTTGCGCTCGTTCTCCGCGCGCAGTTCGGCGAGCCGCCCCTGTACGGACGCGAGCGTGCGCGCCGGCAAGGCGATCAGCAATCCATTACACGCTTCCGCCGCATCATTGAGCGCATCGATCGCCGATTGCGCATCGCGCGCCACCGTCAGCCTGCGCGCAAGATCGCGCGCCTGAATGCGCAGGGCCTCGCTGCTGTCGCGAAGATGCGGCTTCAGCATGCGCAACAGGGCGCGCCAGCGCTTCAGCGCACGCCGGATGTCATGCACCTTGGTGGTCGGGTCGCGGGCCGGATCGTTCAGGATATCCAGCGGCTCGGCGACCGCCCCGGCGGCAATTTCCCGCAAGGCGCCGCCGACTTGCTCGCCGGGGGTCAGGGCCGTCCGGACATTCATCAGGGGACTTTCTCTCACGGACGGGGCCGGAACCGCAGCCCCGGCAAATCTTAGCCCGCCATCGCCGCCAAGGGCCAGCGGTCTCGATCGGCGAGAGCGGGTGCTGTTCCCGCGCGATTGTCTTCACCTGCTCCTCACGCGATTGCATTTTCGATGTATTGATCCCTCCCCCTTGCAGGCGCAGGGAGCTTATAGTGCTCGCCCGCAAACCCTCCTTATCCCGGAAAGCTGCTCATGGATTTCGGAATTGCCGGCCGCAAGGCCATCGTCTGCGCATCGAGCCGCGGCCTCGGTTATGGCTGCGCGCTGGCGCTCGCGCAGGAAGGCTGCGAGGTGGTGATCAACGGCCGCGATGAAAAGCGTCTCGCTTCGGCCGCCGACGAGATCGCAAAAGCGACCGGCGCGAAAATCATTCCGGTCGCCGCCGATGTCGCGACCCCCGACGGACAGAAGGCGCTGTTCGCCGCCTGCCCGGAGCCCGACATTCTCGTCAACAACAATGCCGGCCCCCCGATGCGCGACTTCCGCGAACTCTCGCGCGAACAGATCATCGACGGCGTCATTGCCAACATGGTGGTCGCGATCGAACTCATCCAGAAAGCGATCGATCCAATGATCGCGAAGAAATTCGGCCGCATCGTCAACATCACTTCGGCCACGGTGAAAGCGCCGCTTGTCGGACTCGATCTGTCATCGGGCGCACGCGCGGGCCTCACCGCGTTCCTCGCGGGTGTTGCGCGCTCCGTTGCAGGATCGAACGTGACGATCAACTTCATGCTGCCCGGCGCATTCGATACCGACCGTCTCGTCTCCAACATCGAGGGCAACGCGAAGCGGCAGAACATCTCCTACGAACAGGCGCGCACCGCGCGCATGAACGGCGTGCCCGCCAAGCGCTTCGGCACCAAGGAGGAGTTTGGAGCGACCTGCGCCTTCCTGTGTTCGCAACAGGCGGGCTACATCACCGGTCAAAATATCCTGATCGACGGCGGGGTGTATCCGGCGGCGTTCTAGCAAGAACGCGGGCATCACCCTGCACCTAGGTATAGTGCCATCGGCCCGTCATGTCGCTCTACGATGGCACAATCGCTCCCGGTTAAGCATCGCGTCTCCATCCGAAGGAGGCTCGACGGCTTTCGTTGCTTGATCGCTCGGTGCGAACGACAAGCGCCATCCGTTCCCGGTTCCTGATCGGAGAACACAAATGACGAGCTTTGACGAGCTGAAGACGACAATCCGGCTCAACCAGCTGCTTGGCATGTGGGCTGCCGAAAAGCTGGGGCTCGCAGGCGCAGACGCCGACACCTACGCCAAAGCTCTCGCCACCGACACGATCGATCCGGATCGCAACGACGTGTTCAGCAGGCTTCGCAAGGATTTCGACGCAGCCGGCGTCGTTCAATCGGACGAGCAGATCCTTGACGCCATGCGCCGGTGCAAGCTCGAAGCCGGCGCGATGGAGCCAAGCGCGGGCGGCAGCTCGGATGCCGCGGCCGTGATGCTGGCGCGCAAGCTGACGCCACGGTGACATACGCACTTTTGCGGTCGCGCCTTTGCGGCGACGCTCGCTTAAGCCGCAGTCGCGATCATCGTCTCGCTGGATAGGGATCGGGAGCGCCCGCGTCTGCCGGCACGATCATCATGCCAATCGGCCAGAGCGAAATTCCGGCGAGCTTGAGATGCGCCCAGGCAAACGGGATGCCGATGATGGTGATCGCAAGGCCGATCGCGGTGATCAGATGCGCGAGCGCGAGCCACCAGCCGGCCAGCACGAACCAGATGATGTTGCCGATGACGCCAAGCCCGCCGGTGCCGACATCCTCACGGCCCGTATATTGATCGCGCGGCACGGCCCGCTGACCGAACGGCAGCAGCGCATAGAAACCGATGTTGAACGCCGCACGCGCCCAGGGCAGCCCGATAATTGTGATCGCCATGATGATAGCGGCGATCCACCACCCGACCGCCATCCACAGGCCGCCGAAGATGATCCAGAGGACGTTCAGCAGGAAAGACAGAAACGACATATCGATCTCCGGAGCGCGCCAGAATGCCGCCCAGACGCGTAAAGTTGAGCGTTGCCGCGGAATATTCAAGTCGACCCGTCAGCGGAATGTTTACGCAGCCCGGCTACGAACGGGGCCATGAACATTTTCGACGCAGCTGTCATCGGCGCTACTCTGCTGGCGGTGATCTTCGGCTATCGCGCCGGATTGCTGCGCAGTCTGGCGACGATCTTCGGCTATCTGCTGGCGGCGCCGGTCGCGGTCGTCGCCGCACCGAAGCTCGCGCCGCTATTCACGACGCAGCCCTCGACGGACGGACCGGGCATCCTCGCCTATGGCGGCGTATTTCTTGTCGTGGGCATCGTGACGGCTGCGCTGCTGCGAAATGCCGTCAGCCTTGTGGTCGGAGAGGATGTCAGCCTGCCCGACCGCGCCGCCGGCGCTGCGCTCGGTGCGGTCCGCATTCTTCTTCTGGCCGTGCTGATGGTGCTGATCTTCGAGCGCATCATTCCCGCAAAGCGTGAGCCGGCCTGGCTCGCACAATCGTTCCTGCGCCCGATGCTGTCCGCGGCCGGGGAACAAGGCGTCCGCACGCTGCCGGCGGATGTCGTCGCCCAGATCGATCGCATGAAAAAGAAGCGCGGCATCTAGCTTCTGATACCGGGCGCTGCCGGGTTGACGCGCGGCCCACTTTGACTATGGTCCTTTCACAATAACGATAATATTTTCGCTATTGCGTAAAAGAGGAACGCGTGAGTAAGCCCTGCCCCGGTGCCCCGAAGCCGACAGCCCCTTCTTTCGAAATGCCTCCCGGCGCGACCGACTGCCACGTCCATGTCATCGGTCCGTATTCCCGTTACCCGATAGCGGAAGAGCGCGCCTATACCGCGCCGGAAGCGCCGCTGCCGGTCTTCCGCGAGATGCTGCGGACGATGGGCCTCGATCGCGCGGTAATCGCGCATGTCTCGACCCATGGCACCGATCTGCGCGTCACGCTCGATGCAATCGCCGAGATCGGCGACAGCACGCGCGGCACCATCATGCTCACGCAGTCGATGACCGACGCCGACCTGAAGCAACTCCACGCACAGGGCATTCGCGGCGTCCGGCTCGCGGCGGCCTTTGGCTATCCGGTCACGAAAGATACGCTGCACGACGCCGCGCGCAGGATTGCGGATCTCGGCTGGCATATCGCGATCTGGCCCGGCAGCGCCGACGAGGTGAAACTGATCGCGCAGGCGAGCGTCGGACTTCCGGTGCCGATCGTGCTCGATCACCTCGCGGCCAATGCCTGGGATCGTAACCAGGGCGTGGACCAGGATGGCTTTGCCACCCTGCTCTCGTTCCTGTCGTCAGGCCGCGCCTATCTCAAGCTGTCCGCGATGCACCGCGCGACGCCCGAGATCTTCCCGTGGCCGACATTGATGCCGTTCGGCGAGAAGCTCGTCGCCGAAGTGCCCGAAAGTTTGCTCTGGGCAAGCGACTGGCCGCATGTCGGATGCTGGGACGGCAACATGCCTGAATCCTCGCACCTGCTCGACTGGCTGCCGCGCCTCGGCGCCGATGCAGAAAAGCGCCAGCGCATCCTCGTTGACAATCCGGCCAGACTTTACGGCTTCTGACTTCACTTCCGGGAGACTATCGATGAATCGTCGCGAAACCCTGTTCGCAATCGCCGGCGCCTTGTCCGCGCCCCTCGCCATCCCCTCGACATCGTTCGCGCAGACGCTCGACAAGTCGAAGATCGTCCGCTTCCTCGTCGGCTTTCCGGCCGGCGGATCCGTCGACGTGGTTGCGCGTCTCGTCGCCGAACAGTTCCGCACTGATCCCGGCGTCAACGCCATCGTGGAAAACGTCTCCGGCGCCGGCGGCCGCATCGCGATCGAGCGCGCCAAGGTCAGCACGCCGGACGGCACCACGATCCTCGTTACGCCCGCCGCGATGATGACGCTCTATCCGTTGATCTTCTCCAAGCTGAGCTACGATCCGGTGAAGGACTTCATCCCGGTCTCGCCGCTCTGCACGCTGGAATTCGCGCTGGTCGTCACCAGCGCCGTACCGGACAGCGTGAAAACGCTCGCCGACCTCGTCGAATGGTACAAGGCCAATCCGTCGAAAGCGGCCTATGGCCACGGCGGCTCAGGCTCGCCGATGCATTTCATCGGCGCCCTGCTCGGACAGCATGCAAAACTCGACCTCACGCAGGTGCCCTACCGCGGCGCGCCCCCGCTCGTTCAGGATGCGCTCAGCGGCCAGGTCGCGGTGGCGATCACGACGGTCACCGACCTTCTGCCGCACATCAAGGCCGGCAAGCTGCGCCCGATTGCGGTGAGCTCGAAAGAGCGCTCGAAATTCCTGCCGGATGTGCCGACCTTCGTCGAGCAGGGTGCGACCTCCATCGTCTCCGAGGACTGGTTCGGCATGTTCGTGCCGGCCGGCACGCCGACGCCGATCGTCGAGCAGCTCAACGCTGCCGTGAACAAGGCGCTCAAGGCACCGACTGTACTCGAGCGGCTGAACCAGCTCGCCTATGTCCCGGCCGGCGGTTCGTCCGCCGACTTTGCCAAGCGTCTGAAGGCCGACATTGAAAAGTGGGCTCCGGTGGTAAAGTCCACGGGCTTCAAGATCGAGGAATAGCGCCCGGCGGCGCGGCGGCGGCAGTAGCCGTCGCCGGCGCCGGCGCCGATGCAGCAAAGCGCCGGCGCATCCTC
The DNA here is from genome assembly GCF_035565795.1 of Pseudorhodoplanes sp. GTDB lineage: Bacteria > Pseudomonadota > Alphaproteobacteria > Rhizobiales > Xanthobacteraceae > Pseudorhodoplanes. The sequence continues at coordinate 16,199 of NZ_DATMRV010000125.1, forward strand.
GTTGACGATCCGGCCGCGCCTTACGGCTTCTGACTTCACTTCCGAGAGACCATCGATGAATCGTCGCGAATCCCTGTTCGCAATTGCAGGCGCCTTGTCCGCGCCCCTCGCCATCCCGTCGACATCGTTCGCGCAGACGCTCGACAAGTCGAAGATCGTCCGCTTCCTCGTCGGCTTTCCGGCCGGCGGTTCGGTCGACATGATCGCGCGGCTCGTCGCTGATCAGCTGCGCGCCGACATGGGCATCACGGCGATCGTGGAGAACATCTCCGGCGCCGGCGGCCGCCTCGCGGTCGACCGCGCCAAGGCGGCAACGCCGGACGGCACCACCATCCTTGTCTCGCCGGCCGTGTTGATGACGCTCAATCCGCTGATCTTCTCGAAACTGAACTACGACCCGCTGAAGGATTTCATCCCGATCTCGCCGCTGGTGACGCTCGAATTCTCGCTGGTCGTCACCAGCGCCGTGCCGGACAGCGTCAAGACGCTTGCCGACCTGATCGCCTGGTACAAGGCGAACCCGTCGAAGGCCGGCTACGCACACGGCAGCGCTGGCTCGCCGATGCACTTCATCGGCGCCATGGTGGCCGACTACGCCAAGCTCGACCTGACGCATATCCCCTATCGCGGCGCGCCGCCGATGGTGCAGGACGCAATCAGCGGCCAGGTCGCGGTCGCCGTCACCACCATCACGGACTCGCTGCCGCATATCAAAAGCGGAAAGTTGCGTGCGGTCGCGGTCAGCGGCAAGCAGCGTTCGAAATATCTGCCCGACGTTCCGACCTTCGCCGAACAGGGCGCCACCGGCCTCGTGATCGAGGACTGGTTCGGTATGTTTGCCCCGGCCGGCACGCCAATGCCGATCGTCGAACAGCTCAACGCCGGCGTCACCAAGGCGCTGTCCTCGCCGACCGTGCGCGAGCGGCTGGACCAGCTCGCCTACAGCCCGGCCGGGGGCTCGCAGGCCGACTTCGTGAAGCGCATCATCGCCGACATCGAAAGGTGGACCCCGGTCCAGAAGGCCACCGGTTTCAAGATCGAGGACTGACAAATCCCTGCGCGGCGGCAGCCCTGTGCAGCCGCCGTTCCGGCTTTCCCTTGCGCCGCCGGCTCTCCTCCGTCGTGCGCGATAAACGCCCAGTGGACAGACCGGCGCCCGTACCCTTTCCGTTCACTTTTCCGGCTAGACTCTGGAAGTGATTCGTTTTTGGGCCTCGGGTTTCGCCATGAAGAACGCCGGTCTTTTTGTCTGCACGGGTGTCGTTGCCATGGACGGCTGCGGCGCCGAGCTCACACTGGTCGAGCGCCGTCTCCATGACGGCCGCTGCGAGCTTTGTGCGCTCGACTGGGACGAGCGGGTCCGCGCCTGGCGCTTCGGCCGTCCCGACGCCGATCTCGACGAGCATTTCGCAGAAGCGCCCCGGAGGCGGGCAACACCGGCCCAGCCGCGCCGCGCAAAGGCGGCGTAGCGCCAGGGGATTGTTACGGGAACGCGGCCAGCAGCGTCTGCAGGGACGCCACAAGCGCCTCGCCGGTCGTATTCAGCGCCACAAGGATCGCAAGCGCGATCAGCGCGCAGATCAGTCCGTATTCAATTGCGGTCGCGCCGCTGTCATCGGCGGCAAAACACCTGATCCTCGCAAGCATTCCGGCCTCGTGCATGGCCCGGTCCCGCGCTCACCATGCCGGCGAGAGATTGCATTCCTGCCAACCTGAAATCTAAAATTGCAACAATCGCGGCGCGGTTGAGCCCCCGCGTCCCGTAGTGAACACTGCGCTGCCGGCCGGAATCAGAGTCACACGAGAATGACCGCATGAGCACGCTGCGAGGGCGCGGACGGATCGGCTGGCTTTCGATCATCGCGGCGTTCCTGCTTGGCCTTGCAACGCCACCCGCGGCCGCCGACCCGGCGCTCGACATCGTCGTCGACGGCGAGAGCCGCACCTTCTCACGCGAGGCGCTGCTCGCGCGGCCCGATGCGAGAGACATCGAGATCCCCGCAGACATTGCGTATGGCAGGCCCATGCGCTTTCGCGCGGTCCCGCTCGCCGCGTTGCTGGCCGGGCGCCCGATGCCCACCGGCAGCGTCATCGAAACCGTCGCGCTCGATGGCTTCGCGGCGCATCTGCCGCTCGATCTCGTCACCAACACCGACCCGGCCAAAGCGATCGCCTGGCTCGCCATCGAGCCCGCCGACGCGCCATGGCCGAAGCTTCCGGGCAAACAGGCGACCGCCGGCCCGTTCTATGTCGTCTGGACCGGCGCGCAGGTGAAAAGTGTCAGCAGCGAATACTGGGCCTATCAGGTCGCAAAGCTCGTGAGCGAATTGCCGCCGGCTGCGCGCTGGCCCCAGCTTGTCGTCGATGCCGCGCTACCTGCGGCGCATGCGGCGCGCGCCGGGCAGACGCTGTTCATCGCGCAATGCCTGCCCTGCCATATGATCAACGGCGCCGGTTCGAGTGATGTCGGCCCCGATCTGAACCGGCCGATGAACCCCACCGCCTACATGACACGCGAGGGGCTGCACGCGCTGATCCGCGATCCGAAATCGGTGCGAACCTGGCCGACGCAGATCATGCCCGGCTTTGCGGCCGACCAGATGAGCGACAGGGATATCGACGCGGTGATCTCCTATCTCGCACACATCGCTGCACGAAACACCGAACAAAAGACGGCGCAGTAAACGCCGCAGCGGCTCATTGCGATCTCTGAGCCGCCGGCCCGCCGGCACTACCGAGCAGCGCCCGATACGGGCCCTGCACCATCGCCTGCCGATAGGTGCGGATGTCGCTCTCGTCCATCGCATATTTCTGCGGCTCGCCCGCGTCCGCCCGCACCGTCACCTTCGAACCGAGCACGAGCGTGGCACCGAGACCTGCATAGACATACCGGTCTCCGAAGGCCTCCTTCAGGATTGCGAAGGCCGGCTCTCCGGTGCAGTGCGCCGGCGCGATGTAACGCACCTCCAGCTTGTCGCGCAGGGTGCTTGCGATGCTCCTGATCTGATCGTCCTTCGCCGGCAGCAGATGCGTCCCGCCGACGACGAGATGGATCGGCTTATTGGTTGCGGTCTTCGTCGCTTCGACGATCTTCTCAATGGTCGGGTGACTGCATCCGACGACCAGGACGATTCCGTCAGGCGTTTCAATCGCCAGCGAAATCTCCTTCACTTCGAGATCGACGCCCCAAAGGCCGTTCAGCAGGATCAGGTGAATGCCGGGCGCAATTTCGGTGGTCTTGGTCACCCAGGTGAAATTGCCCTCCGGCCACGCACTGCCGAAACGCACCGTTTGCGGCGCCTTGCCCTCGTAATAGCGCATGTCCGCAGGCAACGACTCGTCGCGCCGGAAGAAGCTGCCGGGAAACGCCGCGCCGAACACGCCGAAATTCTCCTGCGGCGTATAGATCTGCAGTTTCGGATTGACCTTCACCAGATGGTTCAGCCCGCTGGTATGGTCGCCGTGCCGATGCGAAACGATCGCGAAGTCGAGCGTCGTCAGGTCGATGCCCTTCTCCTTGACGTTATGCGCGAAGACTTCGGCATTGTTGCCGGTATCGAACAGGATGCGCTTGCCGCCATATTCGATGAGCGCGCCGAAGCCCCAGTCCTTCTTCAGGTTGGAGGGCTTGCCGAAGGCATCATAGATGATCGTGATCTGCGCCGTATTCGATTGCGCGTGACCGGGCAGCGATCCGGCGACCATGAAGCCCAGCGCCGCCAAGCCAGCAGCGACGCAGCGCGACAATGCGAAGGCATTGGAATGCGAGCCGAAGATCATGGGCGTTCTCCCGGAATAGCGTTCGGCGAAAAACTATCGCCAAAAAGCTATCACAATGACCGCCGACCGCGCCGTTTCAAATTTTACCGGCGCCGCAGCAATTTATTTCCGGGACGGACGCTCTTTGGAGAACAACACCGGACGCGCCGCCCGTTCACGCGCGCAAGCCGTCAGATGCGCGATGTCACGCCGTGGCCGGCGCCGGGTTCGGAAGCCGCGACGGCAGACACGCCGTCACAAGGAAGATCGCGGCGGCGGCGCCCGCCATCAGCCGGAACAGCGTATCGAATCCGTAATTGTCGTAGACGAAGGCAATCACCGGCAGCGACAGCGCGAGCACGCTGAAGGCCAGCACGTAGCGGACGCCATAGATACGCGCGCGCGCCGGACCGCTTGCCATCTTGCCGATCATGAAATCGTTGATCGGGATCTGGCCGAATGCGCCGAACATGAAGCCGAGCGCGACAGCGAACGCCCAGCCATCGGTCAATCCGGGCATCATCGCGAAGAATACGATCTGGATCGCGGCAGCGACCAGAAACACGATGCGCGGGCCGAATCTGTCGAGCAGCGAACCGACCACAAGCTGCGCCAGCGAGGCGACCGCAAACACCAGGAAGGTGAGCGCGCCGATCGTGGTTGCGACATCGCCGCCGCCGGGAGCGCCGGCCTGCAGCCAT
>NZ_DATMRV010000126.1:0-4874 GCF_035565795.1 Pseudorhodoplanes sp.
CGGAGATAGTCGGGCGCGTTGCAGTCCATCATCACCTTGCCGGCAGCAAGCCGCATCCCGAGCCGCTCCGCCTCCTCGAACAGCGCGTCGACCGACTGCGGATGCACCGTGCAATAGACGCATCCCGTGGTGATCCCGTGCTTCAGGCTTTCGCGCAGAAAGACCTTTGCGACACTGCGAGCAAAATCCTTGTCGGAATATTGCCGTTCGACCGGAAACGTGTAGGTGTTCAGCCAGTCGAGCAATTGCTCGCCATGCGCGGCGATCATCGGTGTCTGCGGGTAATGGACGTGGCTGTCGATGAAGCCGGCCGATATCAACGAATCCTTGCCGTAATTCTTTACGACCGTCCCTCGCGGCAACAACGGCTCGACGTCTTTCGCGGGTCCGAAATGCGTGACCAGGCCGCCATCCATTGCAACGATGGCGTCCGGCTCATAGACCATGGTGCTCTTGAGCCCGCTCCGGAATGGGTCACCGGTATAGGTGAGCACAGGGCCACGAATCGCCGTTTGCATTCCAGTCTCCGCATGACAGCAACCGCATCTGAAAGGATTCCGTCGCGGAAATCACTTTCATTTTGATGCGCGATGTGGAGGCGCCCCGCGTGTCCGGCGTGATGACACGGGTTTACCGGGTCCGCGGTTCGTTGTCAGTCGGCCAGATGCTCTCACGGAGACCGAAACCGCGGCCCCAATCGCCACTTCCTGACTATCCACACATGCGCGCGAGACCGTCAGCGCGATTGATGACCGGCATGTAACCAAGATCGCGGCGCGCCCTGGAAATATCGATGGTAAAATCCTGTCCGATCAGTCGCAGGGTCTGACGTGTGATTGGCGGTTTGTTCCGCATACGGAATGTGCGCCAGACCGCTTCCATGGCGGCGGCGATGCGCCAGGCAACTCCGAACGGGACGCTACGCTTGACGGGCGGCACTCCGCGGGTTCCCAGAAGGTCGGCGAGCACGTCCTTCAGTGTGGAAACGTCTCCGTCCGTCACATGATAGGCTACCCCGCCCAAGCCCTTTTCAGCGGCCAGCACCAGGCATTCGACGACGTTGTCGACGTGGCTGGTGGACATGACCTGCCGTCCACCATTCGGCATCGCGAACTGACCTGCCTTTATCGCCACAACCAGATCATCGAGCAGCGGCATTCCCGCGCCCCAGATCAATGGCGGCCGGATAACGACCGTGCGGAATTCAGGCGTATTCGCTTCGCGCACCATGCGCTCGGCTTCGGCTTTCGTACTGATGTAAGGCGCCCACGAGGGCATCTGAAGCGGCAGATCCTCCGATATGTTCGTCATGGACATCGGGCGCCCCATGACGACTGCAGAGGCCCCGACAGCGACAAATGTCGACACACCCGCAGCTTTCGCCGCCGCGAGCGCCGTGCGAGTGCCAACGACGTTGGATTTGTGGAAGACCTCGTAATTGTCCCATTCACTCAGATGCCCGGCAACGTGGAATACGGTATCGCACCCTCGCATTCCTTCGATAATGGCTCGCTCGTCCAGTAGGTCACCGCGACAGACGACTGCACCCTCGTTCTTTACGGCGGAGGCTGCAGCGTCGCTCCGCGCCAGCGCTGAAACGCGAATATTTCGCGCGATCAGTCTCCGAAGCAATGGCCGGCCCACGAAGCCGGACCCACCCGTCACAAATGCGTTTCTCATATTGTCCCCGTATCGTTGCTAGCTGTCGGCAGATCGCGCAAGTCGATGTGAGCTGGTTGGCCTTGCGCTGATCGCTTACAAAAATCGGCGGCCACGCCGCGGAAACCGCTTCGCGCGCTCGTGGCTTCTGCTTTCGCGATGAACCGCCACTACCGCTGCGAAATGAGAGAAGATGATTCCGCCAAGTCGTCTTTGTCGACATCCCTACAGACCGAGAGCATCACCACGAAGAAGTGATTGATCTCCAGCAATTCATACGGATCGGCGACGCCCTGTTCACGCAGCCAGGCGAGCTGCAGGTCATACGCAAGCTTTTCGCGCTCCGCGGCACATTTGAAGTGGAGCTTATGAATGCTCTGGACGTGGTGAACGAGCTCATGCACCAGTTCGCTTCGATCACGCAGTTTGGTCGCGTCCCACTCCTGCCTGAGATACACGGTACGCGTCGGCAGGCTGTAGAGCGCCCGCAACAGAGAGCTCGGCGCGATTCCCGGGCCGAAGGCTCGCTCGGTCATCGTGGTCGGCGTCACGAATGCGATGTGTGGAGGTGGTCCGGCCTGGAGGCCGGTCTGGAGCGCGATCCATCCCGCGAGAGCAGCTATCAATGCATCCATCGCCGCGTGTCTCCCGTAGCGTGGAGCTGCACGCTAGCCGGTTGACGGCAGAGAGCGCGTCATCGGAACCAATGACGCCGCTATCTGAAATGTTGCCGCAGCGGCCGCAGGGCGAACATTTTCCCGAGTGGACCCGCCGATATTCGACTCCCGGCCCCGGCGCTACTTGCTTTCTGCGCCACGCAGCAGAAAGCACGCCAAAGCCCCGGCAATGGCTACCGGGACGACTGCGAACGGCACAAATGACCACCCGAAATGCGCCGCAAGTGCACCCACCATCATAGGCCCGGCGAATTGACCCAGATTGCTCGCTTGCTGAAGAAAGCCGATCGTCGTTGGGATGTTGTCAGCGGTCGGCGATATATGGGGTGCGCTCGCATATAGCGCTCCTGGAGCGAGGCCGCCGACGCCGAGCGAGATTGCGGCAAGAATGACTGCAGCCCACGTAGAAAGAGTTAGGCTGAAATGCAAATGCTGAGGACAGAGAATGTAATCAGCGCAATCGCGGTGCAAACCCATATTCTGAGTCCGGCGCGCAACAGATAGCCGGAGGCGATGTGTCCCGCTGTAGACACAGCCAAGACGCCCCCACTGAGCAACCCGGCGGTTCCGGTCGAGACCGCATATGTCGACGTCAGAAGATGCGGAAGTGCAAACGACATCGAAAAAATCTGACAAGAATACGCGAAAAAAGCGAACGCTGCTGCGAGGCACCGCTCTTTGCCGAGCACATCAATGACGCTCTTCACCGAGACGCTAGAACGCTTGTTTGTGTCCACGGTTTCGACTGGTACAACCGCGCCAATTCTCGCCCACCAGAAGACCACGAGGCCGACGGCAATGATGGCGTTGGCAAGCCACAGGTTTCGCCATCCCATGACGGGCAAGGCAGGAGCAATGAAAAGCATCAACATGATGCCGGCCGGCATGTACGCGCTCCAAATCGCCATCACGAAATTGCGGTTGGTTCCGCTCAACTGGCCTGCCAGTAGACTCGGCACGGACAAGACCACGCCAAAGAACCCGATACCCTCCAAGATGCGCGCGATAAGAAGCGTTTGGGCGTCTGCAGCATAGGAACCGAGCACGTTTCCCGCAGCGATCGCTGACAAGCCGCCGATCAGCGACCTGTGAAGACCAATGCGCGCAACCATCGCACCCGCACCAACGCCACCTAACGCCCCGAGCGTTGCAAATACGGCAACCAGCATCCCCGCGACATCGAGACCGAGATGCATATCCCCTCGAATATCCGGCATGCAAATGATCGCCTTGCCGACCTGGGCGGCGGCAAACACTCCGGTGAAGACTAGAAGAGCGATTGCTCCTTCGGAGCGCGCTGGTGCGCGTGCAAGTGTTGCTTCGGACGTATTGGCTGCTAATCGCATGACGGCCACCGGTCATCCCACGCGCAACCCTAGGTGGTCGACCGCTACAACGGCGTCATCTGAACCAATGATGTGGTTCGCTTAATTTATGCAAGGCACGGTCGCGCCAATGCGACTCATGTTGCCGTCAATTCAGCAGTGGAAATCATTCTGTGGATCGGCGCGACCCGATCGGATCGGCGCGCGGACTTGCGATCCCGCACCTATCAGTCACGCAGGTCAAGCCGGCGACAAACTCTATGCTGTCAACGAGCGGGAGAACTGCGAAGCCTTGTGCTGGATCGGCGGGGTTGCGTTTTGCAACAAACGCAGCAGATCTGTCTGCCGGGTCGTTTCAGTCTTGGAAAACATCCGCTGCAGATGAGTGCGAACCGTAGGCTCGCTGATGCCAAGCATGTCGGCTGCTTCCTTTGCACCCATCCCCTGACCAAGAGCAATCAACACGCGCAGTTCACCCCCCGTGAGACCGTAAAGCCTGGCAAAAGCCTCACCCGGCATCAGGGACGTCTCTTCAGGATCTTTCGTGAATACGGCGACCGATGCCGAATGGCCCGCGACAACATCACAGCGTCTGCCGCGATCCACCGGCAGGAGCGTTGCAACAACGCCGGCACCGCCGGCGTCCGGAATCGCCAGCGAGTACTCTCTCAGGTCTGTGTCGGTGTCGCTGTCGTCGCGCGACGCCTTTTCGATGGCCTTTGACAATGCCGCGCGCGCGCCGGGATCGGTCGGAGAAATGCGTTCGTTCACAATGCGAATAGACTTGCCGGTTTTGACCTGGCGCTCGGCCGCGGCGTTCATATAGACGACACGGCCATCGCGCGCCGTGAGGAAAACGCCTGCGGCGAGGCCATCCAGCGTCCTTTCAAGCATTTCCGATCGGAGCGCCCGGATGTCGAGCGCGTCGGAAATGGTGAGCGCACGACACACATGCGGGGCGACAAGAGTGAAGAGGCTCATCTCGCGCTGGCGCTCCATGGACAGAGCTTTGACATCGCCGATATCAGCGACGACGTCTGCTGTCGCCATCGGGCTCTGCGCGTAATGCGCCCCTAATCTCTTCAGAAATTCGGCTTGGTATCCGAACACGAAAAGCTGATCATTCTGGGTGTGCCGAAGATCGTGAACGCAAATCCCGCCGCCGGTGCTTTCGCATAGATCGGCTATCTTCCGGCAAGTGTCCGGCCACCGA
>NZ_DATMRV010000127.1:0-44601 GCF_035565795.1 Pseudorhodoplanes sp.
TTGAACGGGGCGACCGGCGACAGCATCTGGAACGCCATCTGCAGCCCGATTGTCACGTTGGTGTTGCCGGTCGGCGTCATCGCGTCGATCTTGCTGTTCAGCGAAGTCCAGCTGTTGGTCAACGTCATCATTTCGGTCGGACAATTGCTGGCCTGGTGCGCGGAATAGAGCGTCGACTTGGTGCCGACCGAGGTGGCCGTGTTGTTGACGTCGTAGTTCTGGTCGCGATCCCACACGCAGCCGTTCCAGTTATTCTTGCTGCTGGGCGTCCATGTCCGGCTCGCGTTTTCGCAGCTTGTTTTCGTCGTGTATTGCGTGCGGCTGCAGGTCCCGTTCGTCTCCTCCCATTCGTCCCAACGGATCCAGGTGGCGTTCTTGTTGCTGGTGCCGACATTGACGTCGGTTGCAAACGGCACGATGCCGACCTTGATGTCGTCGGGCTTCTTCGCTGCGTTTTGCAGCGTCTTGAGAAGGTCTTTTGCGGCGAGCTTGAGCTGCGTCATCTTGTTGGAGGACGACATCGAGCCGGTATTGTCGAGCGCGAGGATCAGTTCGAGCCGCTTCATGCCCCAGACCACTTCGGTCTTGGTTCCGATCGACATCGTGGGCTGCCACATGCCCGTAAATGTCGTCGGCACCTTCGCGGAGGCATCGATGTTGAGCTTGAAGCTGCCGCTGTCGACGGTCGTGAACGTCGTCGTCACGACAAGATCGATCGCCTGCGGGTAGTTGAAGTTGGCCTGCACCAGTGCGGTCGCCTTGCTCGCGAGTTGCGCTTCCGGCAATGTCTGCGCCTGCTTTGACAGGATCAGGCCCGCCGCGTCGATTGCGGCCTGCAGCGCGGCCTTGGCGGAATTGGCGCGGCTGTAATCGACCGCGGCGCCAACCCCTCCGATCACCGGGACGGACGCAAGTGCGAATGTCATGATCACGTTGCCGCCCTTGGCGGCGCCGAAATCGGCAACGAGTTGACGAGCCCGTTTCAGCAATGCAGCTGCGTCGATCATGGCGATGACCCTGAAAGTGGTGGCGGGCCGAGCATGACGACGTTGCGTCAAGTTGCGGTAAATTCAATGCGCGTTCTGACCAAATGACGCGTCTTGTTCCGGCCTATGTTGAATTTGCGGTGACGCGATCGCCGCGCATTGCGGCGGGCCCGTTTACGTTTCGTTAGTTGTCCATTCAGCCGCGCACGCGACCAGCCGTCGTCCGCGCCCGGCCGGGTACTAGAAATTCCGGGTAATGTACTGCGGCGGCGGGGTTGCCGAGCGGCAGGCGCCTGACCTACGCTCGCACCAAAATAACGGAATACATTTCCGATCAACGGAAAATATCAGGGAGGCCAACGTGAAGACTTTCGCGCACGCGTTGTTGCTTGTTCTGTTTTCGACACTGACGACGGTGGCGTCAGCCGATCCCACGTATCCGAACCGCGCCATTCGCTGGGTTGTCCCGTATCCCGCAGGAGGCGGGTCTGACGCACTTGCGCGGATGATCATGCCGGAATTGTCCAAGCGCCTCGGTGTACCGGTTGTAATCGAGAACAAGCCGGGGGCGGCCTCCGCTATTGCCGCGTCCGAAGTCGCGCGGTCAGCGCCCGACGGATACACGATCCTCAACGCCGACGTCGGAACGCTGGTCTACAACCCGGCGCTGTTCAAGAAACTTTCGTACGATCCGGCGAAGGACTTCAGGCCGGTATCGCTGCTCATTCGCCTGCCGACCATTCTCGTTATCGGTCCGGGCTCTCCGGCGAACTCCGTGAAAGAGCTGTTCGAACTCGTCAAGGCGCAACCCGGCAAGATCAGTTACGGCTCGGCCGGGCCGGGCAGTCCACATGCCATGGCCATGGAATTGCTGAAGGCCAAAGTCGGCCTCGACATGGTGCATGTGCCGTATCGCGGTGGTGCATTGAGCCTGCAGGATGTCGCGTCGGGTCAGATCCCGATGACGATGACCGATTTTGCCGGCGGCGGTGGGATGATCAAGAGCGGCAAGGTCCGTCCGCTTGCTGTTGCGACTGCAAAGCGGATGGAGCAGTTGCCGGATGTCCCGACCTTCGAAGAACTCGGCTATCCCGGAATTCATGCGGCTGTGTTTACCGGCATCGTCGTTCCAGCGGCCACGCCGAACGACATCGTTGTGAAGCTTCAGAAAGGACTGCAAGAGGCAGTGGCTGAACCAAGCGTAAGAGCGCGGCTCGTCGAGACCGGGCATGAGCCGATCGGAGGCACGGCCGAACAATTCGCCGCGTTTCTCCAGCAGGAGACGCCCTCCTGGCACAAGCTGATCAAGGATCTGAATCTCTCGCTTGACTGAGCGACTAAGCGACACAAAACGAAGGCATTGTCTCGATGTGTGATTGCCCCAATCCGGCCAAGCGCGCCTGGCGTGGCTGGCTGCCGCTTCCGCCTCAGAGCGGCGAGAGCGGCATCGGTCCATGGATCGATCTCACGCACAGACTGACGGAAGATCTGTCGCGGTCACCGGCATTTCCGCGACCGACTATCCGGCAGATCATCGCGATGCCAAAAGACCCCGCGAACGTCACCGAAATCCAGATGGTGTGTCACCACGGCACTCACGTGGACGCGCCGCGTCATTTCATGCTGGATGGACCTTCCTTCGACCAAATCCCGCTTGATCGTCTTTACGGTCCCGCAGTGGTCTGGCGGATCGAGAAGGGACCGTTCGCAGTGATCACCCCGGAAGATTTCGAGGAGGCGCATCCGAAGGTGAGGGCGGGCGACATGGTGCTGCTCGACACCGGCTGGGCGCAACACGTTAATTCAGACATATACGAAGATCACGCTTCACTATCGCCCGAGGCGGCGGAGTGGCTCGTCGATCATCAGGTAAAGCTGCTCGGAATCGACTGCAGTACACCGGACCTGACCTCTCACAAGCGACCGGCGAGTTTTACATGGCCCGTCCATCAGATCCTGCTGTCGCAGGGCGTGCTGATTGCGGAGCACCTTACGAACCTGCGGGCGCTCGCAAACAGCCGCGTTGAAGCGATGTTCCTTGCGCTGCCAGTCGCGGGATCGGACGGCGGTCTGTCGCGTGCGGTGGCGCGGCCGATGACCGGCTAGACGGCCGCGCGCAAGTGCCGTTCCCGAACGCTATTTCGCGATCCGGAGATTGGCGAGGTTCTGCGCGATCGATGCGAACACGGCGTTGAGTTCTTCCGCCTTGTCCACGTCGTAGAACCAGTCCGGCTTGGTCGCGCAGTTGCGCAGGAGGTTCGCGTTCCCGTCGATCACGCGGACCGTATAGATCTTGATATTGGCGGCCTTGGCATTTGCGCACGCCTTCTCGGTCCGCGAGTCAATCGACGATGTCGAGGTGGTGAACCGGTTCTGCGTGTTCTGCCCGTCGGTCAGGAGGACGATGACCTTGTCGAGATCCGGGGCCGGGCTCGGCGCATTCATCGGCTCGACCGGCGAGATCGCTTGCCACGCCCACGCCAAGCCGATGGTCACGTTGGTATTGCCGGACGGCTGCATCGCATCGATCTTTGCGTGCAGCGCGCTCCACTCGCTGGTCAGCGGCATCATCGCTGTCGGACAATTGCTCGCCTGATGCGCGCGGAATTTGGTTGCCTGTCCGCTACCGGGTGCAGAGTTCTGCACATCGAAGTTCTGATCGCGGTCCCAGACGCAGCCATTCCAGGTGTCGTGGGAGGCGACAGTCCAGGTCCTGCCGGCGTTTCGGCATGCCGTCCTCGACTTGTAGGACGTGCTGGAACAGGTGCCGTTTGCGTCTTCCCACTGTTCCCAGTCGATCCAGGACTCATTCTTGTTGGCCGTGCCGACATTGACGTCGGTTGCAAACGGGATGATCGAAACCTTGACGTCGTCCGGCTTTTTGGCCGCGGCCTGCAACGTGTTAAGGAGATTGTGCGCCGCGGTCTTAAGCGCCGTCATCTTGCCGTTCGATGACATCGATCCGGTATTGTCGAGCGCCAGCGCAATGTTGAGCTTCTTGATGCCCCAGATGATTTCCGATGTCGCCGAGACCGTGAGTTCCGAGGTCCCGAGCAGGGTTGCAAAGCGGGTCGGAACCGTCGCGGTGCTGGTCAGTTTCAACGTGAAGCTGCCCTGCTGCGCGCTGAAGTGGTGATCGAGCGTGACATTCTGCGCTTCCGGCCGATTGAACTGCGCATTGAAGATTGATGTCGCGGAGGGCCCGATGGTGTCGGATGCCATGCCGTCAACGCTCTTGGAGAGGATGAGGCCCGTGGAGTCGAGTGCGGCCTGCATCGCGACCTTGGTCGCGTTGGCGCGGGCATAGTCGACCGCGGCGCCGGTGAAACCCATCAGCGGGATCAACGACAGGGCCAGGAATGGCGCGGCGCCGCCGTCACAGTTCTTGAGAAATTGTCCAAGAAAGCGTTCCGGAAGGCGACCACGCAGATATTCACGCAAACGTCCACGTACCATAAGGCCGGGCTCCGAGCCGTCGGGTGGATTCACAGGAACTCCATTGTCCGACCGCAGAACTTGAGAATCGGTGCTGTGAATTGGGACGATTTGGGTCGGATTCGCCGCGAATTGTCCGTATTTGGCGCGATGATTGTGTGGACGCTGGCCCCGGAAGGCCGCGCGCCCGGCCGCCAAGTCGTTTGCGGGCCTTGCGTTTTTGTGAGAGCCGCCTATTTCCGCCGGTCTGGCACAGCGCTTGCTCAATCACTATTATCTGTAAGTGGCTGCGACCTGGCCAAGAAACGACCGAGACGCTCGAAGCTCTGCGAATGCCCGACTGTGCCATGCCTCTTACCCATTCTGGTCTGATGCCCGGACCGTCGTGGCGGCTCGAACCGCGCATGGCGGATGACGACCGCAGGAAGCGGCAGGATTCGAACGGGCCGGGGACCTCGGTCATCACCAAGACCCGGCCTCAGACCAAGCGCCCGAGCATGTATCGGGTGCTGCTGCTCAATGACGACTACACGCCGATGGAGTTCGTCGTGCTTGTGCTGGAGCGGTTCTTCAACAAGGACCGCGAGGCGGCCACCCAGATCATGCTGCACGTGCATCATCACGGCATCGGCGAATGTGGCATCTACACGTACGAGGTCGCTGAAACAAAAGTGACACAGGTGATGGACTTTGCCCGCAAACATCACCATCCTTTGCAGTGCGTGATGGAGAAGAAGTAGACTGAGACACACGTCGTCGATGAGGGGACGCAAGGCCGGGGGCGGCCAAATTCCAGGACCTCTTGAAACGGGTCCTCTCGAAACGGGAAGTTTTGGGGACCTTTAGGGACATCGAATGCCAAGTTTTTCGCGCAGCCTCGAACAGTCACTTCATCGGGCGCTTGCGCTCGCGAATGAGCGGCACCACGAATATGCCACTCTCGAACATCTGCTCCTGGCGCTCCTCGACGACTCCGATGCCGCCGCGGTGATGCGGGCCTGCAACGTCGATCTCGACAAGCTCCGCCGTTCTCTCACCGCGTATCTCGAAGCGGAACTGGAAAATCTCGTTACCGACGGCGGCGAAGACTCGAAGCCGACCGCCGGGTTCCAGCGCGTCATCCAGCGCGCGGTCATTCACGTGCAGTCGTCCGGCCGCGAGGAAGTGACCGGCGCCAATGTGCTGGTCGCGATCTTTGCCGAGCGCGAGAGCCACGCCGCGTATTTCCTGCAAGAGCAGGACATGACGCGGTACGACGCTGTCAATTACATCAGCCACGGCATCGCCAAGCGGCCGGGTCTGACCGAGTCGCGCCCGGTGCGCGGCGCCGACGAGGACACCGAATCCAAGGGCAACGACGAGCCGAAGAAGAAGGGCGACGCGCTCGAAGCGTATTGTGTCAACCTCAACAAGAAGGCGAAGGAAGGCAAGATCGATCCGCTGATCGGCCGTGACGCCGAGATCAATCGAACCATCCAGGTGCTGTGCCGCCGCCAGAAGAACAACCCGCTGTTTGTCGGCGATGCCGGCGTCGGCAAGACCGCGATCGCCGAGGGTCTCGCGCGCCGCATCGTGCATGGAGAAGTTCCCGACGTTCTCAAGAACGCCACGGTGTTCTCGCTCGACATGGGTACGCTGCTTGCCGGCACCCGTTACCGCGGCGATTTCGAAGAGCGTCTCAAGCAGGTGATCAAGGAGATCGAGGCCACGCCCGGCGCGATCATGTTCATCGATGAGATCCACACCGTGATCGGTGCGGGCGCCACCTCCGGGGGCGCGATGGATGCCTCGAACCTGCTGAAGCCGGCGCTGGCCTCCGGCACGATCCGCTGTGTCGGCTCGACCACCTATAAGGAATACCGGCAGTATTTCGAGAAGGATCGCGCCTTGGTCCGCCGCTTCCAGAAGATCGACGTGAACGAGCCGTCGGTGCCGGACGCGATCGAGATCCTGAAGGGGCTGAAGCCATATTTCGAGGAATACCACAAGCTCAAATACACCAACGAGGCCATCAAGGCAGCGGTGGAACTGTCCGCCCGCTACATCCATGACCGCAAGTTGCCGGACAAGGCGATCGACGTGATCGACGAGTCGGGTGCGGCCCAGATGCTGCTGCCGGATTCCAAGCGCAAGAAGACGATCGGTCTGAAGGAAGTCGAGTTGACGATCTCGACCATGGCGCGCATTCCGCCCAAGACCGTGTCGAAGGACGATGCCGAGGTGCTCCAGCATCTTGAGCAGACGCTCAAGACCGTGGTCTACGGCCAGGACAAGGCGGTGGAGTCGCTGTCGGCTTCGATCAAGCTCGCGCGGGCAGGGCTCCGCGAGCCGGAAAAGCCGATCGGCTCTTACCTGTTCTCCGGCCCGACCGGCGTCGGCAAGACCGAAGTGGCCAAGCAGCTTGCAGCCTCGCTCGGCGTCGAGTTGATCCGCTTCGACATGTCCGAATACATGGAGCGCCACACCGTCTCGCGGCTGATCGGCGCGCCTCCCGGCTATGTCGGCTTCGATCAGGGTGGGCTCCTGACCGACAGCGTCGATCAGCATCCGCATTGCGTGCTGCTGCTCGACGAAATCGAGAAGGCGCATCCGGACCTGTTCAACGTGCTCTTGCAGATCATGGATCACGGCAAGCTGACCGACCATAACGGCAAGCAGGTCGACTTCCGCAACGTGATCCTGATCATGACCACGAATGCGGGCGCCGCCGATCTCGCCAAGGGCACCTACGGCTTCACCCGTAACAAGCGGGAAGGCGACGACGTAGAAGCGATCAACCGGCTGTTCGCGCCGGAATTCCGCAACCGTCTCGACGCCATCATCGCCTTCGGCCATCTCTCGCAGGAGGTCATCGCCAAGGTTGTCGAGAAGTTCGTGCTGCAGCTTGAGGCGCAGCTCGCCGACCGTAACGTCACGATCGAGCTGTCGGACGAAGCGTCGCGCTGGCTGATCGCCAACGGCTATGACGAACTCATGGGCGCACGCCCGATGGCGCGTGTGATCCAGGAAAGCATCAAGAAGCCGCTCGCCGACGAGGTGCTGTTCGGCAAGCTCAAGGATGGCGGCCACGTCAAGGTGGTCGTGGTCAAGGAAGAAGGGCGCGACGCGCTCGGCTTCGAGTATCTCGAAGGGCCGGTTACGCCCAAGCCCGAGAAGCTACCGGCTGCGCGCGTCAAGGCCAAGCGCAAGCCGCCGCAGCGGAAGCCGAAGCCGCCGTCATCGGGCGGTGGTGGCGGCAAGGGCAATGGCGGCTCGGATCCGTCCGGCCGGGGCTCGGTGCCGAAAGTGCCGCTGAAGGTCTAGATCGAAAATGAAAACGCCCGGTCACAAGCCGGGCGTTTTCCCTTCAGGCGCCTCCGTCATTGCGAGCAAAGCGAAGCAATCCGGCGCTACCGATCAAAATGGATTGCTTCAGCGCTGACGCGCCCTCGCAATGACAGTCACGGATTTGCGTTCGATCCGTCGCGCCTCAGGCGCGCACTGCCGCGCTCTCCCGGATGTCCTGCAAACGCTGCGCGTTGCTGACATAGGCGCGGGCGGCCTCGGTGCCGAGCAGTTGCGGCGTTTCCACCTCGCCGTCGGTTGCCATGCTAAGCGCTGCGTCGGTATAGGCAAAGCGCTGCGGATCGCGCTTGATGCGCAGATAGATGCGCCGCAGCCGCACATAGAGCGCGACCCAGCGCGTCAGCTTCACCGCCGTCTCGGTCCAGTATCGCGGATAGAAGCGCCAGACCGGCTCGCGCGCGAATGTGGGCCTTCGGTCGCGTCGATATTTGAGCCGCAGGAAGCCGCTCTCGAGCGGATGAATCTGCTCGTAGTCGATGCTGCCCTTGAACCAGGTGATCAGGAACAGCGCGTTGCTCGCATTCGCCCCGGCCGCAGCGACGCGGCGCAGGACCGTCTCGATATGCTCGATCGTATAATAGCGCTGCCAGGCCAGCCGGTAGGCGTGTTCCCATTCGGCGCGGGCCATGCGCGGATGCGTCGTGCAGACATGGTTGAGGTCATACCGGTTCAGGTCCGGATCGAGCGGAGCGCCCGCGCGCTGCAGCTTGAGATGATCCTCGGAGCCGGGCAGGGGCGTCAGATAGAAAAACTCCAGCAGATCGACCGGCAGTTCCTGCTTGATGACGTCGATGTCGCGAAGGATCGACTCCACATTGTCGTTCGGGAAGCCGAGGATGTAGCCGGCATAGGTGATGACCCGCGCTTTCTTCCACGCCAGCAGCATCGCACGATATTCGGTGATCTTGTTCTGGCGCTTCTTGGCGCCCATCAGATTGTCGGGATTGATGTTCTCCAGTCCGATGAACACGCGGCGCACGCCGGCCAGCGCGCATTTCTCGATGAAGTTGGGCAGCTTGTGGCAGAGCGTGTCGACCTGGATGATGAAGCCGAGATTGAGCTTCTCCACCTGCCGCAGGTGGATCAGCCGGTCGAGAATCTGCTCCCAGTCCTTGTTGCGTGCAAAGTTGTCGTCAGTGATGAAGAAGCTGCGCAGCCCCTGGGCATAATTCACGCGGACGATCTGCTCGATGTCGTCGGGTGAGCGCCGCCGCGACACGCGCCCCTGCACATTGATGATGGTGCAGAACGAACACTGGTAAGGACAGCCGCGTCCGGCGTCGAAGCTCGTGACGCTCCCGGCCGTCCGTTGCGCGCGCTCTGCCGCCATCAGCGGGATCGGCGTGCCCTGGATGTTGGGAAGCTCGCTCATGAAATTGTAGAGCGGCTTGAGCGCGCTGGCGGATGCGTCGATCAGCACTTCGTCGAGCCGTCCTTCCGCTTCACCAGCAAACAGGGACAGGCCCATCGCCCGCGCGCGGTCGAGATCGGCATCAACGCCGTTCAGCATCGACAGCACGCCGGACACATGGAATCCGCCGATCGCCACCTTGATGCCGCGTGCGCGCAGCGGCTGCGCAATGTCGAGCGCACGCGGAAACTGGTTCGATTGCACGCCGGTCAGCATGACCATGCCGTCGCCAGCGTCCTCGATCATGCGCGCAAGACGCTCCGGACGGACGCGCGTGTTGGTCTCGTCGAGTGCGTGAATATCGATGACGACGTCATCGCCCAGGATACGGCGCTCGGCGCAATCCTTGGCGAGACCATAGAGCGAAGCCAGCGAGTTCGAGGGAATCGGGGAGCGCAGCCACTGAATGACGTAGCCCGCTTCGTCGTAATGCGACGGCTTCACCAGTATCAGGCAGAAATGCCGGGGCCGCCGCGTGTGAAACGAATCCCGCCCGTCCATGTGGCAGGCAGCGTACCACCTCCAGTAGCGGTTACCAGCGCAAACGGCTGACTTGGCGTGCAGTGCGGTGCGAAAGAGCGGCCCCTGCGGCGCTTTCTCCGAGCGCCGCGTCCGGTAGCCCGCTCCGGTTGATCATTGCGAATACTAATGTTTTCGGTGCTTGCGCCAGATCAAGGTCGTGGGCAGCGCGGCCCCTCAGCGTGTCGGAAAGAAAAGTTGTCCGGAGACGCAACATGGCCAGGATCATCGGCGCGATCGCAACCTCGCATACCCCCACCATCGGCTTCGCCTATGATCGCAACAAGGGCGACGATCCGGTCTGGGCGCCGATCTTCGAAGCCTACAGGCCGATCCAGCAATGGCTCGCGGACAGGAAGCCCGACGTCCTGTTCATGGTCTACAACGACCACGTCACGTCATTCTTCTTCGATCATTATTCGGCTTTCACGCTCGGGATCGACGACCGCTACGAGGTCGCGGACGAGGGTGGCGGAGCGCGTGCGCTGCCGCCGGTGAAAGGGCACGCTGCGCTCTCGCATCACATCGGCACGGCACTGATGGCCGATGAGTTCGACATGTCCTTCTTTCAGGATCGCGCGCTCGACCACGGCTGCTTCTCGCCGCTGTCGATGATGTGTCCGCATGAGCCCGAATGGCCGGTCTCGATCGTGCCGCTGCAGGTCGGCGTCCTGCAATTTCCCATTCCCTCGGCGCTGCGCTGCTGGAAACTTGGTCAATCGCTGAGGCGCGCGATCGAAAGCTACCCCGAGGACCTCAAGGTTGCACTGGTCGCGACCGGCGGCCTGTCGCATCAGGTCCATGGCGAGCGTGCCGGCTTCAACAATACTGAATGGGATGCGCAGTTTCTTGACCTGATCGAACGCGATCCGATCAAGCTCACGCAGATGACGCACGCGGACTTTGCGCGGCTCGGCGGCCTCGAGGGCGCGGAGGTCATCATGTGGCTTGTGATGCGCGGTGCGATGTCGGCAAATGTCCGCAAGATCCATCAGAGTTATTATTTGCCATCCGTCACCGGGATCGCGACTGCGATCTACGAGAACGAGGCGATGGAGGTGCCGGCCGGGACGGCGGAGCGGCATCGCGCCCATATCGGCGCGCAGCTGCAGGGCGCCGACGCGCTCACCGGGACCTATCCGTTCACGCATGCGCGGTCGCTGAAAGGCTATCGCATCAACCGGTTCCTGCATCGTCTGGTCGAGCCAGAGCATCGGGCGCTCTTCCTCGCCGAGTCGGAGAGGGCCTTCGCCGAGGCGCGATTGAGCGAGGAGGAGCGTGACATGATCCGCCGGAGGGATTGGCGTTCACTCATCCATTACGGTGCGAATTTCTTCATGCTGGAGAAGCTCGCGGCGGTAACAGGGTCATCCAACCTGCACATCTATGCGGGGATGCGGGGTGAATCGCTCGACGAATTCATGAAGACACGCAACGCGCCCGGCGCGATCTACTCGGTCGCGGGCAAGGAGGCGAAGAGCTTCTCCTGGGACAATGCCAAGGATACGCGTGTGAAGGCGAAAGCCGACGCCTGACGCCGCTTGTCTTGATAGCAGGTCGATAGAATCCCGCGGCTCCTTCGTCGCGTCGCGCTGTTGCGACGATAGCAATGCGCCACAAGATCGTGTTGTGCTGCACCACGATACCCGAGTGCGTTGCACACCAATGGCTTTTTCCTGGGGAGGAACTGCCACTCGCTGCTTTTGTTGATTTGTTGCCGCATTTTTGCGGGCAACAATGATGGGGTGGGGTGAGTGGAAATGTCGGCAACTGACGCACGCGTTATCAAGGGCAAGGTGAGAGAGTTCCGCGCGCGCGCGGAGCGGGCCAAGCTGAAGGCGGAGGCGACGTCCGAAGTGATCGCCAAGCGCCTGTTCGAGGACGCCGCGCGGCAGTTCGACGATATGGCCGACAAGCTGGAGAAGCACGGCCGACCCTACTGACGAGCGCAGCGGCCCGCGCGGGAGACGTCTGCCAGCATCGCGAACGCGGCGGGCTGACGAAGCGACATGCGATGTCGCTGACGATACTCTTATCGACAATGAGAACTATACCTAAGCGTGCCGTGGTGACGCATTGATTGAGGTCGAAAGTCTTCACTGTCCGACCCGTCTATGGCACGTTTTGCCTTCGAATTGTGACTTGAAAGCCTGCGCCGAAAAACCGGGAGGCGCCGATGACGTCAACACTTCGAACCTTTGTCGCGATCCTGATCTTGTTGCTGGTGTCGCCGCTCCCCGCAACCGCGCAGGATAGCACTCCACCTGCGGCTCCGGCCGAGGAGCTATTGAAGCCTGCAGAGGTCGAGGCGCTCGTCGCGCCGATTGCGCTTTATCCGGACAGTCTGCTCTCGCTCGTGCTGATGGCGTCCACCTATCCGCTCGAGGTGGTGGAGGCGCAAAGATGGTTCGAAGCCAACAAGAAGCTGAGCGAAGACCAGCGCAAGGCGGCGGCCGAAAAACAGGACTGGGATCAAAGCGTCAAATCGCTGATCGCAACGCCGTCCGTGCTCGAGATGATGAGCACGCAACTGCAATGGACCCGCAAGCTTGGAGACACGGTGCTTGCGCAGGAAGCGGACGTCATGGACGCGATCCAGAGGTTGCGCGGGAAGGCCCATGCGAGGGACAAGCTCGTCACCAACAAGCAGCAGAAGGTCACCGTCAGCAATGTCGGAACGCGGCAATACATCGCCATCGAGCCGGTCGATCCGGGTGTGATCTATGTGCCGTATTACGAGCCCGCTGTTGTGTTCGGTGACTGGCTCTACCCGGATTACCCGCCGTACTTTTTCGGGGTGCCGGGGTATATCGCGGGCGGCGTGATCGCGGCCGGCATCGCATTCGGCGTCGGTTATGCGCTCGGACGTTGGGGCCGCGGCTATTGGGGCGGGGGCGTAAACTGGAACAACAACTTCATAAGCGACGGTCGCGGCCAGCGCTGGGATCATCGCCCCGAGCACAGGCGCGGCGTGAAATACAGCAGCGACCGCATGCAGCAACGCTTCGGCGAAAAGGGCGGCGGCAGGGATCAGTTGAACTTCCGCGGCAAGGATGGCCGTCAGGTGATCAAGCCCGGCGGCGACCGTGGCAAGATTGGCGATGGCAAGGTCGGCGATCGCACAAAGGCGGGCGATCGCGCTGCCAAGGGTGTGCGTGAAAAAGGCGCGCGCGACGCCAACCGCGCCCGATCGGCCCAGCGCCCAGCGCAACGCACCGGAAACCGCAACCGTGCCGCACCGCGGCATCAGGCCCAGCGCGGCCGGGCGGCTGCACGCCAGCCGAGCCGTGCCCGGGTGAGCGCGGGAGGCGGTCGCGGGTCGATCAGCCGCGGCGGTGGCGGTGGTCGCGCCGCATTCAGGGGCGGTGGTGGCGGCGGGATCCGTGCCGGCGGTGGAGGAGGCTTCCGCGGCGGTGGCGGTCGCGGCGGTGGCGGACGTGGCGGCGGGCGGCGGTCCGATATCCGGCTGAAGCAGGACATTGCGCTGGTCGGGCGGCTTGACAGCGGCCTCGGCCTGTATCGCTTCCGTTACCGTGGAGATCC
Organism: Pseudorhodoplanes sp.; assembly: GCF_035565795.1. GTDB lineage: Bacteria > Pseudomonadota > Alphaproteobacteria > Rhizobiales > Xanthobacteraceae > Pseudorhodoplanes. The sequence goes on from NZ_DATMRV010000127.1 coordinate 13,240, forward strand.
GCAGACCTATGTCGGGGTCATGGCGCAGGATGCGCAACTGGTTCGGCCGGACGCGGTGACGCGCGGACGCGACGGTTATCTACGTGTCCGATACGAAAGGATCGGCTTCGAGCTGCAGCCTTATGAGTCGTGGGAGGCGCGCGTCCGGGGCGCGCAACATCGCTAGCCGATTTCGCCGCGCACAGCAGAGAGCAGGCGACTGCTCTCTGCACGCCTAGTCTCACGCGCCGGCAGCCTGCTTCGGCATCAGCGCATCATCGAGTTGCGCTGCACGCTTCGCCGCCGGTCGATCCGCGATCTTCGCATAATAGGCCTGGAAGGCCGGCCGCTTTTCGACCGTGCCGAACTGCATGCCGAAGCCAAGGTGCGAGCCGACATAGAGGTCCGCGGCGGTGAAGCGGGCACCGGCAATGAACGGCATCCGTGTGACCGCGTATTCCAGCGTATCGAGCGCAGACTTCAGGTTGCCGTAGCCGATGGCAGCCGCGCGATCGGCGGGCGGCGTCATGCCGAAGGCGTTATTGGTGACCGCATATTCGAAGGGACCTGCGGCGAAGAACATCCAGCGATAAAAATCTGCGCGTTCGGACGGCTTCGGTGCGAGACCCGCATCCGGAAAAGCTTCCGCGAGATAGACGCATATCGCGGCGTTCTCCGTGACGACCTTGCCGTTGTGCGTGATCGCGGGAACCTTGCCCATTGGATTGATCGCGAGATAGGCGGGCGCCTTCATGGTGGTTGCGTAGTCGAGAATTTCGGCGCGATAGGGGGCGCCAACCTCTTCCAGCATCCAGCGAGCAACACGACCGCGCGACATCGGGTTGGTGTAGAGAACGATTTCGTCTGACATGGGCACTCCTCAAAGAAAAGAACATGACAGGAACATTGGTGTCGTGTCCAGCGGCAGCCTGGACTTGGCCGGTGGCGCGGGGATGGCGGTTCATCCAGCTAAATGACCGGAGAAATCGACCGAGCTTGGCCGTTAGCCGTTGTTCTTGTGCGCGGCCTTCAGCATTGTGCGGCCGATGCCGGACTTCTACAAAATGGACTTCGCGACCTACTCCGCCGCCTTTTTCGGCGGCTTTCGTTCGGCATGGCTTTCGGTCTTCGCCTATGTGCTGTTCGGGACCTATGTCGGCATCGGCGCGCTGGCCTATGATTTCAATTTCAGCCTCACATGGGTGACATTGTCGACATTGGTGGTCTGGGCCGGTCCGGCTCAGGTCATCCTGATCTCGACTCTCGGCGGCGGGGCGCAACTCATTGAAGTTGCAGTGGCTGTCGGGCTCAGCGGCGTGCGGCTCCTGCCGATGGTCGTGTCGCTCATGCCCTTGCTGCGCGGTCCGCAGACGAAGTCCTATCAGCTGCTGCTGCCGGCGCATTTCACCGCGGTCAGCATGTGGGTCGAGTCGATGCGGCTTGCGCCGCTGATGCCGGTCGAGCGCCGCATTCCGTTCTGCAACGGAATCGCTTTCGGCTACATGACCTCGGCGATGATCGCGACCGTCATCGGCTATTATCTCGCCGCGCAACTGCCCGATCTTCTCACCGCGGCGTTGCTGTTTCTCACGCCGATGTCGTTTCTGGTTTCGATCGCGCGCAATTCCAGCATGCTGGTCGACCGGCTGGCGCTCGTGCTCGGGCTCGTTCTCGGCCCCGTTCTCGCGTACAGGAATATCGAGCTCGACGTGATGTGGGCAGGGATCGCCGCCGGCACGATCGCGTATGTCGCTCATCGCATCCGGGAGAGCCTGCGATGAGCCTCATGACGTCGGAGCTCTGGCCCTATGTGGTTCTGATCCTCGTCGGCTTTCTGCCGAATGAAATCTGGCGCTTGCTGGGCTTCGCGGTCGCGCGCGGCATCGACGAGGGGTCGGAACTGTTTGTCTGGGTGCGGGCGGTGGCGACCGGAGTGCTCGCCGCGGTCATCGCCAAGCTGATTTTCTTTGCGCCGGGAGCCCTCGCAACGGTACCGCTGTCGGTGCGGCTCGTCGCAATGGTGGCGGGCTTTGCCGGATTTATCGCATTCCGCCGCTCGGTCTTCGCCGGTGTCGCTACCGGTGAAGCGGTTCTGATCCTCGGCGCGTTCCTGCTCCCGAAGCTGTAGCGGTCACACCGATTGCATGGCCTCGGCGAGCTTTTTCGCCTGATCGGCAAGCACCTCGGGCTTTTCCTTTTCGCTGGCCGGCGGCTTCATCGGCACGCCTTCCTTGCGCGGGATCACATGCACGTGGAGGTGAAACACGACCTGGCCGCCGGCATTCTCGTTGAATTGCTGCACTGTCACGCCGTCCGCCTGGAAAACCTTCATGCCTGCTCTGGCGACGCGCTGTGCCACCTTTGCGACGTGGGCGAGGTCATCCGGATTCACATCGAGAAGGTTGCGCGCCGGGCTTTTCGGGATCACGAGCGCATGCCCGGGCGCGCGGGGCATGATATCCAGAAAGACCAGCGCGCGATCGTCTTCGTAAATCTTGTGGCAGGGCAACTCGCCGCGGATGATCTTGGCGAAGATATTATTCGGGTCGTAATCCGGCATCGTCCTCACTCCATAGGCAATCGTATTGACGCAATCGTTGCGGAAAACCGGTGCCCACTTTTTCGGGATCATGCGTCAGTCTTGCGGAAAGGCGTCAAGCCTTCAAGCTCGCGGCCGGCCGCATCCACATAGGCGCGCTCGTGCGTGAGATAGTCGGCGATGGCGCGTCGCAGCGCCGGATCGTCGATGTAATGGGACGAATAGGTGGTCACTGGCACATAGCCGCGGGCGAGCTTGTGTTCGCCTTGTGCTCCAGCCTCGACGGTGGCGAGCTTGTTGGCGATCGCGAAATCGATGGCCTGATAATAGCAGAGCTCGAAATGCAGGAGGGGATGGTGCTCGATCGCGCCCCAATGCCGGCCGAACAGCGAGTTTGCGCCGATGAAGTTGATCGCGCCGGCAATATGGCGGCCATTGCGCTTCGCCATCACCAGCAGGATGCGATCCGCCATCGATTGCCCGATGAGCGAATAGAAGGCGCGCGTGAGGTACGGACGCCCCCATTTCCGCGATCCCGTATCCATGTAGAAGGCGAAGAAATCGTCCCACACGGCCTCGGTCAGGTCGGTACCGGTCAGGTGTTCGATGGTGATGCCGCTGTCGATCGCATCGCGACGCTCGCGGCGGATCGCCTTGCGCTTGCGTGATGCAAGCGCAGACAGAAAATCATCGAACGTCCCGTAGCCTTCGTTCTGCCAATGGAATTGCTGATCGGTGCGCTTCAGGAAGCCCTTTGCGCCCAGCATGTCCCAATCCTGTTTCGGCAGAAATGTGACATGCACCGACGATGCCTGCCGTCGCTCGCAGAGCGCGACGAGGCCGCGCGACAGTGCGTCCTTCACCACGCCCGCATGCGGCGAAGGTTTGACCAGCAGGCGAGGGCCTGTGGCCGGCGTGAAGGGGACCGACGCCTGAAGCTTCGGGTAATAGCTGCCGCCGGCACGCTCATAGGCGTCCGCCCATCCGGCGTCGAAGACATACTCGCCGCGAGAATGCGACTTGAGATAGCAGGGAACCGCTCCGAGCAGTTCTCCGTCCTCGGTTTCGGCGAGCAGGTGCTGCGGCGCCCAGCCGGTGCGCGGGGTCGCGGACTCCGATCGCTCAAGTGCCGACAGGAAAGCGTGAGAGACGAACGGGTTGCCGGCCGCCGCAGGAGCGGTCGATGCACCATCAGGTACTACATGAGATTGTTCATCCGAAACCTGAGAAGCGTTCGCGCACGCGTCCCAGGCGTCGGCCCGCACGTCGCGGAGATCCGACACGACGCGGAGCTGAAGTTTGAGCGGGTGATCAGCGTGCGCGGCTGCAGTTTCGGACATCTGAGCCATGCTAACCCAGCTTTATGGCCGAAATCCTTCGAAAATCATCTGGTCCGCCCAGCGCCCGGCGCGGACCCGGTCGGCCTCGCTCCGGACCGTCCAGGTCAGGAGCGGCAGGCCAAAGCCCCATCGCCCGAGTAGGGGCCAGAAACCGGGCAGGTCGCCGACCGACCAGGCGAGGAAATGCGGGCGCGACTGGAAGGCTTTGCTGGCGTATCGCAAGCTGCTCCCGCTCGGGACTTCGGGGTCCGGGCGGCTCTGGGTCACAAGACCGCGCGGCAGGCCGGGCGCCGTAGCCCGCAGGCTGCGGACGACAGACGGATCGAACGACATGGCGGCGACCGGACCCGCATAGCCCTCCACGACTCTCGCGACGCGCTCCGTGAGGCGCATGTCGCCGGTGAAGTGGCTCTTCACCTCAAGGACGAGCGTCACCCGGCCGGACACCAGATCGCACAGCTCTCCGAGCGTCAGCATGCGTTCCGCTGTGCCTCTGAAAGCGATGGCCTTCAACTCCGCAGCGGTGAGACTGGCCATCAGGCCACTGCGTTCGGTCAGCCGGTCGAGCTCGTCGTCATGGAAGACCATCGCCTCGCCATCGGCCGACAGCTGAAGGTCGCACTCGATGGCGTATTGCCCGGCAATCGCGGCCGAAAATGCCGATGCGGTATTCTCGACGATGCCGCTTTCCTCGTCGTGCAATCCGCGGTGCGCGACCGGACGAGCGGTGAGCCAGTCGAGACCAGGCATGTGTTGTCGCCGTCAGGAGACCTCGAACATGCCTTCGACCTCGACCGCGGCATCAAGCGGGAGCACCGACACGCCGATGGTCGTACGGGCATGGCGACCCTTGTCCGCGAAGGCCGTCACCATCAGGTCGGAGGCGCCGTTCATCACCTTGGGCCCGTCCAGGAAGGCCGGGACTGAACTGATGAAGCCGCCGAGACGCACCACGCGCGTGACCTTGTCGAGATCGCCGAGCGCGGCCTTCGCCTGCGCCAGCACGTTGATTGCGCAGACCCGCGCCGCCTTCTGGCCGTCCTCGACCGAAACCTCGGCGCCGAGCTTGCCCTTGGCGACGAGCTTACCCTCCGCATCGAGGCACAACTGGCCCGATACGACGAGGAGATTTCCGGTGCGCACAAAACCGACATAGTTGGCGATCGGGGCTGCGGGCGTCGGCAACACGATTCCGAGATCGGCCAGCTTCTTCTCGACGACACCCGCCATATTCAATCCTCCTATCGCCAATGCGCCTCACAATGGTCGCATTCTCTTCGCCGATTGAAGCCGCCTTCGCAAGTGGTCCGGTTGCAGCGAACCGGTGGCAACTTTATCTTCTTTCGCGAGGATTCGATGTCCATGAGAGATGCCCGGTTTCCGAGCGTGATCGCGGGTCTGGTGCTTTTGACGGGCGCCGGCGTTGCCGCGCCCGCACAGAATTCGGACGTCGAGTTTGCGTCGCATCGCGCGGTTTACGAACTCAAGCTGGCGTCGGCGCGCGGCAATCGTCCGGTCGAGGCGGTGCGCGGGCGAATCCTCTACGATTTCTCCGGCAGTCAATGCGAAGGCTACGCCTTGCAGTTTCGGCAGGTTTCCGAGATCGACGCGGGCGAAGGCGTCCGGATGATGACCGATATGCGCGCGACGACGTGGGAAGACGCTGCCGCCAAATCGTTCCGGTTCAATTCGCAAAACTTCGTCGACCAGAAACTGAAAAACGCCGTTGACGGCCATGCCGAGCGCGAAGCGGCCCGGGCCGTTGTCGATCTCAAGAAGCCGGCAACGAAAGAGTTCGGGATCGACCCGGCGATCATGTTCCCGACAGATCACATGCGCAGGATCATTGCCTCGGCCCGCGAAGGCAAGACGTTGCTGCAGGGGCCGGTTTTCGACGGCTCCGATTCCGGCGAGAAGGTTTACGAGACCATGACCGTGATCGGTCAGGCGATCGAGCCCGACACTCAGAAGCCCGACGACGCGGCCGGCAAGGACGAGCATCTGTCGAAGCTGCGACGCTGGCCGGTGAGCATCAGCTATTTCGACCGGTCGAAGGAGGGCGGGGACCAGCTCCCAGTCTACGGTATCAAGTTCGAGCTTTACGAAAACGGCATCTCGCGGGCGTTGGCGCTCGACTATAACGACTTTGTCGTCGCCGGCACCATGACGGCGCTGGAAACGCGGCCAAGCAAGCCCTGCAATTGACGATCCGGCGCTATCCGCCGTCATCGAGCGCGAGACCCCGCTTGATGGCATCGCGCCCGTATTTTGCGCGCAGCGCATCGACCGCGCGTTCGCTGGTGGCGGCCTTTCGCGCGCCCTGATTGAGAAGATCGTCCGGATCGGCTGCTTCAGCGGTCTGCAGGTTCGAAACGCCGATGCCGATCAGCCGGAACTTCGTGCCGTCGATTTCCTTTTCCAGCAATTCTCGTCCGCAATCGAAGATGCGACGCGCGAGCTGGGTCGGATTGCCGAGCGAGCGTGCGCGCGTGCGCGTCTGGAAATCCGCCGTCTTGAGCTTGAGCGTCACGGTGCTGCCGCTCACGCCGCTGGCCTTGAGCCGCGCGGAGACGCGTTCGCTCAGATCCCACAGGGTCTTCTCCAGCGGTCGAAACGCGGCGACATCGGTGTCGAAGGTGGTTTCGGCGGAGACACTTTTCGCGTCGCGGTCCGGCACGACCTTGCGGTGGTCGATGCCGCGGGCGAGCCGGCTTAGCCTCTGACCTTCCGCACCGAGGCGGCGCATCAGTTCGACCTCATCGCATTTCTGAATGTCGGCAATCGTGCGGAGGCCGTCGCGGGCAAGCCGCTCTTGCGAAACCTTTCCGACGCCAAAGATGATCGAGATCGGCTTGTCGGCCAGGAACGTCGGCGCCTCGGCGCGTCCGAGCATTGCAAAGCCGCGCGGCTTGTCGAGATCGGAGGCAATCTTGGCCAGGAACTTGTTGTAGGATAACCCGATCGAGACCGTGATCCCGATCTCGCGTTCGATGCTCGATGCGAACCGCGCCAGCGACTGCGCGGCCGTGCGGCCATGCAGCCGTTCCGTCCCGGTGAGATCCAGAAAGGCCTCGTCGATCGACACCGGCTCGACCAGCGGCGTGAGCTCGCGCATCCGTTCGCGGACCTGACGGGCGACCGCGACGTATTTCGCCATGTTGGGCTTGATCACGACCGCGTCCGGACACAGGCGCCGCGCCTTGAACATCGGCATGGCGGAATGAACGCCGTAGGTGCGCGCGATGTAGCAGGCGGTCGACACCACGCCGCGGGTGCCGCCGCCAACGATCAGCGGCTTGTCCGCAATCGAGGGGTCGTCGCGCTTCTCGATCGTGGCGTAGAAGGCATCGCAGTCGACATGCGCAACCGTAAGTGTATCGATTTCGGGATGGCGGGCGAGGCGGGGTGAGCCGCAGGCCGCGCATCGCGGACCGGACGCTGCATCGGCGAGGCAGTCGCGGCAAAAGGCACCCATTCGTAATCCCTGCGCCGAGCGCCTCGCGTCACGGAATGTCGCGTTCGACGGGCGGCCCCGAAAGCACGATTCCCGAGCGGGCAATATACTCCGCGGCAAGGCCGGTTTCCCGAGCGAACGCGAGCAGGGTCGATTCGTCCGCAGCAATATGTTCGAGTACGCCGGCAAGAAACCCTGGATCGCGCGCAGCCTGGCGGATATCGGCCGGCCCGATGCCGGTCACGGCGAGGAACCGGCCCAGTCGCGCCGGATCTGCGGCAAGGAACGAAAGCGCCTGTATGGCCACGCTTTCGGCGTCTCGGCGATCCAGCTTTGACTTGTTAACCATCGGTTTCCGTTTGCCTTTCTGTAAGGAATGGAGGCTACCTTGTACCATATTGCCCGGGCCTGCATTTTGGCGTTGCAGCGCCCCAAGCCTCGGGAAGCTGGGCGCATGACAACTGGCCCAGGAGGGGGCGGGGAATGGCCAAAACTGTCCTGATCGTGGAGGACAACGAGCTCAATATGAAGCTCTTCCACGACCTGTTGGAGGCGCACGGCTATCAGACCGTCGGTACCCGCAATGGCATCGACGCGATGGAGCTTGCGCGCCGGCACCGTCCGGACCTGATCCTGATGGACATTCAATTGCCCGAAGTTTCCGGTCTTGAAGTGACCAAATGGATCAAGGACGACGCTGAGCTCAAGGCGATCCCTGTGGTCGCCGTTACGGCTTTTGCAATGAAGGGTGATGAAGAACGTATCCGAGCCGGGGGTTGTGAAGCCTATCTGTCGAAGCCGATCTCGGTCGGCAAGTTCATTGAAACGATTCGTCACTTTCTCGGAAATGCGTAGGGTCTCTGCGTCATGACTGCGCGTGTTCTTGTTGTCGACGACGTTCCCGCCAACTTGAAGCTGCTCGAAGCGCGGCTGTCGGCGGAATATTTCGATGTCACGACCGCCAATAGCGGCGCCGAAGCGCTGGCAGCCTGCGAGCGGGCGGAATGCGATATCGTGCTGCTGGACGTCATGATGCCTGATCTCGACGGCTTCGAGGTCTGCCGCAGGCTCAAGAGCAATCCGGCGACGCATCATATCCCGGTGGTGATGGTGACCGCGCTCGACCAGCCGTCGGACCGTGTCGCTGGCTTACGGGCTGGCGCCGACGACTTCCTGACCAAGCCGGTCTCCGATGTCGCCCTGATCGCGCGGGTGCGTTCCCTGACGCGCCTGAAGATGATGACGGACGAGCTTCGCATGCGCGCGGCAACCTCGCGCGAGATCGGCATCGAGAGCGCCGAGCGTGAAGCCATCATGGAGCAGGGCACGCACGGCCGGATCCTGCTCGTCGACGATCGCCGCTCGTCCTACGAGCGCATCGTGGCGATGCTTGGTGACGAGCACATGGTCGATGTCGAGCCGGATCCCAGCGCCGCTTTGTTCCGGGCCGCCGAGGGCAATTACGAGCTTCTGATCGTCTCGCTCAGCCTCGAGAATTTCGACGGCCTGCGGCTCTGCAGCCAGCTCCGCTCGCTCGATCGCACCCGCAATCTGCCGATCCTGTCGATCTGCGAGCCGGATGACACGGCCCGGCTGATGCGCGGGCTCGAGATCGGCGTGAATGATTATCTGTTGCGGCCGATCGAGAGCAACGAATTGCATGCGCGGGTCCGCACCCAGATCCGGCGCAAGCGTTACACCGAACGGCTGCGCGACAACGTGCAGATGTCGATCGAGGCCGCAATCACTGATGCGCTGACCGGACTGCATAACCGGCGCTACATGGAAAGCCACCTGAACAAGCTGGTCGAACAGGCCGGCTCGCGGGGCAAGCAGCTCGCGGTGCTCGTGCTCGATATCGATTTTTTCAAGTCGATCAACGACACCTACGGGCACGATTGCGGTGACGACGTGCTGCGCGAATTCGCGATCCGGGTGCGGAAATCGATCCGCGGCATCGATCTCGCCTGCCGCATCGGTGGCGAGGAGTTCGTTGTGGTCATGCCGGAGACCGACATGGCGGTCGCCTCGACTGTCGCCGAGCGGCTGCGCCGCAAGATCGCCTCAGAGCCGTTCCCGATAGAGCAGGGACGCCGCAGCATCGATGTCACCATCTCGATCGGCATCGCATCGCTAGAATCGGCTCAGGACACCGCCGCGCAGCTTCTGAAGCGGGCCGATCAGGCGCTGTATCGCGCCAAGCGGGACGGACGAAATCGCGTGGTCGCAGACGCGGCCTAGCGAACCTCCGGCCCGGCAGGCCGGCTGGAAACCCTAATCCTTTACGTTGACGACAGGTTGCCCGGCCTGGCCGGGACTTCGTCTTTGATTTCCGAGGGATGTGGGGCTAGCCTCACATCTGCGATGAAACGGGCGGCTCAGGGCCGCGAGAGGCCGGCATGCCAAGCATGCCTTACGTTTCAAACCTTTGAAAACCCTACGGAATGCTCAGGTCCGCCGCATCTCCTGGGTCCGTGGGGTTCGGCCGGTTCGGGGGCGGTGACGAGTGGCCTCCTCATGACACCGCTTCCGGCCGGCCACCCTTTATGGCCAGTCCGCAAACCTGCAATTGAAGGTTGTAAAACCGTGCGTGCAGTCGGCGGGTGTTCCCGCCGGCGCGCTTACTTGATCTTCGCTTCGCGGAATTCGACGTGCTTCTTCGCGATCGGGTCGTATTTCTTCTTCGCGAGCTTGTCGGTCATCGTCCGCGAGTTCTTCTTGCTGACGTAGTAGTAGCCGGTGTCGGCAGTCGACACGAGCTTAACCTTGATGGTGACGGCCTTGGCCATGATCGTCCTCGATGTGCGGAATTTGCGCGGAAACTAGCGGCAAAGCCGCCAAAGTCAAGGAAACGTGGGAGCGTGCCGGCATTTCGAGCCGGGGTACACCGGTTGATCGAGACGGACGGCCGAAACGGCGGGAAAATCGGGGCTTTGCCCGCAGAATGCGTTCCGCGGGGCGCTCCCCGGCCTAGGAGATCAGATCGCGATAAAAGACCGTCCGCGGCATCCGGTAGAAGGGCACCGGCAGGTCATGCCCGAAACCGGCAGCGACCCGTGCTTCCAGTTCCTGAAGCACGACGCTGGTGATGGTCGGCATGTCCAGGCTGCGCGCCTCGGAGATCGGCATCCAGACCAGTTCGACGAGTTCCGCATCCGGATGCACGACATTGTCGATCTTGTGCGCGATGGTGGACGCATCGACCGCAAAGAACCGCGTATCGAAACGGCGCGGCCGCCGCGACGGCGTAATCGCGCGCGCGATGAAATGCAGCGATGACAGGTCGGGATAGAACCCGGCTTTCGCGAAATCGGCCCAGGGCCCCTCGGGGACGGGCGCGGCGTTGTTCATCGGTGTGCCGAGGATAAGCCCGGTCTCCTCGAAAGTTTCGCGAATGGCGGCCAAGGCGAGACCCTTTGCCCGCGCGGCGCTCGGCCGCTTCACCTTCTGCATCAGGTATTTTTCGGCGTATGGATTGAGTGGCGTCGCGCTCGGCATGAGCCGATCATTTGATTCGAGGCGCCCGCCCGGAAACACGAATTTGCCCGGCATGAACTTGTGCGCGTGATGGCGCTTGCCGAGCAGCACCTTCGGCGTCGGGCCAGAGCGGTCGACGATCATCAGCGTGGCGGCATCCTTGGGACGCACATTCGCCGACGAGCGCTCGCGCTCGGCGGCCGTCAGTCGTTTCTCGAGATCTGTCAGTTCGCGCATTTTATTTTGATGTCGTCACTGTCGGATGCGGATCGTTGTGGTCGCCTGCCGGATCGAAGCCGTGCATGCGCATCGCCCATTGCCAGCCGATAATGGCACCTTTGATCGGATGCATGAGCGTGAAGGCGAGGGTGAGCGTGAGCGGCAGCCAGATCACGCCGTGCACCCAATAGGGCGGGGAAAACGCCATCTCGACCGCGAGCACCAGCGGCACCACGATATGCCCGACCAGCACGATGTTGAGGTAGGCCGGAAAGTCGTCGGCGCGGTGGTGATGCAGGGCCTCGTTGCAGGCCGGGCAATGATCGTTGACCTTCAGCAGCGCGCGGAATATCCGCCCGCGTCCACAAGCGGGGCACATGCCAATGAGCCCGCGCCTGACCGCGAGCCAGCCGTCGCGAGGCGGCATCACAGTATGTTCGGTCGTGTCGTTCATCCCCGCCTCTTGCGCGGCATCCGATCCTCGCGTCGTGCGTCGCGTCCGGGACGCGAGCGCGTGGATCGGAGGGCCACCCGCTTTCCGGCTTTACCCGCCGACATCAACTCGAACCGGAGCGCACCTGCGACCGGAATCGCTTCCACGAGCTTGACCGTGACGCTGTCGCCCAGCCGATAGGTCTCCCCGGTGGAGCGTCCGATCATGGCGTGGCGGTCCTCGTGGTACTGGAAATAATCGTCGCCAATGGTGCGGGCGGGAATGAATCCGTCGGCGCCGGTTTCGTCAAGCTTGACGAACAGCCCGGCGCGCGTGACGCCGGCAATGCGCCCTTCGAAGATCGCACCGATGCGATCGGCGAGATGATGCGCGATCAGGCGATCCGTGGTTTCGCGCTCGGCGGCCATGGCGCGCCGTTCGGCCGCGGAAATACGGGCGGAAATCTCGTTCAGACCCTTGATGTCGGCAGCGTCCGGGAGCGCGCCGTCCTTGAGTTTCAGCGCGCGCAGCAATCCACGATGCACGATCAGGTCTGCGTACCGGCGGATCGGCGATGTGAAATGCGCATAGCGACGGAGCGCGAGACCGAAATGCCCGTAATTCTCCGCCGAATATTCGGCCTGGGCCTGGCTGCGCAGCACCACCTCGTTGACCAACGTTTCGGTTTCGGTGCCCGTTACGCGGTCGAGCACATTGTTGAACAGGGATGGCTGCAGCACCGAGCCCTTCGGAAATGACATGTCCAGCGTGCGCAGCAGATCGCGGAGCGCTTCGACTTTCTCCAGCGAAGGTTCATCGTGCACGCGGTAGATCAGCGGCACACCCGCGCGTTCCAGCGTCTCGGCGGCGGCGACATTGGCGAGGATCATGAATTCCTCGATCAGCCGGTGCGCGTCGAGCCGCTGCGGAATGATGACGCGATCGAGCGTGCCGTCCGGTTTGAGCAGGATCTTGCGTTCGGGCAAGTCGAGGTCGAGCGGGGCGCGTTGATCGCGCGCTTTCTTCACAGCGCGATAGGCAGCGTAGAGTGGATCGAGGACGGGCACCTTGATCGGGCCGGTGATGTCATCGGTCCGTCCGTCGAACGCATCCTGCGCCTGCGCGTAATGCAGCTTCGCTGCGGAGCGGATCAGGACGCGATGGAAGCTGTGCGAACGCTTGCGTCCATCCGGCGCGATCACCATGCGAACGGCCAGTGCTGCCCGGTCGACATTCGGCTTCAGGGAACACAGGTCGTTGGAGATGCGCTCGGGAAGCATCGGCACAACGCGGTCCGGGAAATAGACCGAGTTGCCGCGATCGAGCGCCTCGCGATCGAGCGCCGAGCCCGGCCGCACGTAATGCGCAACGTCGGCGATCGCCACCGTCACCACATGTCCGCCGCGATTGTCGGGATTCGCATCCGGCTCGGCATGGACCGCGTCGTCGTGATCCTTGGCGTCGGCCGGATCTATCGTCACCAGCGGCAGTTGACGCCAATCCTCGCGGCCGCCCGACAGGTCGGCGGGCTTTGCCGCATCGGCCTCGGCCAGTACGTCGCGCGAGAAGACATGCGGGATGCCGTGCGCGTGAATTGCGATCAGGCTGACCGCGCGTTCGTTCTTGAGCGAGCCAAGCCGTTCCTTGACCTTGCCGGTCGGAAGCCCGAAGCGGCCTTCCTTCGACACATCGGCGGCGACAAGCTCGCCATCCTGCGCATCCATGGTGGCGTGCGGAGGGATCGAAAGTTCGCGGCCGAGCGATTTTTTGTCGACCGGGATCAGCCGTCCGCCGCCGCCCGGAAGCGCGCGGAAAATGCCGAGCATGCGCTTCTTGGCGCGGTCGAGCACCTTGATGACGCGACCGCTATAGATGATGCGGCCTTCGCGCTCGGTAAGTTTCTCGACGCGCAGCAGGGCCCGATCGCCGATACCGGCGGCCTCGCCAGGCCTGGCCTTGCGAAGGGTCGCAACCAGGATGCGCGGACTTTCGCCATGCGCCTCCTCGTCCCACTCGCTCGGCACCGCGACGAGTTCGCCGTCGCGGTCGCGCTCGATGATGTCGGCCAGCGTGACGGAGGGCAGGGTACCGGGCTTGTGGTGCTTCTTGCGGCGGCTTTCGACCGCGCCGTCGTCGGTGAGTTCGCGCAGCACGCGCTTCAGCTGGACGCGATCGGCGTTCTTCAGCCCGAAGGCGCGCGCAATCTCGCGCGTGCCAGCCTTGCCGGCATTATCCTTGATGAATGCAAGCAGTTGCTCCCGCGTCGGGAACGGGACGGAGGTTTGTTTCGATCGGGCCAAGACGACCTCGTCCCTCCGGCAGGGGAGTTCTAGTTTGCGACCTTGCGTTTTCGTTGTGCCGGAGCAACTTCGCCGGCCGCTTTGTCGGCAGCTGTCGGACCCGCGGTCTTCGAGCGTGACTTGGCTGCGGCCGTTTTCGAAGATGCCTTGCGGGCTATGGTTTTCTTTGCCGTCGGCTTCCCGTCGGCGTCGGCTTTCGCAGCCTTTGCCTTCTTCGCCTTGGCAGGCTTTTCGGCCGCGGCTTTTGCTGCTTTCGGCGCGGCCTTTTTCTTCTTGCCGCCACCGGCAGCGATGCGCGCATCGATCAGGCCGACGGCTTCTTCCAGCGTGATGCTGTCAGGCGTCTTGTCGGCCGGCAGGGTGGCGTTCACACCGTCATGGCTGACATAGGCGCCGTAACGTCCGTTCTTGACGATGATCGGGCCACCCTTGTCGGGATGATCGCCGAGCGAGCGGCCGGGATCGGCGCCGAAGCGCCGGCTCTTGCCGGGATTGGCCTTCTTCTCGGCGATCAGCGTGACCGCGCGGTTCAGACCGATATTGAGCACGTCGTCGCCGGGTTCGAGATTGGCGTAAGTCTTGCCCAGCTTCACGTAGGAGCCGAACCGGCCGATGCCGGCGATGATCATCTCACCGCTCTCGGGATCCTTGCCGACATCGCGCGGCAATGAAAGCAGACCGAGCGCAACCTGCAGGTCGACGTCATCGGGCGCGAGGCCCTTCGGCAGACCGGAGCGCTTCGGCTTCTCCTTGGTCTCCTTGTTGCCTTCGCCAAGCTGCACATACGGACCGAAACGGCCACCGCGCAGCGTCACGTCTTCGCCGGTAACCGGATCCTTGCCGAGAATCTTGGTCGCGGTATCGCCACCCGAGCCGGGAGACAGCTGCCGCGTGAAGTTGCATTCCGGATAGCGCGAGCAGCCGACGAAGGCGCCGAAGCGGCCGACCTTCAGGGAGAGCTGGCCTTCGCCGCAATTGGGGCATTGGCGCGGATCGCCGCCGTCTTCCTTCTTCGGAAAGACATGCGGGCCAAGCAATTCGTTGAGTGCATCGAGAACCTGGGTGATGCGCAGGTCCTTGATCTCGCCGACAGCGCCGATGAAATCGTCCCAGAAGTCGCGCAACAGCTGGTGCCATTCCAGCTCGTTGTTGGAGACCTTGTCGAGCTGCTCCTCGAGCGACGCGGTGAAGTCGTATTCGATATATTTCTGGAAGAAGCTCTCGAGGAAGCCGACCACGAGCCGGCCCTTGTCCTCCGGAACGAGGCGCTTCTTGTCGAGCCGCGTATAGCCTCGATCCTTCAATACCGCGAGGATCGAGGCATAGGTTGACGGCCGGCCGATGCCGAGCTCTTCCATCCGCTTCACGAGCGAGGCTTCGGTGAAACGCGGCGGCGGCTCGGTGAAATGCTGGGTCGCGCTGATGGACTGTTTCTTCAGCGGTTCGCCTTCCGACATCGCGGGAAGACGCTTTGCATCTTCGTCCTCGGCGTCGTCGTCCTGTCCCTCCTGATAGAGCGTCAGGAAGCCGTCGAACTTGATCACCTGTCCGGTCGCGCGCAGCTCGAGATTGCGTCCGGCAACCTTGGCGGCGATATCGATCGTGGTCCGCTCGAGTTCGGCGGACTGCATCTGGCTTGCGACGGCGCGGTTCCAGATCAGTTCATAAAGCCTGGCCTGATCGGCATCGAGCGCGCGCGCGACGTCGCGCGGCGTACGGGACGCATCGGTCGGGCGAATGGCCTCGTGGGCCTCCTGCGCATTCTTCGACTTGTTCTGATAGCGGCGCGGCGCGTCCGGCACATAATCGCGACCGTAATTCTTGCCGATCATCGAGCGGATGCCGGCGATGGCCTCGGGCGCCATGTCGATGCCGTCGGTTCGCATATAAGTAATGAGACCGACCGTCTCGCCCGAGATGTCGACGCCCTCGTAGAGCCGCTGCGCGACGCGCATGGTATGCGCGGGAGCGAAGCCAAGCTTGCGGCTCGCCTCCTGCTGCAGCGTCGATGTGGTGAAGGGGGGCGGGGGATTACGGCGTGCCGGCTTTGCTTCGACCGAAGCGACAGTGAAAGAGGAACTCTCCAGCGCTTTCTTGAAGTCTTCGGCTTCCTTGCCCGAGCCGATATCGAGACGCGTGATCTTCTGTCCGTCGGCGCCGACGAGCCGTGCTTCAAAGCTCTCGTTGCGCGGCGTCGCAAGTGTGGCGATCAGCGACCAGTATTCGCGCGCAACGAATTTCTCGATTTCGAGCTCGCGGTCGCAGACGAGGCGGAGGGCGACCGACTGCACACGGCCGGCCGAGCGGGCGCCGGGCAATTTGCGCCACAGCACAGGGGAAAGGGTGAAGCCGACGAGATAGTCGAGCGCGCGACGCGCGAGATAGGCATCAACCAGCGCATGATCGATCTTGCGCGGGTTCTTCATCGCCTCGCTGACCGCCTGCTTGGTGATGGCGTTGAACACCACCCGCTCGATCGCCTGGTCCTTGAGGGCCTTCTTCTCCTTCAGTACTTCGAGCACGTGCCAGGAGATCGCTTCGCCCTCGCGATCCGGGTCGGTCGCGAGGATCAGCTTGTCGGCGCCTTTAACGGCCTTGGCGATGTCGTTGATCCGCTTCTGGGCGCGCTCATCGACCTCCCAGATCATCTTGAAGTTGTGGTCGGGATCCACCGAGCCATCCTTGGCGGGTAGATCGCGGATATGGCCGAACGAAGCCAGAACCTCGTAGCCGGGCCCGAGGTACTTGTTGATGGTCTTGGCCTTGGCCGGCGATTCGACAACCACGATATTCATGAAATTCCAACAGGTTAGGTCCGAACTTCAGACCTAGAGGCGCGAGTCAGGCGCTTAGGTGGGGCCGGACCATGGGTAAATCGACCCCTTGAGTCAAATAAGGGCCGTGCGCTGGGGGCAGAACTTGGGGTTTTTCAGCTTGGATATTGCAACTTATGCGAGATAATATTACAATCTACAATCAGATGAGGATGCCCGGACAGCGCCAAGAGATGACTGACGAAGCGCGTCCTGCTGCCGACGACCGGGTCGCTGCGGCAACCTACATCGCAGACCTGACAGGGGGGCTTGCGCAGATGGCGCGCCGTCATGGTCTCGGTACGCTCGCCTATCTGCTCGACATGGCGAAACTGGAAGCCGAGAGCGTGAAGCGGATCGACAGGCTGCGGTCGTAGCTCAGATCAATGCGACCCGGCCTCCGGCCTGCCGTTCGAGCCGGCCGGCAATTTCCAGTTCAAGCAGCACCGTCCGGACAACAGCCGGATGGGCGCCGGACTGGCGGATCAATTCGTCGATCTCGACCGGCGTTGGTCCGAGCAGCGATACGATGCGGCGGCGCTCGTCGGCGGCGGGCTCGGCCGCCGGGTCTGCGGGATCGTGACCGGGTTCGCTGGCCGGAAGAGCGACAGTCCGGCCAAGAATCGGATCGAGAACCGACAGAACATCGTTCGTCTCGGTCACGAGCGTTGCGCCCTGTTTGAGAAGACCGTTTGTGCCTTCGCAGCGCGGGTCGAGCGGTGAGCCCGGGACGGCAAACACCTCGCGTCCCTGTTCGAGTGCGAGACGTGCGGTGATCAGGGAGCCCGATCGTCGTGCGGCCTCGATGACAATGACACCCAGCGACAGTCCGGCGATGAGACGATTGCGGCGTGGAAAGTCGCGGGCGCGGGGCTCCCAGCCGAACGGCATCTCGGAGATCGCGACGCCGTGCTCAAGGATCTGCTCGAGCAGAGGGAGATGCTCCGACGGATAGATGCGATCCTGACCGCCGGCGAGGCACGCCACGGTGCCGGTGTCGATCGTTGCGCGATGCGCAGCCGCATCGATGCCGCGCGCGAGGCCGGAGACTGTGACGAAGCCTGCGTCACCGAGTTCGCGTGCGATCTGGGCTGCGAATTTCGCACCGGCCGCCGACGCATTGCGCGAACCAACCATGGCGATCATTGGGGACTTCAGGGCGTCGATATGACCGCGTACGGAGACGAGGGGCGGCGCATCGTCGATCATGCGCAGGCGCGCCGGATAGCCGGGCTCACCGAGCGCGATAAAGGTCGAGCCCATGCGCTCCGCAATTTCGATCTCGCGACGCGCGTCCTCAATCGAGCAGATGCGGCCCGGCGCCTGTGCGCCGCCGCGTCTCGCAAGCATCGGAAGCGCTTCAAGGGCCGCACGCGCCCCGCCATAGTGGTTCACCAGCGCGCGAAAGGTGCGGGGGCCGATATTCTCGCTCCGGATCAGACGCAGCCAATCGAGCCGCTGGCCGTCGGAAAGCTTCACGCCATCCGCGGCCTCGGGCCGGCTCACGGCTTCACCGCCGATTGTCCGATCTTGGTTTCGGTGCCGGCGATCAAGCGCGCGATGTTTGCGCGATGCATGATGAACACGAGGAGCGCCATGACAACAAAGAGGGCCGCTTCCGTTGGCTTGTTGAGAGCCCACAATATGCCAGGCGTGACCGCGCAGGCGATCAGTCCCGAAAGCGAGGAGTAACGTGTGACGGCAGCGATGCCGATCCAGACCGCGCAGTAGATGAGAGCCGCGATCCACGAAAAGCCGAGCAGCACACCGATAAAGGTCGCGACCCCCTTGCCACCCTTGAAGCCGAGCCAGACCGGAAAGAGGTGACCGAGAAATGCGCCAAGGCCGGCGGCGATCGCCACACCTGAGCCAAAGAGATAACGGGCCAGCAGAACTGCCGCCGTCCCCTTGAGCATGTCGGCGAGGAGGGTCGCCGCGGCGAGACCCTTGCGGCCGGTGCGCAAGACGTTGGTCGCGCCGATATTGCCCGATCCGATGCCGCGGATGTCGGGACCGCCCGTAAGGCGGGTGAAAATCAGCCCGAACGGAATCGATCCAAGCAGGTAGCCGAGCGCGAGCGCCGCGATCGATGGCCAGCCAGAAAATATGTTCGACCAGTCCGACATGCCCAGCGCCCCCGCCGCCAGTGTCCCGCTTCCGATCCTTGCCTCAACGCGGCAGATGTAGCGGATTGTGTCAGGCGGAAGCGTACTCGTAGGCGGTGCGCCCGGCAACGATGGTCCGGATCACGCGGCCTTCCAGACGGGCTTCGTCGAACGGCGTGTTCTTGCACTTCGACTTAAGCTCCGCCGGATCGAGGATCCAGGATGTATCCGGATCGATCACGATCACGTCTCCAGGCGCGCCGTTACGCAGGTTTCCGCCGGGAAGGCCAAGGAGCTCGGCAGGCTTCGTCGACATCGCCGCGATCAGCTGGATCAGCGAGAGGTGCCCGCCATGTACCAGGCGAAGACCAGCGACGAGCATGGTCTCCAGACCAATAGCGCCCGGCGCCGCTTCGGCGAAGGGCAGGCGCTTCGTTTCGACGTCCTGCGGGTTGTGGTCCGACATGACAATATCGATGAGACCCGAAGCAACCGCCTCGACCAGAGCCTTGCGGTCGTCTTCGCCGCGCAGCGGTGGCGTCAGCTTGAAGAAGGTGCGGTAGGGCCCGATGTCGATCTCGTTCAGCGTGAGATGATTGATCGAGGCGGCGGCGCTCACCGGCAGACCCGCATCCTTGGCGCGTCGCAAGATCTCGAGCGACTCGCGGCATGTCAGGGATGCGGCGTGGTATCGGCAGCCGGTCAGCGCGACGAGCCGCATATCGCGTTCCAGCATGACCGCTTCTGCCGCGGTCGGAATGCCGTGAAGGCCGAGCCGCGTTGCCAGCTCGCCTTCATTCATCACGCCTTCGCCGATCAGATCGGGGTCTTCGGTGTGATGGACGATGAGGGCGTCGAAGTCTCGCCCGTATGTCATCGTCCGACGCATCACTTGCGCGTTGGTGACGCTTCTGGTGCCATCGGTGAACGCGACTGCACCGGCGGCTTTCAGGAGACCGATCTCCGTCATCTCCTTGCCTTCGAGGCCTTTGGTCAGCGCGGCCATCGGTTGCACGTGCACGATCGCAGTATCGCGGGCGCGGCGCATGATGAAGTCGACGATTGCGGGATCGTCGATCGCCGGAGACGTATCGGGCTGGCAAATGATCGTCGTCACGCCGCCGGCCGCCGCTGCCTGGCTCGCGGATGCAAGCGTGTCGCGATATTCGGCGCCCGGCTCGCCCACGAACGCGCGCATGTCGACGAGGCCAGGAGCGACGATGCGACCCTTGCAGTCGATGACCTCGGTACCTTCCGGCACGCCGGCTGCCCCGATCCCTCGTTTGGTATCCCGGATCACGCCGTCTGCGATGAGCAGATCGCCCGGGAAGTCGAGATCGCGCGACGGATCGATGATCCGGGCGTTTGCGAGCAGGATCGGGCGACGGTCGGACAGCATGCTTATGCGTTCGGCAGGTTGCGGGACAGGGCTTCGAGCACGGCCATTCGCACGGCGACGCCCATTTCGACCTGTTCGCGGATCAGCGACTGGGCGCCATCGGCGACGCTGGATGCGATTTCGACGCCTCGGTTCATCGGACCGGGATGCATTACGAGCGCGTCCGGCTTGGCATAGGCCAGCTTCTTCTGGTCGAGGCCGAAATAAGCGAAGTATTCCTGGGTGGAGGGGACGAACGATCCGTTCATGCGCTCGCGCTGCAGGCGCAGCATCATGACGATGTCGGCATCGTGCAGCGCTTCGCGCATGTCGCGCGTGACCTCGACGCCAAGACGTTCGATGTGCGGCGGCAGCAGCGTCGAGGGGCCGACCACGCGAACCCGCGCCCCCAGCGCGTTGAGAAGAATGATGTTGGAGCGCGCGACCCGCGAATGCAGCACGTCTCCGCAGATCGCGACAATGAGGCCTTCGATGCGGCCCTTGTTGCGGCGGATGGTGAGCGCATCGAGGAGCGCCTGTGTCGGATGTTCGTGCGCGCCGTCGCCGGCATTGATGACCGATCCGTCGACCTTCTGCGCGAGGAGTTCCACGGCGCCCGACGCATGATGGCGCACCACCAGGATGTCCGGATGCATGGCGTTCAGCGTCATCGCGGTGTCGATGAGCGTTTCGCCCTTTTTCATGGCCGAGGAACTGACTGCCATGTTCATCACGTCCGCGCCAAGACGCTTGCCCGCAAGTTCGAACGAAGACTGCGTGCGGGTCGAGGATTCGAAGAATAGATTGATCTGGGTCCGGCCGCGCAGTGAGGTGCGCTTCTTCTCGATCTGCCGGTTGAGTTCGACGAATTCCTCGGCGAGATCGAGAAGGCCTACGATCTCGTCGCGCGAGAGCCCTTCGATCCCCAACAAATGGCGCCGGTTGAGGACGAAAGACGATGTGGCGGCGATGTTCATTAAAGCCGGCTCTATAGGCTCATCGCGGGGCCGCCGCAAGGCGCGTCTGCGGCCATCCCCAGCACATGCTGAATCCGCGGTATCGGGCAGCGTGCTACCATGGCGGGTGTCGGGAGTGCGCCATGCCTGAAACGCGCGACGAGATGGCCAATCAGCCGCCGCCCTTCGTGAATGTCGATCTGTTCGGAACCGATCGGCCGCTGCGGGAAGCAGCGGCGGCCAACGGCGCGGGCGGCGAAGCCGATGCGCTGGCGGCGTTCGGACGGCAATGGGGCCGGGCGGAGATGTTCGAATTGGCGGCCCTCGCGAATAAGCATCCGCCGCGGCTGCATGGTGAAGCCGTTCGATTTCATCCGGCTTATCACCGCTTCATGTCGGAGAGCACGCTGGCGGGGCTGCATTGCTCGACCTGGAACGCGGACGGCTCCGCAGTGTCCGCTCCGGCGGAGGTCGCGCGCGCGGCGCGCTTCTATATCGTGGCTCAGGTCGAGAACGGACATATGTGTCCGATCACCATGACCCGCGCTTCGGTGGCTGCGCTCGCCGCGCAACCCGATCTTCGTTCGCAACTCATGCCGAAAATCGTGTCGCGCGATTACGACCGGACGTTTCGGCCGTGGTCGCATAAAGCGGCGATGACGCTGGGCATGGGGATGACCGAGAAGCAGGGCGGCACGGACGTGCGCACGAACACGACGGCCGCTACGCGCGACGGGGATGCCTATCGGATCGACGGGCACAAATGGTTCATGTCTGCGCCGATGTCGGACGCCTTCCTCGTGCTGGCGCAGGCGGAAGGCGGATTGACCTGTTTCTTCATGCCGCGTTTCCGTCCGGACGGCAGTGTCAACGGCCTGCATTTCGAAAGACTGAAAGACAAGCTCGGCAACCGTTCGAATGCATCCAGCGAAGTCGCGTTTCGCGATGCCTTCGCTCTTCGTGTAGGAGAGGAGGGCGCGGGTATCCGCACCATAATCCAGATGGTGCAATTGACGCGTCTTGATTGCGCGATCTCGTCCGCCGGCATCATGCGTGCGGCGCTCTCGCGCGCTCTCCATCATGCCCGCCGCCGCATCGTATTCCAGAAGCGGCTGATCGATCAGCCGATGATGCATGCGGTCCTCGCCGATCTCGCTCTCGAGTCCGAGGCGGCTGTCGCGGTGATCATGCGGCTATGTCGCTCTTTCGATCTTGCCCCGAGCAATCCTCGCGAGGCCGCGCGCGCGCGCATCCTGACGCCGGCGATCAAGTACTGGATTTGCAAGACGGCGCCGGCGTTTGTTTACGAAGCAATGGAATGCCTTGGCGGCAATGGCTATGTCGAGGATTACGCGCTTGCGCGGCTATACCGCGAAGCGCCGGTCAACGCGATCTGGGAGGGTTCCGGGAACGTGATGGCTCTGGACCTCTTGCGCTCGATGCGGCGTGTCGACGAGGCACGCGATGTCCTCGCCTCCTTGAGTGAAGAGACGCGCGATCTGCCCGAAATGCGATCCGCGCTTGCGCAGATCGAACGCCTGCTCGTGGCGACCGACGTGGAAGCAAACGGGCGCCGGATCACGGAAATGCTGGCGGTTGTTGCCGCGGCGGCCGCGCTGCAGGCCACCGTTCCGGACATCGCTGCAGCGTTCGTCCGCATGCGCCTTGCCGGCGGCACGCGGCTCTACGGCGCATCGTACCCCGACGCGGAGCGTCTGCTGGAGCGGGCGTCGCCGGCCTGACCGGCTATGGCGTTGCTCTTGCCTTGGCGTTACGCAGAAAGTC
Organism: Pseudorhodoplanes sp.; assembly: GCF_035565795.1. GTDB lineage: Bacteria > Pseudomonadota > Alphaproteobacteria > Rhizobiales > Xanthobacteraceae > Pseudorhodoplanes. The sequence continues at coordinate 36,018 of NZ_DATMRV010000127.1, forward strand.
GAGCGCGCCCTGAAGAATGAAGGCCGCTGCATGCTGATCGATGATCGCAGCGCGCTTGGCGCGGCTGGCGTCGGCGGCGATGAGGTCGCGTTCGACGGCAGCGGTTGATAGCCGCTCGTCCCAGAACGCGATCGGCAATTCCGTCAGCTTTGCGAAATTGCGGGCGAATGCACGCGTCGATTGCGCGCGGGGACCTTCGGTGCCGTCCATGTTCAGTGGAAGCCCCAGCACGAAGCCGACGGCATTGCGTTCGCTGGCAAGCGCCAGGACGCGCGCGGCGTCGGCCTGAAACGCCTTGCGGCCAACCGTCTCGACACCGGCTGCAAGCATGCGATCCGGATCCGATGCAGCGACTCCGATCGTTTTCGTTCCGAGATCGAGACCGATCAAGGCTCCGCGCGCAGGCAGCACGGATTGGGCTTGGGCGAGGGGGCAGACGAGTGCGGGCATGTCTCATCCTTAGCACGTGTGCGGCGCCGTGTTGCAGTCTGTGCTAAGCCCCCTTGAACATGGGCGGCGCCGCGCCGACCACTAACTCTGGACTGTCATGACCGAAATCGCGCCGAAGCCGCACGAGGGATCAGGCCTGTCTCCCTGTCAGCCGTGGGGCTTCTGGGCCACGACAGCCATCGGACTGGCGGCGACCGCAGCGTGGTTCGCGGCCCAGCTCATGGCGGCATTCGTGGCGCTGGCATTTCTGGGTGTCGATCGCAACGCGTCGGACTTCGAAGTTCAGACGCTGACGGCGCATGCACTCACGATCGCGGTCGTTACGATCCTGTCGATGCCGGCGCCGATTGCCGTGATCGCCATGGCCGCGCGATACGCGCGATGCTCGGCCGTCGACTATCTGGCCCTGTACTGGCCCAGACGCGCGGACCTGATCGTCGGCATCGTCATCATCGCGGTCTTGCTGCCGCTGGGCGACCTGACGTCGTATTTGTCCGGTCGCGATCTCGTGCCGCCGGCTGTGGTCGACGCTTATCGGAGCGCGCGAAGCTCCGGAACGCTGGTGTTGTTTGCGGTTGCGCTGATCGTGGCTGCGCCATTGATGGAAGAGTTGCTGTTCCGTGGATTTATCTTTCCCGGCTACGCGCGATCAAGGCTCGGACCATGGGGCGCAATCCTGCTGACGTCGGCGGGCTGGGCCGTGATGCATGTTCAGTACGAGACATTCTACATCGTGCAGATCTTTGTGCTGGGTTGCGTGCTCGGATGGTTGCGCTGGAGCAGCGGCTCGACGCTTCTCACCGTGATCCTGCACGCCATCGTCAACACTGTCGCGCTCGTTCAGGTCGCGTTCGTTGTCGAGCGCGCGGGATGAGCAGGGCCTTCTAGCGCCTGGACACGAAGGCGCCGCGGATCGCTTCAAGCCGCGACTGGGATGTCTGGGCGCCGCCGCCGCGGTCAGGTTGCCACGACACTGTGGAATCGCATTGCACACTGCCATTCGCACGAATGCGCCAGGTCGCGTTGTCGATGATGCGATGCTCGCAGATGTTGCCATCCCTCGGCGTGATCAGGATCGAGCCGGTCCTGAGATCGTCCGTGATGCGCTCCGGTTCGGCCGATGGCTGCGGCGCGACATCCCCGGTCAGGAAACCCGGAAGCAGCTTGCCGTCGGACAGACTCGCCGCGCCGACGAAGATCAGCATCAGGGCGGCCAATACAGCGCGGCGGCCGTCGCGGATCGCCCAGCGATGCTGTTCAGACGACCTGACGCGTTTCAGACGCTTCGCCATGGAGACCCCAAGTTTGCGCGATCGTATCGCGGATATCGTTTACGATTCATGATCAAGTCCGAAAACCGCGGAAAGTCAGTGGCTTAGGGGCGGCCAGCTACGGTCATTGCGCCGGCGTCGGGCGAGGACCACATTTGGTGGGTTCCGACACGCTGCTAAGCTCGCTCCCCATGACTGGTCTGACCCAGATCCCGATTGTCGACATTCGTGACGGCGGGCCGCTTCGGCAAGCCCAGGAAGGCGCTGCGCGCGCCCGGGCGCTACGCGATGATTGCCTGTCGTTTTTTCCCCGTCCTGTTGCGGCCGCGCTGCCTCTGCTGGACGGAATGGCGCGACGCTGGCTGTCCCGGTCGCAGTCTCCGTATGTTCGCGAAATCGAAGGCATCGCCGCCGCTCTCGGCTTCAGCGGTGTCTGGTTTTTGAACGGTTCCTATTCGTGGGGCTGCACGACGATGAGCCGCGATGAGGATAGGGAACCGTGGCTCGCCCGGACCTTGGACTGGCCGTTTCCCGGCCTCGGCCGCCACACCGAAGTCGCGCATAAATGGGGAGAGGCAGGCGAGTTCTATAGCGTCACGTGGCCGGGCTATGTCGGCACGCTGACCGCCATGGCGCCCGGCCGTTTCGGCGCGGCCATCAACCAGGCGCCGATGTGGCGCCGCACACGGCATCCCTGGCTGCGGCCGTACGACCTCGGCGCCAATGCTCTGAAGACGTGGGGTATCCGTCACATCCCGCCCGATCAGCTGCTGCGTCAGGTGTTCGAGACCTGCCGCGATTTCTCTGCTGCGCGATCCATGCTCGAGCGCACGCCCGTGGCGCGCCCGGTCATCTATTCGCTCGCCGGTATTCATCCCGGGGAGCGTTGCGTCATCGAGCGCACGGAAGATGACTTCGAAACGCGGTCCACCGCGACTGTTGCCGCGAACGACTGGCACACGTGCCGGGAGCCCTGGGAGGCCAGGGTAGGCGGCGATCTGATATTGACCTGCCGTTACGAAGAAGCCGGCGAAAACAGCCGTTGTCGCCGTGAAACCATGGAGAATTTCTCCGGGTCGCTGCTGCACGAGCCGTTTGGATGGCTCTCCGAACCCGTCAATAACCGTTTCACGCGCCTCGCGGTTGAAATGTGCCCTGCGCGCGGTTTGCTACGCGTGATGGGACTGGAGCAGGTCGAGGAGCAGGCATTCGCAAGCCCGGTGACGGATATCCGGGAAATTATCTCGCCCGCGATGGCTGCCTGAATGCACGTTTATCGTACCGCCATAGTCACGACATACCGGGTTTCATAGAGTCGTCGCGGTCGACTCGTTCGGCCGTACGAATTTGTCCCAAGGAGGGAACAATGAGGGCTCTGTTAATTGCCGCAGCTTTGGTTTTCGCTGCCGGTCACGCGCACGCGGCGGCTTGCAAGGTTGAGGCGTCCAACAAGAAGCTCGCCGGCGCCGCGCTCAACAGTTTCATGACGAAGTGCGGAAAAGATGCACAGGCGATGTGCGACAAGTCCGCGGCCGACAAGAAGCTCGCCGGCGCGGCGAAGGAGAGCCATATCAAGAAGTGCGTGAACGACGCGGTCGGTAACTGACCTGTATGGCGGGCCTGCGATGAGCGGGCCCGCATCTAGTCGGCGGTGACGCGCGTCCAGCGGATATCGCCCAGGTCTTCGCGGAAGGCGAAACGCTTCAGGTGGTCGAGGACCACTTGCTGGGTTCGTTCGAGCGTCGCTTCATCGGCGGCATGGATCCGCATCGTGAGCGTGTCGGCACTGGCCGAGAAGTCGCACCGGCGATCCTCAGAAAACGGCACGCAGCCCGCTTCCGGTGTGAACTCGACCGCAAACTTGTGGCTCCAGTGCTTGCAGATCTGCTGCAGATAGCGGCTGGCGGATGCGGTAGGGACGTGCGCTTCCGACACGTGCATCAGGTTGTCCTGTGAATTGAAGAGTTGCCAATGCCGCACAGGTAGGCCGTCGTCGGCGCGCGCGCAAGCGAGCCGGTGACGCCTCAGACCTATTCCACCTTGCCGGGGGCGCGGGTCTGGAAGGTCTCGCGAATGGCGCCTATCCGCCGTTCGACTTTGTGCTCCCTGATAGGAGCATTCACATGCCAGCCGGCAGCTTCTTCGCAATCGACCTGGCCGCCGTCGCGCAGCGACCAGGTGGTGTTGTCGATCCAGCGGCGCCGGCAGACCGCGCCGTATTCGGGAACGAACAGCACGGCCACGTTGTTCAATGCGGCTCCGGTTTCGATTGCTATCTGCATGTCACGGGCCGCAGCACGCGCTTCCGCCTGCGCCATATGCGCGTGGAGGCCGTATCCGCTCATCAAAGCCACGAACACGAGGCAAATCACGGCCGCCGCAATTGCGCCGCGCCGACGCTCCTTGCGCCAGCTCCTGGGTTCCGCGCCGCCACCGCGCACCTGCACAGGAGCGCGCGCTGCCGCCGCAGGCGCGGCGGGGCGGCGCGCACGTGCGGACGGACGCGAGGATCGGCGGTCCATGCTCATGCGCGCAATGTGCACGAGGCGCGTTCGGAACCCTTAAAGGGCTGGCCACCAATTTGCGTCGAATTGTCTGAACTTGTAGCCGACTTCAATCCCGCGCGCGGCGCCAGCGTTGGACGCCGCGCCCGGATAAGGCCGTTACACAACAAGCTTGCGGTAGAGATGCCAGGTCGCGTGACCGAGCACCGGCATCACGACAGCCAGGCCCAGGAACACGGGAAGCGAACCGAGCACCAGCAGCGCCGCAACGATCAGGCCCCACGCGGCCATGACGACCGGATTGACCGCGATCGCCCGTATCGAGGTTATGACGGCTGTCGCTGCTCCGACGTCCCGGTCGAGCAGCATCGGAAACGAGATGACGGTGAGACAGAACGCCACCAGCGCGAACACAAAGCCGATGGCATTTCCGTAAACCATCAGCTTCCAGCCGGCGTCTGTCGTGAACACCTCGCGCACGAACGGTCCAACCGCATCGGGCGCGGCATAGATTCCGAATAAAGTCTGATAGAGCTCGCGCGCGATCCCGAGCCACAGCAGGAACAGCCCCATCAACATCAGGCCGATCGCGACGATCGCGGGAAAGCCGGGCGAGTGGATGACCGAAAGCGCCGACCGGAGCGAGGGCGGTTCGCCGAGTTCCAGCCGGCGGCTGATCTCGTACATCATCAGCGCGGCAATCGGGCCGAGCAGGGCAAAGCCGGCCGCGAGCGGAAACAAAAGAGGCAGCACGCTGTAGCCCAGCGCCATCCCGCCGAGCACGAGACCGACGATCGGATAGATGATGCAGAGAAAAACCGCGTGGCTCGGCCAGACCTTGAAGTCCTCCCAGCCCTGCCGGAGTGCCTCGCCAAGATCGGCGAAACCGATGCGGCGAATCACCGGTCCTTCGGTCCGGTCGTCGGCCGGGTTGAGAACGTGGAATTGCGCCATGGCCAAGTCTCCCTGTTCCGCAGTACGTGCGGCCGGGCCGACGTGGAACGCCAAACAAGCCGGTCACGTCTGCCACGGCCTGTCACAACATGCTAAACACCATTGGCATCCGGCGCATTCACGCTTTCGTGCGCCGTGGCATAACGTGCCCCTTGAGCGCCGCAAACGCGCCCTAGGGAACTTCGCTGCTGCTGAGACTGACGAATGAAGCTTCGCACCGTCGCAATCGTGCTGACCGGTCTTGCCGCACTGGCCGTCATCGGTGCGATTGGCGCGCCGTTGGCGTTGACGGCGTCGATATTCGGACCCGGGCCCGCCGCGCCGTCCGATGCAGCGATGATCGCGCATTGGGAAAAGCACCGTGCCACGCTTGATCAGATCACCGACATGTTGCGGCGTGATCCCGCGCTGAACCGGCTTGGCCTGAACTGGAGCGATCCTGCGGATCCCGAGCGGGCGCACGTGCCCGCAGCCCGCATCGCCGATTACCGCGATCTGATGCGCGAGGCCTCCATCATCAGCGTCAGCCGGGGACACCGTTCGGTGCAATTCCTATTCTATGCGAGCGGCCTTTCGGTCAGCGGGTTCGGAAAGAGCTTCGTGCGCGGCGAGGCGTCGCGTTATGCCGAGATCGTCGACGGCGACCTCGACAAGGCCGCGGCGGGACGAAACAAGGTGTTGTTGCAGCGTCCGATCAGCGAAGGCTGGTGGCTGCAACGCGATGGTAGCTGATCCAGCGCCGCCTGCCGGCGTTCTCGTTTCCTGTTCGCGCGCGGGTTTGCGCCATCGCAAAGCGCAGGTAACGTATCGTGTGACATGAGACGGATCGAAATGCCCCAACTGGGCAGGTGGGCATCATGGCAAGTGTCACGATCATTGTCGGACATCCGCAGCGCACGACCTTCTGCGAGGCGCTGGCCGAAGCGTATCGGCGCGGTGCGGAGAGCAGTGGGCACACGGTGCGGGTCTTCAAACTCGCGGAGATGAGTTTCGAGCCGATCCTGCGCGAAGGCTATCGGCGCGAACAGCCGCTCGAGCCGGACCTGAAGACGGCCTATGACGCCCTCGCGGCCAGCGACCACTGGGTGCTGATCTTTCCGCTCTGGTGCGGCGACATGCCGGCGATCCTGAAGGGCTTCATCGAGCGCATCCTGCAGCCCGATCTCATCAAGCGGCAGGGCACCCCGAACGCGATGAACTGGCGCATCTTCGAGAAGAAGTCCGCGCGCATCATCATGACGATGGCGATGCCGGTCTCGATCTATCGCTACTGGTACGGGCCGCATGCGCTGAAACTGCTCAGGAAGAACATCCTGAACTTCATTGGCGTCAAGCCGGTGCGCGATACCCTGTTCGGAATGATCGCGGACTCCTCAAGCGAGAAGCGCAACGGCTGGCTCAAGACCGTGGAGACCCTCGGCCGCGGCGCCGAATAGCCGCGCGACTATTTGCGCTCGCGGTCGTGCGGGATCTCCCGCGACATCCACCAGTCGACGACGCGGTCGCCGGCAAGGTAACGTCCCACCGGACCGAAATTGGCCCAGAAGCCGACATTGTACCTGGGTCGCGGTCGTGAGGTCGTCGCTGCCTTGAACACAACGCCTGCGACCTTCTCGACCGGCATGGTGCCGAACGTCTTCGGATCGAGAAAGTGCAGCATGTAGGCGCCGATGTTGCGCTTGTAGATGCGATACGGTGAATCTGGGCCGGTGTCGGGAATGCTGGCAATGACCTTGTCGCGATAGGGCGACACGAACGGTCCCGGCAACACGCTGACGAGGTCAATTCCGAACGGTTTGACCTCCGGCCGCATTGCGTCGGCGATGGCCTCCACCGCATATTTGGTCATGTGATAGACGCCGCCGCCTTGCGCGGTCACGCGGCCTGCGAGCGACGAGATGTTGACGATGCGGCCGCGGCGCGCGTTCCGCATCCCGGGTATGACGAGCTGCGACATGCGCAGAAGTCCGAACACGTTCGTCTCGAATGCGCGATGCAAGGCTTGCGGCGAGATTTCCTCAAGCGGTCCGTATTGACCGTAACCGGCATTGTTCACCAGCACCCCCACCGGACCGTGGCGGCGCTCGACCTCCGCGACCGCAGCCGTGCGCGAGGCCTCGTCGGTAACATCGAGCTGAAGCGTGTCGCAACCGAGCGCCGCGAGCGGCGCGAGCGTCGATGGATCGCGTGCGGTCGCGACCGTGAGATAGCCGGCCTTCCGGCACAGCATTGCGGTGGCCTTGCCCAGGCCGCTGGAACAACCGGTGATCAGGACCGGCGACGTTGTCGACGGCGCGGACATGGGCTTACGCCAGCAGATCGGAAAATTCGGCGTTCTTTGCCATGAACGCCGCAATGAACGGGCATTTCGGTACCACCTTCAGTCCGCGGGCACGCACGTTTTCGAGTGCTCCTCGCGCCAGCTTCGAGCCGATGCCCTGACCCGACAACGCGGTCGGCACCTCGGTATGCGTGAATGTGATGATGCCGGGCCTCAGCGTGTAATAGGCAACGGCCACATGGTCCCCGGCTTTGAGTTCGAAGCGGTGTTCGGCCGGATTGTCGGTAACGGTGGAGGACATGGTTGCTTCCTGACGGAGAAATGAACGGTCAATCTGTTTCAACTCTTTGCAAAGATATGACGATTGTAGCATGACGGCCGTGCGCGACAGCGTCCGCCAGGACGATTGTCCGTGATTTTGCCTCACCTGATACTGCCCGGTTCGTTCGAACGGAGTGTGTGATGATATTGCGGATCGTTGCCGGCGTGGCGATGCTTTGCCTTGCGGCAGGGGCTGGCGGCCTTCGGGCGGAGACAGCCGAGGACCGTTATCTTGCGGCACGCGACGCAGCGATCGACCGCTTCACACCCGAGCGTGTCCCGAATATCGGGGAGACGGAGCTCGACGCGGAAGCCAAGGCGAGAGTGGAACTGGAGGGCCTGATGCGCGCGGTCCTCGGGTCGGACACGCCGCCCGGATTCGAGGCCGGCCAGTTTAATCTCACCACATTGTTTTCGGGCGATATCGATTTCGGCAAGCTCGATGGATTCATGTTCGAGGCCGATGGCGGCGATACACAGATGGTGGTGACGACCCGCTCGCTGCTGACGAAGTGGCTGCAGGCCAAATGGCAGGATCCGAAGGATCGGCTCCCGCCGGACGCCGCGATGAAGAGCGAGACCTTTTATCTCAGGTCGCTCGGCAGCGACGCGGCGGTGCTGAGCTATGCTGATATCCCGCTTGATATGCCCGACACGTTTGCGATCCTCGCGGCGCGTACGCAGGACGCGCCTCCGAACGAGGCTAATGAGGTGTTCCTGACGGCGATCCGTGGCGACCGCGTTTTCGTGATTGGCGCCAATGTCGAGCCGCCACTTGCGATCCCGGCCTGCACAAAGCCGCG
>NZ_DATMRV010000128.1:0-3035 GCF_035565795.1 Pseudorhodoplanes sp.
CCTGGTCAGGGCGTCTTGAAGCAAATCAAGACCCAGGCCCGATCCTTTGTAACTCAGGTCCCTTGCAAGCCTGCCAATGATTGCCACCGGAATGTGGTTTGGGAGGCCGTGCTCTTTAAGAGATTTCGGAAGCTCTGATCGCTCTATGCCACCGGACAGGATGCAGTAATACCCAATGACTTTTGCGCCTTCGCAAACAACGTAAGTGCGGGCAGTTCGGCCCTGCCCTTTGAAGGCTCGAAGCTTGAGCCAATCATTTAATGCAACGTTCCCGCAATCGAACGCGCTGCAGTCATGCGAGGCGTTCAGAAGCGCGGGGGGACTGATGCCTTCGCGCTTTGCCGGATGATCGACTATTTCTGCCAAAGTGGCTTACGCTTCATCAGCGCTCGAAGCTTTGCGCCTGCTGGCGCAGGTGCATCCAATGCACGCACAAACGCATCGTGCCGCTCTGGATCAAGAACGAAAAGTCTTTGATCCAGCAAGACATCAATGGCGTTTTGGCGAGCACTATCCAGAACGAACTCGCTCAGAGTCTTCCCGACAGCCGTAGCTGCTGTATCGATGAGTTGCTTTGTCTGCTGTGGGGCTCTGATGTGGATATGCGCTTCGCTCCGGACGCGCGGTGACTTTGGGCGCGTCTTGAGGCGCTCTGGTGTCTCTGCGTGTCCCATGACCAACCCCTGCCGTACTGAGATTTAATACTACATTTTGTGTACACAACGTCAACACGCTGCAATAGGGTCCTTTTTCTACGGCCCGGCAATTTAGTCCTTGCAAACTGCCTCAGTACCCGGAATCTATAAGAACAAATAGCGAACATATCCGTTGCCACAAGGGGCCCATGGAGCGGCTTATGACCGGTGCGCAGGCTCCGGGCGCGCTCGCGCGCCTCCGTCAAACGTTGGAAAAAAACGAGTATTATCAACACGATAATGCTCCTCTGAAGCTCGGCCTGACGCGTGCGGAGACGCTTCTTGGCGGCGGGCTGGCCCGGCGGGCCCTGCATGAAATCTCGCCACAGGCTCCCATCCATCTCGGGGCGGCCTGCGGCTTTGCGCTGGCGCTGGCGGCCCTGGCCGGCAAGGACACCGGCCGGGACACGCTGCTGATCCAGACCGAGATCGCCCGGTTCGAGGCCGGTGCGCCTTACGGCATCGGCCTCGACCTGTTCGGCCTGCCGGCGCGGCGGCTTCTGGTGCTGCGCGCACGGCGCACCATCGATGCGCTGTTTGCGATGGAGGAGGCGCTCAAATGCCGCGCGCTCGCGAGCGTCATCGCCGAATTGCCGGACGACAAGGCCGACCTGACCGCGACCCGCCGCCTGTCGCTTGCCGCACGCACGCATGACGGCATCGGCCTGCTGCTGCGACAGCGTTCCACATCGATCCCGAGTGCGGCGATGACGCGATGGGAGGTCGCGGCCACAGCCGGTCCGCGTGACGCCTACGGCGGAGCCGGCACGACATCCTTCCTGCTTTCCCTGGTGAAGAACCGGCGCGGCCCCTGCGGCCGGTTTCGTGTTGCGTGGAGTCATCATGAGCTTGCCTTCGTCGAGGCGGATCCTGTCGTTGTGGCTGCGCCGGTTGCCGACCGACCGGCTGACGCGGCGATCGCCTGAACTTGCCGGCCAGCCGCTCGCCGTGGTCGCGACGATACGCTCGGCGCGACAGATCACGGCATTGAACGACGAAGCGGCGCGGCTCGGCCTGCGCGCAACGATGGGGCTTGCCGATGCCCGCGCGATGTATCCGCAGCTTGTGGCCATCGATGCGGACGATGACGCCGATGCAGCGACGCTCAACCACATCGCCGACTGGTGCGACCGCTATACGCCCCTTGTCGGTCTCGATCCGCCGGATGGCCTGTTTCTCGATATCAGCGGCTGCGCGCATCTGTTCGGGGGCGAGGATGGATTGCGCCGCGACCTGATCCGGCGTCTGGCGGCGCATGGCTTTCACGCGCGCGCGGTCATTGCCGATACGCCGGGATGCGCATGGGCGCTGGCGCGGTATGGTGTGTCGTCGTCTTTTGCCGATGACGGAACCACATCAAGGTCTGCACCTCCCCCTGAAAGAGGGAGGCCGACGCGCGAAGCGCGTCGGGTGGGGGTCAATATGCCTTCATTCACGCAGCCCCCCTCCCCCACCCTCCCCCTTTCAGGGGGAGGGAGTGAACAACGTGCGCTTCTCCCCCTCCCACTCGCCGCGCTTCGCATCGATCCGGATATCGCAGCGCCACTCGCGCAGACCGGGCTGAAAACCATCGGCGACGTGATCGACCTGCCGCGCGCGCCGCTTGCTGCGCGGTTCGGACAAGACTTCGTGCGCCGCATCGACCAGGCCTTCGGCCGCGAGGACGAACCGATCGTGCCGCGGCTGCCGGTGCCGTCGTTTCTCGTCGAACAGCGCTTCGCCGAACCGATCGGACGCGAGGAGGATGTGCTCGGCACCATCCTGCATCTCGCGCATGAACTCGCCCGTGCGATGGAGCGGCATGGCAAGGGCGCGCGCCGCCTGCAGGTCGCGCTGTTCCGGACCGACGGCAAGGTGGTGCGTATCGAGATCGGCACTTCGGAACCGATGCGCGACCCCGCCCGCATCCAGCGGCTGTTCCTCGACCGTCTGGCCGTGCTCGGCGACGAAGCCGATCCCGGCTTCGGCTTCGATGTCATCCGCCTGTCCGCGCTTGCGGTCGAATCGTTCGAGGCGTTGCAGACCGGCCTTGCCGGCGGCGATCCTGCGCGCGAGATCGCGCATCTGATCGACCGGCTGATGGCCCGCTTCGGCGCGGAGCGCGTGCAGCGGCTCATTCCGCAGGACACCCACTTGCCCGAACTTGCGAGCATTGCCGTGCCGGCCAACACCGCGCGTTCGCGAGCCGAAATCGCTCCTCATGCTGCCGCGCAGGAAGCCCTGTTTCAGGACAGCCGGATCCCGACGCGTCCGATCCGGCTATTCGAACGGCCCGAACCGGTCGAGGCAATCGCACAGGTGCCGGATGGTCCGCCGGTGCAATTCAAGTGGCGACACGTC
>NZ_DATMRV010000129.1:0-19440 GCF_035565795.1 Pseudorhodoplanes sp.
GCCATCCACCAGCAGCGTATTGGCATGGTTCTCGTCGAAGCCGATCATGCCGGCGATGGTTCTCGTGAACAGCGAGAAGCCGCCGGACACAAGCACGGTATGTGCGCCATTGGCGCGCATGGTGCCGATCAGCGCGCGCGCGCCGGACATCAGCGTGATGCGGTTGGCGATCACGTCGTCGACGACCGAGACCGGCAGGCCCTTGAGCAAGGCGACGCGCTCGCGCAAGGCGGGCTCGAACGCTATCTCGCCCCGCATGGCGCGTTCGGTGATAGCCGAGACATGCGCTTTCAGGCCCACGAGATCCGCCAGTTCATCGATGCATTCCTGCCCGATCATGGTGGAATCCATGTCGGCGACCAGAAGCTTCTTGCGGCGATGGGCGAAGGGCTGAACCGCGATATCGAGCGGAGCCGCGCCAAGCGCCGCGCGCAGATGATCGGCGAGTTGCCGTTGGTCGACGGCGTTTTCCGGGATAAACGCGATATCGGCCGCCACGCCTTCGTCGAGCCATTGTATATCGGTCGCCTGCGGGAGCGCGGCGCGGGCACGCGCGATCTGTTCATCCGTAAGGCGCGTTTCTGGGGCTGCAATGAGGGTTGCGACGTGAGTCATTGGCGGGCGCTTCGATGAAGACGGTCGTGCTTATCGCAGGGCCAACCGCAAGCGGCAAGTCGGCGCTCGCACTCGCGCTCGCGGAGCGCCTCGGCGGCGTGATCGTCAACGCGGATTCCATGCAGGTCTACCGCGACCTGCGGGTGCTGACGGCGCGGCCGAGCGTGGAGGAGGAGGCGCGCGTTCCGCATCGTCTGTTCGGTCATGTCGATGCCGGGGTGAATTATTCGGTCGGCGCCTATGTCGCCGATGCCGCGCGCGTGCTGGCCGATCTGCCAGCCGGTCAGCCGGCCATCTTTGCAGGTGGTACCGGGCTCTATTTCAAGGCGCTGATGAACGGGCTCGCCGCCATTCCGCCTATCGATCCGGCTATCCGCGATGCCTTGCGGGCGCGGCTCGATCGCGAGGGCGTCGAAGCGCTGCATGCGGAACTTGCAAGGCGTGATCCGGAAGCGGCGGCACGGATCATGGTGCGCGACCGCTCACGCATCCTGCGCGCGCTGGAGGTGCTGGACGCGACCGGGCGTCCCATCGCCGACTGGCATCGCGACGGGTTGCCCCCGGTGATCGCGGCGGATCGGACCATCAGAGTGTTCCTTCATCCGGAGCGCGATGAACTGAAGCGGCGGATCGAAGCGCGCTTTGCGGCAATGTTGAACGAGGGTGCGCTCGATGAAGTGCGTGTGCTCGCGGCGCGCAATCTGCCAGACACCCTGCCGTCGATGAAGGCGCATGGGGTTCCCTGGCTTCGCCGCTATCTCCGCGGCGACATATCGCTCGACGAGGCGGCGGCGGGCTCGATCATGGATACGCGCCGCTATGCCAAACGGCAGGTGACCTGGTTCCGCAACCAGATGCCGGGCTGGACCTGGGTCACGCCCGAAGAGGGGATGGCAAGCATCGAAACTTTGATGCAGACTTGAACCTGACGCCCGCGACCCACGACCAACATTTTAGCCCGTATTGACTGTCCGCCGGGGCGGAGGAGTCACGATGCTTCGATGCTTGACCGCGCACGCGGCTGCACTGGCGCGCCTGTCGTTTTCCGCGAGCCCTGACCGTGCTCCCGCCGATGCCGGGGCGCGTGACCCGGCTTTCAAGTCGACTGGCCAAAAACAGATCCCCTTCACCTGCGCCTCGCTGAGTGGCGATCGCTATCTGATAGCGCGCTGAGCGAAGACCAATGGAGAGACCCATGTTCAATCGGATTTTGAAATTCGTTGGCGGTGTCGCGATCGCTGCCGGGATGTTCGGCGCACAGCCGGTCTTCGCACAGGACAAGAAGGTCGCGCTCGTCATCGGCAATTCCGATTACAAGAACGTGTTCTCGTTGAAGAACCCGGTCAACGACGCTGCCGACGTGGGCGAGGCGCTGAAGCGGATCGGGTTCGATGTGACGACGCTGAGCAATGCGCCGGTCGCAGACATGCGGCGCGCACTCAAGCAGTTCGGCGGCAAGGCGAAGCTCTCGGATGTCGCGATCGTGTTCTATTCGGGACACGCGCTGCAATCGGACGGCGTCGCGTGGCTGCTGGCGACCGATGGGCAGGCGCGCACGCTCGCCGACATTACGCGAGGCTCTCTCAGCCTGCCTGAAATCCTCGAAGAGCTGGAAGGCGTCGAGAAGGTCGGCATGGTGTTTCTCGATGCCGCGCGCAACGATCCGTTCAACGAAGCGGCGAAGCGGCAATTGCCGTCGGGCCTGAAGAAGCAGGTCGAGGAGCCGAAGAACATCCTGGTCAGCTTTGCGACCGGCGCCGGCCGCAAGGTTGCGGACGGGGAGGGACGCAACAGCCCGTTCACCGCGGCATTGCTCAGGCATATCGAGGAGCCGGGGCTCGAACTCGTCGCGCTGATGAAGCGCGTGCGCGAAGACGTCGTTCGCTCGACCGCCGGCGAGCAGGTGCCGACATTCTACATCTCGGCTGCCGACGAGGCATATCTCGTCGCCGCGCTGCCGAAGCCCGAACCGCAACCGGCGCCGGCACCTGCACCTGCGCCGCAAGCGGTTGCGCCTGTTGCGCCGGCTGCACCGCAAGCCGCGGCGCCGGCAGCGCCAGCCGAGCCGACGCCGGCTCCTCAGGCGGCCGTTCCGGCTCCGCAGCCTGCAGCTCCCGAAACTCCGGTCGCATCCGCGCCGCCGGCTCCGGCCGCGCCTGAAACGCCTGCCGCGCCTGCGGAGAAGACCGCGGAAGCGCCCGTGGCGTCAGCTCCGGCGCCCGAGCCTGCTCTCGCCCCCGCTACCGAAGCGCAGAAGCCTGCCGGCGAACCGGCCGCCGCCAGCACCGAAGCAACGGACTCGACCGAGAAGAAACATCCGAACGATTGAGCGGGCTGAAACGCGGCGGCGCGCGCACGGGTCGGGCGCGGGCCGCCCTCTCATTTGAGTTGCTTGAGGAACTCGTAGAGGGTGAAAACCACTTCCACCACGATCAGCGCGACGATCGCGATTTCAAGCCGCAGGCTGCGCGAGGCGTCGATCAGATCGGTCAATGCGCGCGCCGTCTCGCCGACGACTTCGATCTTGCGCGCGAGCGCCGCAGCGCGTTCCTTGAGTTCGTACTCGTCGGCCAGGCGCGCGTGCAACCGCTCGAGATCCCAGCGGTCCCACAGCACATCCGGCTTCTCCTCGACCTCGACGCGACCAGTGAGGCGTTGTCGCACCAGCAGCGATTGCCCGATCACCTTGAGCATGTTGCTGCGATCGGTCGGCGTGCGCCCGCCGGCGGCGAGCTTCGCGGCAAGCGGTTCGACGATGTCGAACACGCGGCTGACCTCGCGTTCCTGATGCGCGAGCACGACATTCTTGGCGAGCGCATCCGCAATCACCACAAGCCGCGCTGGGGCGAGATCCTTGACCTTGATGGTGCCGCCCGGATCGATCTGGTCGTCCTGATCGGGCACGATTTCGATCGTTGCGGTCTCGTTTTCCGGGCGCTTCGCGGGCGAGATGATACGCGGGCCAAGGCCGCGCAAGGTCTCGTCTTCCTCGATCGGAGACAATCCGATCAGCACCACAGCGCCATAGCGGAACAGCACGACGTAGCCGTCGCTCGCACGAAAGGCGAGCGGCACGGCGTTAATCACGTCGCTGCGCTCGAGCCCGAGTGTATCGATGCGTTCGCCGACCAGCAGCGCGCGCGCAGTCAGCCGTGTGCGTGTAGTTGTTTGGGACGGCGGCTGGATCGCGGTGCCGACCACGACACGCTCACTTCAGCGTCTTCAGCCAATCGTCGATCTGGCGATCGGCGGTTTCGCGGTCGATGCCGTAGCGGGCCTGGATGAAGCCGTTGAGCGCTTCGCGCCGGCCCTTGGCCTCGGAAATCTCGTTATTCGTGAGCTTTCCCCAGCGCTGTTTGACGGTGCCTTTCATCCGCTTCCAGTTTCCCGAGACCTTGTTCCAGGTCCAGGTGCGGAAGCTCTCCTTCGCGGGGGCAGACTGCGCCGTCGGGGCCGTCTGGGCCAGCGCGCCGGGGGCGCAGAGCAGGCAGGCTGCGACCGCGGTCGCCAGAATTCGTGATTTCGCCATGGACGCCTCTTGCCTTAGCTTCCGCCTCAATACCGCGTCCCGATGCGGCTGTCTTGAGTCCGCCGCTTGACCGTGGGGTCTTTTGTCCCTATACCCTCGCGCAACGTTCGTACTGAGCAACGCCATGTCGCGCAATTTTATTTCGCAGTCGCTGGTAATCGTAGGAAGGCGCATCGCCGGGGGTGGCTAGGACCATCTCTGCCGGGCGATGCGCTGTTTCGGGGGCCTTAAGGGCCCTTTTTTCATTCCGGCAGCAACGACAGCGAAATTCAGGTGGAGCAGGAATCATGAGCAAGGAAATAACCGGCGCCGAAATGGTGATCGAGGCGCTTGCCGATCAGGGTGTCACGCACATCTTCGGGTATCCGGGCGGAGCAGTGCTGCCGATTTATGACGCGATCTTCCAGCAGGAACGGGTCAAGCATGTGCTGGTGCGCCATGAGCAGGGTGCGGTTCACATGGCAGAGGGCTATGCGCGCTCGACCGGCAAGGTTGGCTGCGTGCTGGTGACCTCTGGCCCGGGCGCGACCAATGCGGTGACCGGCCTGACCGATGCGCTGATGGACTCGATCCCGATCGTCTGCATCACCGGGCAGGTGCCGACGCACCTGATCGGCAACGATGCGTTCCAGGAATGCGATACGGTCGGCATCACCCGGCCCTGCACCAAGCATAATTATCTCGTGAAGCGGATCGAGGACCTGCCGCGCGTGCTGCATGAGGCTTTCTACGTCGCATCCAGCGGGCGGCCGGGTCCTGTCGTCATCGACATCCCGAAGGACGTGCAATTCGCCAAGGGCATCTATACCGGCCCGCAGAACATCAAGCACAAGACCTATACGCCGAAGATCAAGGGCGACCTCGACAGGATCAAGGCTGCGGTCGAACTGATGGCGTCGGCGAAGAAGCCGCTTTTCTATACGGGCGGCGGCGTCATCAATTCCGGCAAGGAAGCGAGCCACCTGTTGCGTGAACTCGTGAAGCTCACCGGCTTCCCGATTACCTCCACGCTGATGGGGCTCGGCGCTTATCCGGCCTCCGATCCGCAATGGCTCGGCATGCTGGGCATGCACGGCACCTACGAAGCCAACTGGGCGATGCATGATTGCGACGTGATGATCTGCATCGGTGCGCGCTTTGATGACCGGATCACCGGCCGGCTCGACGCCTTTGCGCCGAACTCGCGCAAGATCCACATCGATATCGATCCGTCGTCGATCAACAAGACGGTGAAGGTCGACATCCCGATCATCGGCGATTGCGCGCATGTGCTGGAGGATATGATCCGGCTGTGGCGCTCATCGTCGCTGCAGGTCGACAAAAAGGCTCTGGGCGAGTGGTGGAAGCAGATCGACAAGTGGCGTGCCCGCAAGTCGCTCAGCTATCGGCCGTCGAAGGACATCATCAAGCCGCAATATGCGATCGAGCGGTTGTTCGAACTGACCAAGGACCGTGACACCTACATCACGACCGAAGTCGGTCAGCATCAGATGTGGGCGGCGCAATTCTATCGCTTCCAGGAGCCGAACCGCTGGATGACTTCGGGTGGCCTCGGCACCATGGGCTATGGCTTGCCGGCTGCGGTTGGTGTGCAGATGGCGCATCCGAAGTCGCTGGTGATCGACATCGCCGGCGAGGCCTCGGTGCAGATGACGATGCAGGAATTGTCGACAGCGGTTCAGTACCGGCTGCCGATCAAGGTCTTCATCCTCAACAACCAGTATATGGGCATGGTGCGCCAGTGGCAGGAATTGCTGCATGGCAATCGCTACTCGGAAAGCTATTCGGAGGCCTTGCCCGATTTCGTGAAGCTTGCGGAGGCGATGCATGCGCATGGCATCCGCTGCCACAAGCCGGGTGATCTCGACGATGCGATCAAGGAAATGATCGATATCGACAAGCCGGTGATCTTCGATTGCGTGGTCGACCAGAAGGAAAACTGCTTCCCGATGATCCCCTCCGGCCGCGCGCATAACGAGATGATCCTCGGCGACGCCGCGGAAAGCCTCGAGGATGCGATCACCGAAGAAGGCAAGATGCTGGTGTAAGTGCCGCGTGCGCGGTGCAACCCTCTCCCCTTGAGGGAGAGGGTGGCGAGCGAAGCGAGCCGGGTGAGGGGTCCGGAGCGCAATGTGACGAAGTTACCCCTCACCCGGCACGTTGCTCGCATTTGCTCGCAACGCGCCACCCTCTCCCTCAAGGGGAGAGGGTAGACGGAGCAAGGATCCAAAGTCGTGAACGCAAACGTGCCATCCACTTCGCATTATCCCGCAGCGCCGGCGGCGCAGAATGTCGAACGGCATACGCTGTCGGTTCTGGTCGACAACGAGCCGGGTGTTCTGGCCCGCGTGATCGGTCTGTTTTCTGGCCGCGGTTACAACATCGACTCGCTCACGGTGTCCGAGACCGAGCACCAGAAGCACATCTCGCGCATCACCATCGTCACCAGCGGCACACCGATGGTGATCGAGCAGATCAAGAACCAGCTCGAGCGCCTGGTGCCGATCCATCGCGTGATCGACCTGACGGTGGCGGGTCCCTCGCTCGAACGCGAACTCGCCATGGTCAAGGTGCGTGGCAGAGGCGAGCATCGTGTCGAAGCGCTACGCCTGGCCGATGCGTTCCGCGCCCGCGTGATCGACGCGACGACCGAAAGCTTCGTGTTCGAGATCACCGGCAAGAGTGACAAGATCGATCAGTTCGTCGAACTTATGCTGCCACTCGGTCTTGTCGAAGTGTCACGCACCGGCGTGGTGGCCATCAGCCGCGGCCCCGAGGCGATGTAGGAGGCGGCGGCGCCGCAAGGGCCGCCAGCAGGGCGATGGAACTGGCCAGCGAGAGAACATCGCCGACCAAAACCGAGCCTTTTTCGGCCTTTGTCCTCATCCCATTGGTCGGCCTCACCGCCGGCCTTGTCGCAAGGCTCTTCGGATACGATGCATTGTCAGGCCCGATCTGGGCTGCGGCAACGATCCCCGTTCTTGTTGCGCTGATCTTCGAGATCTGGCGCAGCCTGCATGCCGGCAAGGTCGGCCTCGACATCGTTGCAGCGCTGTCGATGAGCGCGGCCCTTGCGGTCGGAGAATATCTCGCGGCGGCCATCGTCGCGCTGATGTATTCGGGCGGCCAATATCTCGAGAACTATGCCGAGCGTCGCGCGCGTCGCGACATGTCGCTGCTGCTCGAGCGCGTTCCGCGGTTTGCGATGCGTTACGGCAAGGACGGGCTCGAGCGTATTCCGATCGCGTCGATCGCGCCGGGAGACCGGTTGATGATCCGCCTCGGCGACATCGTGCCGGTCGATGGCCAGGTGGCGGAGAAGGCGGCAACTCTCGATCAGTCGGCGCTGACGGGGGAATCTGTGCCGGTGCGCCTCGATGCCGGAGCCGACGTGATGAGCGGCTCGACCAATGCCGGCGAAGCCTTCGACCTGATCGCATCGCGCCCCGCGAGCGAAAGCACCTATGCCGCGATCGTGCGGCTGGTGGAGCAGGCGCAGCAATCGCGCGCCCCGATGTCACGGCTCGCGGACCGCTACTCGCTGGTGTTCCTCGCCGTCACCGTCCTGCTCGCGGGCGGTGCCTGGCTGCTGACCAGCGATCCGGTGAGAGCCGTTGCCGTGCTTGTGGTCGCCACACCGTGTCCGCTGATCCTTGCGGTCCCGATCGCGTGGATCGCCGGCATGTCGCGCGCGGCGCGATCCGGCATTCTGATCAAGAGCGGCGCCGCGCTCGAACTGATGGGCCGCACGCGGGTGCTGGTGATCGACAAGACCGGGACGCTGACGGTCGGCAGGCCGGAGGTGAAGGACGTGCTGACCTCTGGCGATGCTGCGGCAGACGAGGTGCTGCGGCTGGCCGCTTCGCTCGACCAGGCGTCCAAGCATGTCGTGGCCGATGCGATCGTTGCGGATGCGCGGGCGCGCGGCCTGACGCTCAGCGTGCCGACCGGCGTTGCCGAAACCCCCGGGGACGGCCTTACCGGCATGGTCGACGGCCGCAGGGTGTCCGTCGGCGGACGCGGTTACGTGTCGTCGCAGATCGGCACGCCGATTGCGCGCCCCGCAACCATCGCGCCCGGCACGGTCACGGTATCGGTCGGGATCGATGGCGTGCATGCCGCAGAGATCGTGATGGCGGATCGGCTGCGGAGCGGCACCGACAGCTTTCTGCGGAATGTCCGCAGGCTCGGGATCGAGCGCATCGTGCTCGCCACTGGCGACCGCGCCGACATTGCGAAGGTGGTGGCAGGCGGACTGGATATCGATGAGATCCGGGCCGAACTGACGCCCGATCAGAAGGTCATGGTGGTCCTGTCTGAACGCAAATACGGGCCGGTGCTGATGGCGGGCGACGGCGTCAACGATGCACCGGCGCTGGCGGCAGCGGATGTAGGAGTTGCGATGGGCGCGCGCGGCGCTGCGGCGTCCGCACAGGCTGCGGATGTGGTGCTGCTGGTCGATCACGTCGACCGGATCGTCCCGGCGATGTCGATCGCGAAGCGCTCGCGCAACATCGCCTTGCAGAGCGTGATCGCCGGACTTGGATTGTCGGGGCTTGCGATGGTCGCCGCCGCGTTCGGGTATCTCCCGCCGGTGCAGGGCGCAATCCTTCAGGAAGTGATTGACGTAACGGTCATTGCGAACGCATTGCGGGCGCTCGGCGGGAAGACAGAACCCTCCGACGCGGGATGATCGTGGGAAGCAGGCTGGGGTGCGCGGGTGATGCCGATCGAGATGTTCACGGCGCTGGTCGTCTTCACGTCGGCGATGGCGTTCACGCCGGGGCCCAACAACATCATGGTGACGGCGTCGGGCGTGAATTTCGGATTCCGGCGCACGCTGCCGCACATCCTTGGCATCACCTTCGGATTCGTCGTGCTGCTGATCGGCTGCGCCGCGGGGCTGGGTGCGGTCTTCGCCGCGTATCCGCCGCTGCAGATCGTGCTGAAAGCGGCGGGCGCAATCTATCTCCTCTGGCTCGCATGGAAGATCGCAACGACGACGCCTTCGACCGGGGAAGATGCGCGCGTTGTGCAGCCGATCACCTTCCTGCAGGCGGCGCTGTTCCAGTGGGTCAATCCGAAGGCAGTCGTTGCCGCGCTGAGTGCGATCGCGATTTACGTGCGGCCGGCGCACTGGATGTCGGATTTCGGCGTGCTGCTGGTGGTGTTCGCCATCGCCACAGTCCTTGCGGTCGCGACCTGGACGGGCTTTGGCGTCGCGTTGCGCCGTGTCCTGACCAATCCGAAACATGCCCGCATCTTCAATGTCGCCATGGCCTTGCTGCTGGTGGCGAGCATCGTTCCGATGGTGGTCTGAGCCTCCGGCGAGGCTTCCTAAAAATAGTAATTATGATATATTCCCGTAATGGTTGTGTTGCCATGAGGGGATATTATGGAAACGCGTTTCAAGCTTCGATTTAAGTCCAAGGCGGACATGAACGCCGCGCTTTCGATGGAGTCCGCTGACAGCGCGCCGGTGGTGATCAACGAAAAGCGGAATTACGTGTCGTTCACTCCCAGCCCTCAGTTGCTGAAAGAGACTTCCGAAATCGACACACTGGAAATGCGGACCGAGAGCGCGGTGAGCGACATTGCCAGGAATTTCGGCGCGGAAGTTCTGGTCGACTATCAGTACGAGCTGGATGCTTCGCCCGATATTTTGGTCGAGACCGCACCCGACGCTGAGGCAGGGAGCCTCTCCGATGTCACCGCCATGATCCGGGCCGATCGCGCGTGGCCGACGACGCGCGGGGCGGGTGTCATTATCGCGATTGTCGATACCGGGATCGATGGCAGGCACAACGAATTTGCCGGCAGCAAAAAAGTCGCCGGCTGGGCGGTCCCGGGTGACGATCCATGGACCGATTATCAGGGCCACGGGACCATGTGCGGTTGCATCGCAGCAGGAACGGCGGCGCTGGGCGGCCGGTATAACGGCGTGGCGCCGGATGCGCAGATCATGTCGTGCAAGACACGCTTCTACGATTCCGAACTCGCTGCGATCTACGACACGCTGACGGCCATGGCGAAGGACGGCAAACAGGTTGTCGCCAGCAACAGTTTCGGCATGAAGACGGGCTCGGCGCCGACGCCGGACCCAAACTCGGATTTTCTGCCCGCGCTTGGCGATGCGGTGGCTGCGGGTGTCACTGTCATCTTCAGTGCTGGCAACAATCACCAGCTTGCCGGCGGCCGGCCGCATGCGTGCACGCCGAATTCGGTTTGGCTGCACAAGTCGCGCTCAGATGTCCTGGCCGTCGCGACCTGCAAGCTCGACAGCAGCATGTGGTATTACTCGAGCCGCGGTCCCGGTCAGCATTTCAACGACCCGAACACCAATCGCAAACCGGACATCACCGCGCCGACCCCGCTGAACGGCAAGATCCTGTACGGATCCGGCGAACGGGTGCTGCAGAATGGCTGGGGCACGAGCGGCGCCTGCCCGCAGGTCGCCGGACTTGCAGCCCTGATCCTGTCGGTCCATCCGGGGGTGAAAGGCACGGTCTTGTTTGACCGCATTCGCAATTCGGCGACATCGTTGGGACATGGGCCGGAATGCCAGGGCGCCGGGCTGATCAACTGCGAGGCTGCCCTTGCAGTTGCATAATGGGTGCGTACCTTGGGCTATCGGAGGTCCGCCATGGACGATCGGTTCAAGGTCAAGTCACCCAACAGCCAAGTTCATGAACGCGTGCGCGCGATTGTCAAACAGGCTGACAAGCTGGTGCTCGACAATCCGCGCCGTCTTTCGCTCTCGGTCAAGAACCCGCCGGCGGACCTGATCCAGCGGCTCGAACAGGAAGGCGCCAGGATCGAAAAGGACGTCCAATACGATCTGGACTAGTGCGGTTGCGCTGGCGCTTGGCGCGCGGGCCGGGATATCCTAGACGGGTTCCATGCTGTCGCGCCGCGCAAAATACGCTCTTCGAGCAATGATCTATCTCGCCGACCGCCGCGGCGCTGCACCGGTTTCGGTGCGGGATATCGCGCACGATCTAAAAATTCCGCGGCCGTTCCTTGAACAAATTTTCTCCGAACTGAAGCGCTCAAATCTTCTGATCTCGACGCGCGGCAACCAGGGCGGCTTTCTGTTGAGCCGCAGTCCGAAGGACATCAACCTGGCGGAAATCATCCGTCACATAGATGGGCCGCTGGCGCTCGCGCCGTGTGCGAGTCAGACCGCGTTTCAGCAATGCACCGACTGCGTCGATTTGCACATCTGTCAGCTTCGTCCGGCGCTGATCGCCGCGCGCGATGCAACGGCGAAAGTGCTTGAGAAAACAACGCTGGCGCAATCGGCCGCAGAAAAAAAGCCTCCAAACCTCTCCGAATAAACAATACTATTCTGATTGAATTAGTCAGAATTGCGTGCTCTTTTGATGCCGGGGTTTGGCGAGGCGTGCTCGTCGATTCCTGTGACGAGGCGGGCACCGAAACGGAAATTGGTTCGTGCGTTCGCGCCGGCACCTGTCACTTCGCAAACTCAAGATTTAGCGGCGCTGGAAATATCCGGCTGCAACCCGCGAGTCCTGCCGGACGTTATTGGTCCGGCTCAAGGAGGTGGAACATGCGTCTTCTGGCTTCAGCAATCGCAATCGCGGCGATGACTGCGTCGGCGCATCTCGGAAGTCTCACGCCGGCGTCTGCGCAGACAACGACGCTGGTCAACGTATCGTATGATCCCACCCGCGAATTGTATCGCGATTACGCACAGTATTTCGTCAAACACTGGAAGGAAAAAACCGGCCAGACGATCGAAGTCAGCAACAGCCACGGCGGCTCCGGGGCGCAGGTGCGCTCGGTGATCGAAGGCCTGCCGGCCGACGTCGTGACCTTCCCGCTCGAAGGCGACGTTCTCGCCATTGAGCAAAAGGGCCTGATCGAGCCGGGCTGGAAGAAAGAATTCCCGGAGGATTCATCGCCCTATACCTCGACCATCGTGTTCCTGGTGCGCAAGGGCAATCCGAAGGGCATCAAGGACTGGAATGATCTCGCCAAGCGCGGCATCCAGGTGATCACGCCCAATCCGAAGACGTCGGGTGGCGCGCGCTGGAATTACCTCGCTGCATGGGCCTACGAACTCGACCGTTCCGGCGGCGATCAGAAGAAGGCGCAGGATTTCGTCGCCTCGATCTATCGTAACGTGCGGGTGCTGGATACCGGCGCGCGCGGGTCGACCAATACCTTCGTGCAGAACAAGGTCGGCGACGTCCTGATCGCCTGGGAAAACGAAGCGCTGCTGACGCTGAAGGAATTCGGCTCCGATTATGAAATCGTGGTGCCGTCGGTCTCCATTCTTGCCGAAGTGAAGGTGGCGATCGTCGACAAGAATGTCGACAAGAAGGGTACGCGCGAGATCGCGAAGGCGTTCCTCGACCAGCTTTATTCGCCCGAGGCGCAGAAGATTTTCGCGCGCAATTTCTATCGCCCGGGCAAGCCGGAACATGTCGATCCCGAGGCGCTCAAGGCGTTCCCCAAGGTGAAGCTGGTCAAGATCGACGATGTTTTCGGTGGATGGGCCAAGGCGCAGCCCACCCACTTCGACAACGGCGGCATTTTCGACAAGATATACTCCAAGGACTGAACGACGCTGGCGTTAAGCGAGCTGGCGGGTCGTGGGCAACTCAGGCTTACGACCCGCCGATGTTACGGGTGCACCGGAGCTGACACGCATGGGGCTGCGTTTTCGAGAAGCGAGCATCGTTCCCGGATTCCGGCTGACGTTCGGCTTCACGATCTTTTACCTGTCGGTGATCGTGCTGATTCCGATCATCGGGCTCTACATCAAGACATTCGAGCTCGAGTGGGAGCGTTTCATCGCCATCATCACCGGCCCGCGTTTCATGGCCGCGCTGCAACTGAGCTTCGGCGCCTCGCTGCTGGCCGCGCTGTTCAATGTGGTGATCGGAGTGATGATCGCCTGGGTGCTGGTGCGCTATCGTTTCTTCGCGCGGCGGCTTCTCGATGCGATCGTTGATCTTCCCTTCGCGCTGCCGACCGCGGTCGCCGGAATCGCACTCACCGCGCTCTATGTGCCGGAAGGCTGGTTCGGCAAGCTGCTCTCGCCGCTCGGCGTGACCATCGCCTATACGCCGGTTGGTGTCTGGATCGCGCTGGTCTTCATTGGGCTGCCGTTCGTCGTGCGCACGGTTCAGCCGGTGCTCGAGGACTTCAACCGAGAGGTCGAGGAGGCGGCCGCCACGCTCGGCGCTTCACGGCGAACCACGATTGTTCGCGTCGTTCTGCCGCCGCTGATCCCGGCGATCCTGACCGGCTTTGCGCTCGCCTTCGCTCGCGCCGTCGGCGAATATGGCTCGGTGATCTTCATTGCCGGCAACATTCCACGGCAAACCGAAATCTTGCCATTGCTGATCGTCTTCCGCCTGGAGGAACGCGACTACGCCGCCGCTGCAGCCATTGCTGCGGTGATGCTCACCATCGCGTTCGTCATTCTGCTTCTGATCAACCTTCTGCAGGTCTGGAGCTACCGGAGGTTCGGCAATGTCTGACACCGCAATCGCTCTGCGCAGTGCTGTGTCCCCGGTCACCGAAACGCGGGCGGTCCGCACGACGCTGATCGCGCTCAGCGTCGTCGTCATGGTGTTATTCTTGATCGCGCCGCTGATTGCGGTCTTCGCGCAGGCGCTCAACTTGGGCCTTAAGCCTGTGCTTGCGACCTTCGACGATCCCGATTCGGTCGCGGCGATCAAGCTGACGCTGCTGGTGGCCGCGATCGCGGTGCCCTGCAACCTCGTGTTCGGAATTGCTGCTGCCTGGTGTATCGCCAAATACCGTTTCCGCGGCCGCGCGCTCTTGGTGTCGCTGATCGATTTGCCGTTCTCGGTGTCGCCGGTGGTCGCCGGCCTCGTCTATGTGCTGCTGCTCGGACCGTTCACGCCGATCGGCGCCTGGTTCCTTGAGGATTTCGGCGTCCGCATCATCTTCGCGGTGCCGGGAGTCATCCTCGCAACCATCTTCGTCACGTTCCCCTTCATCGCGCGCGAATTGATCCCGCTGATGCAGGACCAGGGAACCGGCGACGAAGAGGCCGCGTTGTCGCTTGGCGCGTCCGGCTGGCAGACTTTCTTCTACGTAACCTTGCCCAATGTGAAATGGGCGCTACTCTATGGCGTGCTGCTCTGTAACGCGCGCGCCATGGGCGAATTCGGAGCGGTGGCTGTGATCTCGGGCAAGCTGAGAGGTGAGACGGTCACCATGCCGCTGCAGATCGAAATCTATTATCAGGAGTTCAGGGCATTGGCGCAGGTCTCTGCCTTCACCCTTGCAGCGGTGCTTGCCTGCCTCGCGCTCGTGACGTTGATGATCAAGACCTGGCTCGAATGGCGTTACGCCGACCAGCTCGCGGCCACCCGCAGCGGACATTGAGGAGAACACGATGGAGCTTGCCATCCGCAACGTTCGCAAGGAGTTTGAACGCTTTGCGGCGTTGCATGACGTGTCGCTCGACATCCGTTCGGGAGAGTTGATCGCGCTGCTCGGGCCATCCGGCTCGGGCAAGACCACATTGCTGCGCCTGATCGCGGGACTGGATTTCCCGACGGAGGGAGCCATTCTGTTCGGTGACGAGGATGCCTCGTTCAAGTCAGTGCAGGAGCGCAATGTTGGCTTCGTCTTCCAGCATTACGCGCTGTTCCGCCACATGACGGTGGCGGAGAATATCGGCTTCGGGCTGAAGGTGCGGCCGGCCGCGACGCGTCCGTCAAAGGCGGAGATCCGGCGGCGCGCTTCCGAACTGCTCGACCTCGTGCAGCTGTCCGGGCTGGAGAACCGCTATCCGAACCAGCTGTCGGGCGGCCAGCGCCAGCGCGTCGCGCTCGCGCGTGCGCTTGCCATCGAACCGCGGGTGCTCCTGCTGGACGAGCCGTTCGGGGCACTCGACGCGCAGGTGCGCAGGGAGTTGCGCCGCTGGTTGCGAGAGATCCATGACCGCACCGGTCACACCACGGTTTTCGTGACCCACGATCAGGAGGAGGCGCTCGAACTCGCCGATCGCGTGGTGGTGATGAGCCAGGGGCGGATCGAGCAGGTCGGCACCGCCGACGAAGTCTACGACACGCCGAACTCGCCGTTTGTGTACAGTTTCATTGGCGAATCCAGCTCGCTTTCAGTGCGGATCGAGAACGGCCAGATCTGGCTGGACGATCGTGCGACCGGGCTCCTCGCCGAGGGCGCTCCCAACGGCAAGGCAGCCCTCTATTTTCGACCCCACGACGTGGAATTGCTCGAGGGGGGCGCCGGTATTGTCGGGACGGTCGTGGCCTCGCGTCGTGTCGCTGGCACCAAGCGTGTGGAACTGCAGATCGGCGGCGCGCAGCACCGCGTCGAGATCGAGGTGCCGGCAACCCATTCTGCCGCGAGCGCGGGCCGCATCGCCTTCAGGCCGACGCGCTGGCGGCTGTTTTCCGACGCGGGTCCGATCCCGTATCAGGCAGCGCCCGCACCGTCCGTGGCCTACGCCCCGGCCCCCCGTCTGCAGGTGGTTGCGTCCTGATGAGACCCCGAATGGGGGCGGGGGCGGCCTTCGGCCTGGGCCCGCCGCTCCGGTGATGCGCCCCGGACTGCGGCGCATCGCCCTGGCAGGGCTTGTCCCGGAGGCCCCATCCCCCTAGAAACCCTGCCGAACGGTGTCGGAACCACCTCCGGCGCCTCTTGAGCGATGCGGCCGGGAGCCGCCATTTCCAGGGGTTGATGATGCGCGTTTATTACGACCGGGATGCCGACCTGAACCTGATCAAGGGCAAGAAGGTCGCCGTCGTCGGCTATGGCAGCCAGGGCCATGCCCACGCCCTCAACATGCGTGATTCCGGCGTGAAGGACGTGGTGATCGCGCTCCGCAAGGGTTCCGCTTCTGCCAAGAAGGCAGAGGGCGAAGGCTTCAAGGTCATGGAAGTGGCCGAGGCCGCCAAGTGGGCCGACGTGATCATGATGCTGACCCCGGACGAACTGCAGGGCGACATCTATCGCGATCACCTGCATGCCAACATGAAGAACGGCGCCGCGCTCCTGTTTGCGCACGGCCTCAACGTGCATTTCAACCTGATCGAACCGCGCGCCGATCTCGACGTGCTGATGGTCGCCCCGAAGGGTCCCGGCCACACCGTGCGCGGCGAATATCAGCGCGGCGCCGGCGTGCCGTGCCTGATCGCAATCCACAAGGACTCGTCCGGCAACGCGCATGATCTCGGCCTCTCCTACGCCTCGGCGATCGGTGGCGGTCGCGCCGGCATCATCGAGACCACCTTCAAGGAAGAATGCGAGACCGACCTGTTCGGCGAGCAGACCGTTTTGTGCGGCGGCCTCGTCGAGCTGATCAAGGCCGGCTACGAGACGCTGGTGGAGGCGGGCTATGCGCCGGAGATGGCGTATTTCGAATGTCTGCACGAAGTGAAGCTGATCGTGGACCTGATCTACGAAGGCGGCATCGCCAACATGAACTATTCGATCTCCAACACCGCGGAATACGGCGAGTATGTCACCGGTCCGCGCATCATCACCGCCGAGACCAAGGCGGAGATGAAGCGCGTCCTCGATGACATCCAGTCGGGCAAGTTCACCCGCAACTGGATGCTGGAGAACAAGGTCAACCAGACCTCGTTCAAGGCGACGCGCGCCAAGCTCGCCGCGCACGACATCGAAAAGGTGGGCGAGAAGCTCCGCGAGATGATGCCCTGGATCAAGCAGCGCGCACTGGTCGACAAGGCGCGGAACTGATCGTCGCCGCTCAGCATGCCCTGAACTGAAAGGGGCCGGCATTACGATGTCGGCCCCTTTTTGCATCTTGCGTCTCCCGCTCCGGTAGATATCCTTCAGAGCTCTCGCTTTGAGAGCAATGACAGGGGCTGCTCATGACTCGCGAACAGATGCTGGATGCGATGGGGGCCGCATATGCCGCTCGCGTGAGCGGTGATGTCGACAGGATCCTGGCAATCTTCGCTCCGGACGCGAAGTTCGCGCTCAATGCCGCGCCGCCTCAGACCTCCGTCGCGGTCGCGACCGAGGGCAGCACGGGCATGCGGGCCGCACTCACTCAACTGGTCAACGCGTTCGAGTTTCAGAAACTCGATGTGATCGACTCGGTCGTCGAAGGGTCCAAGGCGGCGATCCGTATCCGCTTCACGGTGAAGGCGCGCGCAACCGGCAAAATCGGGGTGACTGAGGCGCTCGACCTCATCGAATTCCGCGACGGAAAGATCGCCTCGTACACCCAGTTCCTCGACACGGCGATTGCGGACAGGTTGATGATGCCGTCGTCCGCGAGCGCGTAACCCAACGTTGATACGTCAGGGGGAGCGAGCTCGCGCACCGAGCCTGTCAGCCATCCACCGCGCCACCTGCTCCGGCGCTTCGCCCTTGTTGGCGCGGAGATTGGCCTCGCGCATCAGCGTGACATCGATCGCGTTGTCGAGCGGCTTGAGCGCGTTGAAAAGCGCCGTGTCGCCCGCACGCTTTGGCGATATCAGCAGCACCGCGTCATAGGGCGGGATGACGGCTTTCGGGTCGTCCAGCACCAAGAGATCGAACTGGGCGATGCGGCCGTCGCTGGTATAGGCCGAGATCACGTCGACCTCGTTGCCTGCAGCCGGATACATGAATTCCGGCTGCATGGTGCGCTCCGCCTTGAAGTTCAGGCCATAGGCCTTGCGAAGCGCTGCCCATTCCGGCCGGCTGAGGAACTCGTAATCGCCCGCGATGGTGAGTTGCGGTGCGTGACGGGCGAGGTCGGCAATGCTCCTGATGCCGAGGCGCTCGGCTGCGCTTCGTTTCATCGCCAGCGCATAAGCATTCTCGAAACCGAGCGTGCCGGCCTGCACGATGCCGCGCTCGCGCCTGAGCCAGTCGGAGACCTCCGCGAGCGTTTCAGCGCGGGACTTGATGTCCGTGCGCTTCATCACGTTCGCCCAGATCGTACCGGTATATTCGACATACGCATCGATCTCGCTCGCGGCCAGCGCATCGAAGATGATGCTGGAGCCGAGCCCTTCGCGGCGGCGTGCCGTCGAGCCGTTCGCTTCCAGTCTTTGCGCGATCAGCGCGGCGAGGATGTACTGCTCCGAGAAGGTCTTCGCGCCGATGACGTAGTCCGCCTTGCGTGCGCCGAGCGATGGCGCCAGTGCGAGCGCAACGACCAGAGCCAGTCCGGCGAGGCCCGCAACAACGGGCGTACGGCGCCTGCGGGCGGCGCCGCGCTCCATCAGGGAGAGCAGCAGGTCGACGATGAGTGCGAGCAGCGCGGCGGCGATACAGCCGAACAGAACGAAGACCCAGTTCTGTGTCTGCAACCCGCTGAAGATGTAGTTACCCAGGCTGGTCTGGCCGATCGGGGTCGCGAGCGTCGCTGTGCCGATGACCCAGACGGCGGCGGTGCGGATACCCGCCATGATGACCGGCATGGCGAGCGGCAATTCCACCATGAACAGCGATTGCCGTTCCGTCATGCCGACGCCCTGCGCGGCGCGGCGCAGGGAGGGGTCGACGCCTTCGATGCCGGTGATGGTGTTGCGGATCACCGGTAGCATCGAATACAGCGCGAGCGCGAGAACCGACGGCAGAAAGCCTAGCGCGGAAAAGTCGAAGCCGAACGCGCGCGTGGTCAGCGCGGCGATGGCGAGCAAAAGCGGATAGAACAGCGCGAGCAGGGCGAGGCCGGGGATCGTCTGCACGATGCTCGCCACCGCGAGCAGGGCGGTGCGCAGATGGGGCCGCCGGACAGCGTAGAGCGAGAGCGGAAAGCTGATCGCAAGCCCGAGTGCGAGCGCGGTCAGGCTCACCAGCACATGCTGTCCGAGATAATCCGGCAGCCGCGACCACGCATCGGCAAAGGCGGGATTGCGAAACATCAGGCGCCACCGTCGCGCATCAGCGCGGTCAGTCGTTCCGCCTGCCGACGGGGCATGTCCATCAGCGCGCGAACGTCGGCGCTCGTATTGCCGCTCATGAGATCGTGCGGCGTGCCGAAGGCGGCGACCCGGCCGTCATGCAGTACGGCAATCCGGTCCGCGAGCAGCACGGCCTCAATCACGTCATGGGTGATCATCACGGTGGTGAGGCCAAGGGTATGGTGCAGCTTGCGATAGTCGCGGCTGAGTGCGTCGCGCGTCCGCAAATCGAGAGCTCCGAAAGGCTCATCCATCAGCACGACGTGCGGCTCTGCGGCGATGGCGCGCGCGACACCGACCCGCTGACGCTGACCGCCGGACAATTCCGATGGAAGGCGATCCCTGAACGTACCGGGCGGCAGTTGCACGAGATCGAGCAATTCGTCCGCGCGGGCG
>NZ_DATMRV010000130.1:0-8917 GCF_035565795.1 Pseudorhodoplanes sp.
CGAAAAGCTGACACGTGATCCCTTGCGGATGTGGGAAATCACCATCCTGCGGGGAGGCCGGCAGGTCACGGCGCAATTTCCGGGCTGACGCAGCATGACAACCCGCGCGAAACAAAGCGGGCCGAACCTGTTCACCGCCGCAGGGCTCGACAAGGCGACGCCGCGTCCGCTGGCGGACAAGCTGCGTCCGCAAAAGCTCTCCGAAGTCGTCGGCCAGGATCATCTGCTTGGAACTGACGGCATTCTGACGCGGATGCTTGCAAGCCGCTCACTCGGCTCGCTCATTTTCTGGGGTCCGCCGGGAACCGGCAAAACCACGGTCGCCCGCTTGCTAGCGCTCGAAACCGATCTGCAATTCGAGCAGATTTCGGCGATCTTCACCGGCGTCGCCGATCTGAAGAAGGTGTTCGAACAGGCGCGCGCACGGCGCGAGGCCGGGCAGGGCACGCTGCTGTTCGTGGACGAGATCCACCGCTTCAATCGCGCGCAGCAGGACTCGTTTCTGCCTGTGATGGAAGACGGCACCATCACGCTTGTTGGCGCGACCACCGAGAATCCGTCCTTCGAACTGAATGCGCCGCTTCTGTCGCGCGCGCGCGTCCTCGTGTTCCGTTCGCTTGATGCGGACGCTGTCGGCAAGCTGCTCGCGCGCGCCGAGGAGATCGAAGGTAAGCCGCTGCCGCTCGATGACAACGCTCGCAATTCGCTGATCCGCATGGCTGACGGCGATGGCCGCGCGTCGCTCACGCTCGCGGAGGAAGTCTGGCGTGCGGCGCGCCCGGGCGAGGTTTTCGATGAGGCGGCGCTGCAGGAGATCGTGCAACGGCGTGCGCCGATCTACGACAAGGGGCAGGACGGGCATTATAACCTCATCTCCGCCCTGCACAAATCGGTGCGCGGTTCCGATCCCGACGCTGCGCTCTATTATCTCGCGCGCATGTTCGACGCGGGCGAAGACCCGCTCTATATCGCGCGGCGCGTGGTGCGGATGGCGGTGGAGGACATTGGCCTCGCCGATCCGCAGGCGCTGGTGATCTGCAACGCGGCGAAGGATGCCTATGACTTTCTCGGTTCGCCGGAAGGCGAACTCGCGATCGCGCAGGCGGTACTGTATGTCGCTACCGCGCCGAAATCCAACGCCGCGTATATGGCGTATGGCGCGGCAATGCGGACCGCGAAGCAGCACGGTTCGCTGCTGCCGCCAAAGCATATCCTCAACGCACCGACGCGCCTGATGAAGGATGAGGGTTACGGGCGCGGTTACGCCTACGACCACGACACGGCGGAAGCCTTCTCCGGTCAGAATTATTTCCCGGACGCGCTGCCGCGACAGACCTTTTACGATCCGCCGGAACGGGGCTTCGAGCGTGAGATCAGAAAGCGGCTGGATTACTGGGCGAAGCTGAGAAAAGATAAGTCCGGGGGGTGAGTTGCCGTGCGAGTCATCTGCTGCGCTGCACTTTGCGGCTTGACGCTATGGCTTGGCAGCGGCGCTGCGCTTGCCACCGATCCGCTGTTCATGGGCCGGTGGTCCATTGAGGCCGCGGGCTGCAAGGGCTTCGGACAAACCGCCCAGACCACTCCGCTCGTCATCACGGAGCGTTCGGTCGACTGGTATCAGTCGTCCTGTTCGATCAAGAAATCCTACCGCATCGGAAACGGGCTTTATCTTCAGGCCCAGTGCTTTCAGCAGGGCAGTTCGCGCGTGATGCCGATCGGTCTTCAGCTGAAGGGCAGCAAGCTCCACGTCACCTGGGATCAGACGGTTGCGGGCGACATGCAGCGCTGCCGGTAACGGCGCCCGGAGCGGCGCTCCTTCGGAACCATATCGGCCCAATGTGAGCTGGCTCACAGTCAGGCCCTGCGAAGCCGTTTATGGACGCTGTGCCCGGTTTTGCGTGTTCTCCGGGCTCAGCGTCCTGAACGGGCGCTGCTCTCCATCCTTGGCCCGGCCGCCCTGGCGCGCCGGGTCCCTTTTTGGAGAGCGGGCATCGCGCAAGCCTATTTCAGGCCGTTGACGAATTCGACGACCGGTCCGGTCAACACGGTGTCATCGGTCCCGATCGCGTAACCGAGCGAGAGATGGCTGTGTTGTGGCAGCATCAGTGTTCTCGGCTTTCCGCCCGGCGCCTGCGCCATCGCCGCGACGAGCTTTTCGAATTGCCCGACAAAGGGCGGCGGATCGAGCTCCGCGTACACCACCATGGACGGGATCGGCAGCTTGCTCAGTCCCGCGATCGGCGAACGTTCGGCATAGAGAGACGTGTCGCTACCGACATAGGAGCGATAGCCGTCATTCACCGGAAAATCGGTGATGTCGTAGATTCCGGATGTCAGGATCAGTCCGGCAATGCCAAGGCCCTTCGGCCCATGGAATTGCGGCATCGCCGCGTAGGTTCCGGCATGCGTCGCGCCCGCGGAATGTCCGAACAGCACGACCTTTGCCGGGTCGCCGCCATATGACGCGATGTTATCGATCACCCAGCGCACCGCAGCGCCGACATCCTCCGGACCCGCCGGCCATGGATGATCCGGGGCGAGCCGATAGGTCATGTTGACGCCGACAAAGCCGCTACGCGCGGCAAACAGCGGCACGTTGTCGTAGAACGGCGAGCCCGGCGTCGCCTTGTTGCCGCCGGTGAACCCGCCGCCATGCACGAACATCAGCACCGAACGCGGACCTTCCGCATCTTTCGCGACGAACACATCGAGGAGATTGCGGTCCGCGGCTCCGTATTTGATGTCGCGCGTCACCTCGATCCCCGCATACGGCTCAGTGTCGTGGAAGGGGGCGTAGATCGCTCCGGTCTTGGCGGGATCGATGACGCGGCCGATGGCCGCAATTTTCTCGGCGATATCAGGAAGCATGGACGAAACCTGTGATCGGCCTGTCGCGGTGCGATGCACAATGCAAACGTGGCCTGTTGCGGAGCGCCCTGCATGCCACAATCCCTGCCGCAATGCGACGGTGGGACGATGCGCCTTGAACCGTTGGGGCGCGCGGCGCGACAGATTCCTGATCACGAAACTGGGACGGCCAAGCCGATGACGGTCCCCGGTTTTTTGCTAGGATTTGTGCAAGCCCATACCCAAGCCGGGAGAGATAACTTGGGCATCAAGGTCAGCCTTGCCTGTCTCGGATACGCGGGCGCTGCCTTTGCGCTGCTTGCGGGCGCGATCGCGCTGCCCGTGCAGCCGGTGGCTGCGCAGTCGCGTGCCGCGATCGTGCAACCCGAGCGGCCGCTGATCCTCATTCCGGGCCTGCTCGGGTCCCGGCTGTGCCGTCCGGATCCGTCCAGTCCGAAGACCGCGCAGGTCGTGTGGGGCACGGTGAGTGCGCTCCGGCAATTTCCGACCATCCGGCTGTCCAACGAGTCCGGTGCGGACGATTCGATCAGACCCTGCGGAGTGCTGCGCGAGATCGTTTTCCTCGGGCTCTACAAGCAGGACGTCTACGCGCCGATCATCCGCCATCTCGAGAAGACGGGCTATCGCGAGGGCAAGACCCTGTTCGTGTTCGCCTATGACTGGCGGCGCTCGGTCTTCGATAATGCGAAGGCGCTCGAGGTCTTCGTTCGCGAGAAAGTGCCGGACGGCAAGGTCGATATCCTCGCGCATTCGATGGGTGCGCTGGTCGCGCGCGCTTATGTCGTCGAGGGCGATGGCGGTGAACGGGTGGCGCGGCTGTTCAGCGCCGGCGCTCCGTTCCAGGGCTCGGTCAAAGTCTTCCAGACGGTCGAGAAGGGCTGGGGACCGCTGAACCATGCGATGGGCGGCCTCGACGGATTCCGGCGCACGATGCTGTCGTTTCCGTCGATTTTCGAACTGATGCCGCGGTACCAAGCCTGCTGCGACGCCGGTGCGGTGGCGTTCAATCCGGCGAAGGCGGAGACCTGGATGGGCCTTCACTGGGACGGGGTCGATACCGCGACCATGCCCGACCTGCAGCGAACCTTCGTCCGAATCCAGAAACTTGAAGCGCTCGTCGCCACCGCCATGCCGAAGGGCATCGAGGACGTGCTGCTTGTTGGCGTCGATCAGCGCACACCGGAGCGCGCCGCATTCAAGACAGTCGACGGCGTGTCCGTGCTCAAGGTCGAGAACACCTGGGCCGGCGACGGCACCGTGATCCGCAACAGCGCGGTGCTCGAGCGGCGGCCGTTGCATCCGACGAGCTTCGCCGATCATCAGCACATCCTGAGCGATCCGCAGATTCAGGAATTTCTGCAGGTCGCGCTGATCAAGGGTGTCGATGAAGCGCTCGCGACCGTCCGCGTTCGCGAGCGCGGCAAGATGCGCGCGCTGGATGGAAGTCTCACGGACCTCGTCGGAGTCAAGGTCGAGCCGGACGAGCCGCTGTATCGTACCGGCGACATCTGCAAGGTGCATGTCCATCTGCGGCTCGGCGATCGGACGCGCGTGGACGGCAGCGCGATCAAGCTGACCCGGCGCATGCCGGACGGGCGGGAAGTGGCGATCAAGCTTCAGCCGGATCCCGGTGCGTCGGATCCGAACAATCCGTTCGAGCAATCCTTCGTCGGCCAGTTCGAGGCTGGCGCGACGCCCGGTACCGGAATGCTGAAGGCGGTGGTCCAGCTTGCGGGGGCGAAACCGCGAGTGGTCGAGGAGCCGGTTCCGGTGATTGCGCGCTAGCCTACGAAGTTCGCGTTCGCGCGGCGGAGTGTGCTATGGCGCGGCCATGAACTCTCGTCCCAAAGGCCCGTCATCACCACATCAACGCCGCCCCGATCGCGGCCGTCCGTCAAAGTCCGGGCGGTCGGACAAGCCCGGCCGTTCTGACAAGCCTTTCGGCAAGGCCGGCGGCCCTGCGAAATTCGGGCGCCCCGACCGTCCAGAGCGTCCCGGCAAGCCCGGGCGTCCGTTCAAGTCGAAGCCGGATTTCCGATCCGAGTCGGCCGAGCCGCGGCGTGAATTCGGCGGTGCGGGCGCATCGAAGAGAACCGGGCCGAGGCTCGGACGTCCCGGCAGGCCTGAGCGTTCAGACAAGTTCAGCCGTTCCGATAGCGCTGGCCGTCCTGGCAAGTACGAGCGTTTCGATCGTAACTGGTCTGATCGTCCGGAGCGTAGCGAGAAGCCCGCGCGTCCGTTCAGGTCGAAGCCGGATTACCGCTCCGAGGCCTCCGAGCCCCCGCGCAAATTCGGTGACGCTGGCGAGTCCAGGAGGACGGGGCCGAGGCCCGGGCGTTTCGGCAGGCCTGACCGTTCAGACACGTTCGGTCGTTCCGACGGCGCTGGCCGTTCCGGCAAGTACGAACGGTCGGACCGTGACCGGTCTGAACGTCCTGAGCGTGGCGAGAAGCGCGGGCGTCCGTTCAAAGGAAAGCATCAACCCCGATCTGAAGCATCCGAACCGCAGCGGACACACCGGGCAGGTGGAGCATCAAAGCGGTCCGGGCCGAGACCGGGTGCGTCCAGGTCGGACGATTTCAGATCAGACCGCTCCAGGCCGGACAAGTTCAGGTCGGACCGGTCAAGGCCGGACAAGTCGCGATCGGGCGGATCAAGGCCGGCTGCATACGAGCCCGTCTCGTCCCCGCCGGCTGAGGAACTCGCACCACTCAGCACGGTGGTGCAGACCGTGACCGTCACGCCCGACGAAAACGCGATGCGAGTCGATCGCTTTCTCGAGGCACGGTTTCCGGGGCTGTCGTTCAGCCATATTCAGCGCGTTATCCGCAAAGGCCAGTTGCGGGTGAACGGCAAGCGCGTCGAGCCGAAGGATCGGCTCGAAGCTGGGCAGTCGGTTCGTATTCCGCCGCTGCGTCTCGATCCGGACAAGCCTCGCGGCGAGGGCGCGCACGATAACGAGACGCGCGACTTCCTCAAATCCATCACGCTGTACGAAGACGATGACGTGATGGTCCTAAACAAGCCGATGGGGCTTGCGGTGCAGGGCGGTTCGGGGACAACCCGCCATATTGACGGAATGCTGGGCGCGATCCCGACAAAAGACGGACAACGTCCGCGTCTGGTGCACCGGCTCGACAAGGATACGGCCGGCTGTCTTCTCATCGCCAAGTCGCGCTTTGCGGCGGCCGCGCTCGCAAAGACCTTCCGCTCGCGTTCGGCGCGCAAGATTTACTGGGCGCTGGTGCCAGGTGTGCCGAAGCCGCGGCAGGGGCGTATCTCAACCTATCTCGCCAAGGAGGAGCGTCAGGACGATTCCGTCATGCGGGTCGCCCAGCATGGCGAAGAGGGTGCGAGCCACGCGGTCACCTATTACGCGGTGGTCGAGACGGCGGCGCAACGGCTCGCTTGGCTGTCGCTCAAGCCGGTGACCGGCCGTACGCATCAGCTGCGCGTGCAGCTCGCGCATATCGGGCACCCGATCGTCGGCGATCCGAAATACTTCGACATCGAGAACTGGCAATTGCCGGGTGGCATGCAGAACCGTCTGCATCTGCTCGCGCGTCGCATCGTGGTGCCGCATCCGCGCGGCGGCACCATCGACGCGACCGCACCGCTGCCGCCGCACATGCTGCAGAGCTTCAACCTGATCGGCCTCGACCCGACGCGCTACGATCCGATCGAGGACGCTCCGGAGGACTGATCGCGCCGCAAGGACCTGAAACCGTCGCTCTGAGTTCCTATATGGGTGGTTGGGAGACCGTCCTGACGGACCTCAGGGATCGGATGAGCGACATGCGGACGCGTTTCACTTTTGCCGCTTTAGCGTTGATTTTGCTCGGACTTCCGGTTCCTGCGGTGCATGCGCAGGGCAACGACGGCTTCCCGTTTTCGATCGTCAACGAACCGGGCCAGCGGCGCGCGACCCAGCGGGTGCGCCCAGCGCCGCCGCCAAAGGCGCAGCCCGCCGCAGCACCCAAGCAAGCGGCAACGACCACCCCACGGCGCGTGCGCCGGGGCTCGTCCACGTATTCGACGATTCCGACTTACCGCTCGCCACTGACGCCGCTGGGTACGGTGCAGCCGATGCCGACCGCGCCGAGCATGGCGTATCCGTCATCGCCTCCGACGGTCGTGCCCGGCGTCGCCGGCACCGGCGGTTTGCCGGCGATCGCTCCGGGGCGTCCGGCGGGACAGACGTTTCAGGATCGCGCCCAGAGCTGCATCATGTCCGGCACCGGGCAGGGCGTCGGGCCGGGGCAGATCGGCTCTTTCACACAAAGTTGCGTCAATCGCTGACGCTCGCGCAGCGAGCGCCCACAACGGCGGCTGCGCGACCGGTCAGGCTAGGCGGGCGGCGGCGGTGAGGCTTCTGCGCTTGCGTCATTCAGGGCGGCGACGTCGTCAGCGGTCAGCTTGATCTCGGGGGCTTTCAGCAACTCAGCGAGCTGCGGAAGGCTGGTCGCACTGACGATCGGTGCGGCCATGGTCGGTTGCGCCAGCAACCAGGCAAGCGCGATCTGCGCTGGCTTTGCCGCATGTCTCGCCGCCACAGCATCCAGCGCATCCAGAATGCGCAGGCCTCGCGCGTCGAGATACTTCTCGTTCGCCGCCCCGCGCGCCGCGCTCTTGGAGAGGTCCTGCTTCGAACGGTACTTTCCGGACAGGAAGCCGCGTGCGAGCGCGTAATAGGGAATGACGCCGAGCTGCTCCTGTTCGCACAGCGCCTGGTAGTCACGCTCGAAGCCTGCGCGGTCATAGAGATTGTAGAGCGGCTGCAACGTCTCGTAGCGCGGAATGCCGAGCGTCTTGCTTGCCGCAAGCGACTCCCGAAGCCGTTCCGGACTGACATTGGACGCGCCGAGGACGCGCACCTTGCCCTGTTCAACCAGCGTTGCGTAGGCCCTCAGCGTTTCGTCCGGCGCGGTGGTGAGATCGTCGAAATGCGTCTGATACAGATCAATGGTGTCGGTCTGCAGCCGGCGCAGCGACGCCTCTGCGGCGCGGATCACATAGTCGCCCTTGAGGGACGCGCCCGAACCCATGTCGCCGCCGGCTTTGGTGAAGATCAGCACATCGTCGCGTCGTCCGCGCGCCTTCAGCCAGCGACCGATGATGGTCTCCGATTCACCGCCCTTGTTACCGGGCACCCAGTGCGAATAGACGTCCGCGGTATCGATCGCGTTGAAGCCGGCATCGACGAAGGCGTCGAGCAGGCTGAAAGAGGTCTTCTCGTCGGCGCTCCAGCCGAACACGTTGCCGCCGAACACGATCGGGGCGATGGATAGGTTCGAGCGTCCGAGTTTGCGGCGAGTCATGCAATCCTCCTGAAGGGAGGCGGGACCATGCTGCGTCTGCGATGACGTGGCAAGGCTTGGGTGCCGCAGCATGGCCGCCACGGCATGGTCGCCACGCGCGTCTTGCGGTTCGATACGGCTCAGCGCAATCCGGCGTTGATCCTGTCGAGCGCTGCAGAGCCGGGACACAGCTCCTTCTCGCTCAGTGTGTTGAGCGGCTTCGCCACCGTCTTCAGCGAGCTGTGCAGGTCCTGCGGGTCTTCGGCGATGTAGAGAACCCCGGTCACGATCTGGCCTTTCGCCGCGTGCTTCTGGAGGAAGGCCATCGCGGCGTAGCGATCATGGATTTCGTAATCAGCGCCGAGCTTCCGCAGCGCAAGCCTCGAGCCGTCATGCTGCTCCACGATCTGCACCGACCCTTCCGCATAATCGACCGCGATCGGCGCGCGTGCGGATATCACGTCCAGCCGGTTCACCGCCTCGTTGTGCTCGCGCACATAGTCGAAGCTCTTGGTCGATCCGGCGTGGTTGTTGAACGCGACGCATGGCGAGATGACGTCGAGGAAGGCGGCGCCCTTGTGCTCGATGGCGGCCTTGATGATCGGCACCAGCTGCTTCTTGTCGCCGGAGAAGGAGCGGGCGACGAAGGTCGCGCCGACCTGCAGCGCCATCGCAGCAAGGTCGATCGAATTGTCGGTGTTGATGACCCCGCGCTTGCTTTTCGATCCGCGGTCGGCGGTCGCGGAGAACTG